>CAZFXD010000152.1:0-11801 GCA_964522795.1 uncultured Myxococcaceae bacterium
TAACGAGAACACCATTGATCAGTACTTCACGCTGGGGCGTCGTCTCGGCCGCTTGCTCTATGAGGGCAAGTGGTTCGACCCCGAGGCGATGCTGCTCAAAGACGGGCTGACCCGCTGGGTGGCGCCGGGCGTGACCGGGAGCGTGACGGTGGAGCTGCGGCGTGGCGATGACTACACGCTGGTGCGAACCGACGCGGAGTACATGGCCTACGCGCCCGACAAGCTCTCCATGGAGCGGGTGGCCGAGCCGGCCTTCACACCGGAAGATCGCATCGGCGCCCTCGAGGTGCAGAACCTCTCGGTCGGTGACAACCGCGACTTCCTCGTGCATCAACTGGCGAGCATGAAGCGGCTGGCCGCGGGCGCGGGAGCCTCGCCTCTCGCGGAGTTGTTGGGCCAGAACCCAACCTCAAAACCGTAGGCGCGCCAACCGACGGCCGAACCGGTATGCTCCGTCGGTCGTCGACGCGCAGCGCGGCGTTCGACGCCCGGGAGGTCGCACATGATTCGGTCGAAACTGATGATGGCCCTGGTGGTGGTGGCCGGGCTGTTGACGCCGTCGTTGGCGAGCGCGGCGGATTCGCGGCACACCGAAGGTCGCAACAAGCGCGTGCACCACAAGCCGCACCCCAAGCCCAAGCCCCACAAAGGTCACGTTCGCTGAGGGGACGTGGTGGCTGAACGCCCCACGGTTCCAGACCCACCTCCTCGCGGGCCGCCTCGAGCGCCCCGTGTGCTGCTGACCGCGGCGCACGGCTTCGGCGCGTTCGTCGGCCGGGAGTTTCTCCAGTCGGGGTGGCAGGTCGAAGGCTGCGTGCGCAGCCTCAAGCGTGTGTTGGACTGGCGGGTGGAGCCTCCGTTCGATGGCGTTCGCTTGCACGTCTTCGACTTGTCGGTCGATCCCGCCCGCCGTACCGAACGATGGAGTGATCTGCTGGATGACGTGCGGCCTGACGTCGTGTTTCACAATGCGATGATCACCCCCAAGTCGCCGCGGGTGCTCCCTGATGATCGTGACGCCTCGATGACCTGGGAGGTCAACGCGAGCGCGAGCGCCGACTTGTTTCGTGCCTGCGCCCTGCGAAACGTCGCGGTGCTCTTCTTGAGCACGCACCGCGCCGATGAGCCCTCGGGCCCCCTCGACGCCTACCGAAACTCGAAGCGCGCGGCGCGGCGTGCCCTGATGAGCGAGGTGGAGACCGCGGGCCTGCGCGCGGCCACCCTGGAGTTGGGCCTGGTGACGGCGCCCGGGGCGGGGCACTACCGCCTGGAGATCCTGTCGCAGCTCCCGGTCTCGCTTCGCGTCGTCGGCGCGCCCGGGTTCCAGCCCCTGGCGCTCCCCGACGCCACGCGGGCGGTGGTGGCCCTCGCGGAGAAGCTCCGTCAGCCTCACGCCGAGCTCCCCTCGGGGGCGCTGGTGCGGGGCGCGGGGCCGCGGGTGCTCCCGCTGCATCAGTACGTGGAAGAGATCCGCGCCGCCACGGAGGGGCCGGCGCGCCCCAGTCTGCCGCTGTGGGTCTGGCCCGGTCGCCCCGTGGGCCTGCTGGCCGACCTCGCGCGCGCCCTGCCGCTGTCTCCGTTCGCGGGTCTTGATGGGACCGACGTGGCGGAGTTGCGCCGCGATTTTCGGGCCACCCCGGATGAGCTGGAGCACTTCAAACGCGCGGCCGGGCTGTCCAGCCTGCGCGACCCGGTGGAGCCCTACCGGCAGGCGGCGGCCACCGAACCCGCCCCGCGGGCGGGGGAGGCGATTCGCTACGCGCTCGGCGGTGGACAGACGCGGCGCTATCGGGTGCCCCGCGCCACAGAGGCCGGCCCGCGGCCCGAACCGGCCGGCCGCCCTCTGGCGGGGACGCGCGCGCTCATCGTCGGCGGCGCCGGGTTCTTAGGACCGCTGATCAGCGACGAGCTGCGCGTGCAGGGCGCCGAGGTGGTGGGCACCACGCGCGATCTCGCGGTGGCCCACGGGGGCGATTCGCGCTGGCGCCACGCCGATCTGCTCTCGGACGACGCCGTGACGCCCGCATTCTGGAGAGCGCTCCTGTCTCGCGATTCGTGCTCCTGCGTCGTCTACAACGCGGCCCTGGTGAGCGCCCCCCGCCTCGACGACGTGGAGCGCGTCAACCTCGTCGCGCCTCGAGCGCTGCTGTCGGCCATTCGCGCCCTGCGCAGCGAGGGCCAGCGCGCGCCGCGGCTGCTCTACGTGTCCACGGGGCTCGCCGGCCACTCCGATTGGGCGCGGCACCCGTACAGCAGAACCAAGCGTCAGTTCGAAGACGAGCTGCTCTCGGACGCGAGCGTGGACGCCGTGGCGGTTCGCCCCAATGTGATCTTCGAACCCGGGGCGGGGCATTTCCGACCGGAGCTGGCGCACGCGCTGCCCGTGGGCGTCGAGCCGGGCCGAGGTCGGGTGACGCCCATCTGGGGGCGGGAGCTGGCCATCGGCATGGCGCGCATTCTCGCCTCCCGGGCGCCGGGCCCCACCCGCATCTTCGAAGCGCACGGCCCGGAGACGATGACCTGGGGCCAGTATGTGGAGACCGTGCGCCGCGCGGCGGGGCGGCACCCGCTTCTGACGCTCGACGTGCCCCCATCGCTGGTGAAACAGGCCGCGCGAGCGGTGCGACTGCTGACGCGGCCGTGGCGTGCGGCGCTCCCCACCATTCGCAAGCTGGACGGCTCAGCGCTCGAGGTGGTGCTCACCGGACACGTGGGACAGAATCGATCGTGGGTGGAGCAACTGGCGATCGCGCCCACCTCGCTCTTCGACGCCTACCGGGCCTGGTTCGAGGGCGACCGCTACACCGCCTTGGTCGACAGCGTGCGTTCCACGGACCTGACCCGCCATCGCCTCGAGCCCCGGCTGTGGCCGACGCGGCGGGCGGACGGCGCGATGAACGCCCAGACGAACGACTAGGTGGCGTCTGCCGGCGCGTGCTCCACGCGACCGTCCGCGTGCCGGGCGAAGCGGCCTGCGTCCTTTGGGTGAACCGGGTCATGGCGCGGCCACGGCCACCCCCCGAACTCCGTGCGTCGATAGTCGAGGAAGGCCTGTTGAATTTCTTCTGGGCTGTTCATCACGAAGGGCCCGTACTGAACCACCGGCTCGCCGATGGGTCGGCCCTGCAGCAGGAGGAGCTCGGCGGGTCCGCCCAGGGCGTGAATCTCCACCGGCGCGTCGGCCTGCAGCCCGACACCCGTCTTGGCGTGCACTGACTCTCCGGCGATCGTCGCGCTGCCGCGGAACAGGTAGAGCGTGCGGCGGGAGGTCGGCCGGGTGGGGGGCAAGGTCCACGTCGCGTCGGGCTCCATCTGAATCGACCACACGGCCACGTCGGACTCCGGCTGCGCGGCCCACGAGTTGGGGGGGGGCGGCGGCGGGGCCGTGCCCTCGAGCGCGCCTGCGGTGATGGTGACCACCGTCTTGCGGCCGGCGGCGTCGGTGAACGTCCGAACGGGAACGCGATGGCGCCAGACCATCGAGACGTGCGGCTCGCCCAGCTTTTTCTTCCGCGGGCGGTTGCGCCACACCTCAACCCGCTCCCCGGGGTTGGGGGGGGCGGGGTCGAGGAGCGGAAACATCTCGCAGTGAACGATGCCGCGGCCGGCGGTCATCCACTGCACGTCGCCCTGGCCAAAGCGGGCCGTCGCGCCCAGCGAGTCGGAGTGATCGATGTAGCCGCGGCGCGCCACGGTAATGGTCTCGAACCCGCGGTGCGGGTGGTTGGGAAAGCCCGGCACCACGTCGCCGTGATACATGCGCCACGCGTTGGCTTCGTCAAAGTCCTGGCCGATGTCGCGCCCGGCGAGCGACGCTTTGGGGCCGAAGCGGTCATTGCCCTCGGGGTACTCGTCGTTGTGGTGCACGCAGAACAGGAACGGGTCCTGGGTGGCCCAGACAAATTCCAGCGGGGTGACCGAACGAATGACGGGTTTCACGGGTCAATGCTCCTTGAAAGCGCAGTGTTCGGTCATACCCTAGCGGCGGGCGGCCTCGTTCGCTCGCCTGTCCGTTCAGGGAGGCGGGGGAGGAAAAGCGGCCTCGACCCTTCGGCAAACCGTGCTACGCGCGTCGCGTGAATTCGCCCGCCTCAGAGGCGCCCACCTGGCGACGGTTGTTGGTGCTGGCGTGGCCGGTGGTGATCTCGAGGTCGACCCAGTCGGTGGTGGGGTTGTGTGACGCCTTGCTGGTGGCGCCGCTCGGCGAGGCGTCGCTGGCCGCGGTGACGGCCGGTTCGCTCAACGTCTTCCTGGCCCTCATTCTCCCCATGGGCACGGTGTTCATCGTGGGGAGCTTCAGCGCACAGTTCTTCGGTGCCGGCGACGCAAACGGCGCGCGCCGGTTTGGCTGGTATGGGCTGGTGGTGGCGGTGGCCGCGCAGTTGCTGGCGTGCGCGGCGATGCCGTTCGTCGACGTTCTGGTGGCGCAGTTCTCCTACGCGCCCGACGTGGCGCCGCTGATGGTGTCGTTCCTCAAGATTCGCCTGTTCTCGGTAGGGGCCGCCGCGGGCATGGAGGCCATGGCGAGCTACTTCGGCGGTATCGGCAATACGCGTCGCCCGATGATCGCCAACGTCTCGGCGATGTCGCTCAACGTCCTGCTCAACCTGCTGCTCATCGAGGGGCGCTTCGGGTTTCCCCGCCTGGGCGTTTCGGGGTCGGCGCTGGCCAGCGTGATCGCCACCACCGTGGCGTTCCTCGGGCTGTTGTTCACCTTTGTCCGGGAAGGGCGGCCGACCGGTCTCAACCGTCGCGAGCTGTGGCGAACGGTGCGCTTCGGGTTGCCGTCGGGCTTCAATTGGTTCTTCGAGTTCCTGGCCTTCAACTGGTTCATCAACGTGGTGGTCGCTGGCCTGGGAACCACGGCGGTGGCGGCGATGATGTCCGTCTTTCAAATCAACACGGTCTCCTTCATGCCCGCGTTCGGGCTGGCCAGCGCGGGCGCGATCCTGGTGGGACAGGCGATCGGCGCGAAGAACCTCCCCGACGCCTCCAAAGCCTTCCGGCGCACGCTCATCGCCGCCACCATCTGGCAGGGGTTGGTCGGCATCATCTACCTGTTGATTCCGCACCTGCTCTTCCGGCCCTTCGTGAAGGACGGCGAGGGCGAGCTGCTCAAGATCGGCGCGTCGATGCTGATGATTTCGGCGGCGTGGCAGCTGTTCGACGCCACCTGCAACTCGGTGAGTGAATGCCTGCGAGCCGCGGGCGACACCACGTATCCGCTCATCGCGCGGCTGGTGGTGGCCTGGGTCTTCTTCGTGCCCGGGGTCTGGTGGTCCGTCAGAGCGCTTGAATTGGGGCCCATGGGCGCCACGGTGTGGGTGGTGCTGTACCTGGGAATGCTTTCGCTGGTGCTCGGCGTGCGGTGGCGCAGCGGCAAGTGGAAACAGATTGAACTGGTGGCCTCACCCGTGCCCGTTCCGCAAGCGTAAACGCCCGTAATGTGACGACGATCGTTGTGGTCGGGCTCGAGCGATTCGTGCACACTCTCGGCCCGAGCCCCGCTCACTTTTCATGTCCGACCTTGAACTTGTTGGTGAACTGGCTTTCACCAACGTCTTCGAATTTCAGCAGACGTTTGAGGCGACCATTCGCCTCGGCGCCTGCTTTGTACCGTTCAAGCGGGCGTTGCGAACCAATGACCTGATCCAGATTCGGCTCTCTCTGACGGGTCACGAGCCGGTGATGATGAGCGGCACGGTCGACTACAACGACGTCGACAGCTGGTCGAACCCCGGCGTGGTGGTTCGCCTGGACCGCGACGGCATGCTTCGCGCCGAGGCGCTCTACGAGGCCTCTCGCCAGAGCACCATGGGCAGTGGGCCGGTCGCCCCGACCCCCAGTCTGGACGCCCCCGCGTTGGTGGCGCCCGCGCCGCCGATTGATCCGTTCGCCTGGCAGTCGACGACCGACCCGATGGCGATGCTCCCGCCGGTGCTGCCCGCGCCGCTGCCGGCCGTCGACGTGAAGACGCCGGCGCTGATCGACGTGATGAAGTTTCCTCGCTCGCAGCCGCTCACGGCGAAAGCGGTCGACAAGTCGGGGTTCTATTGGACCGAACCGTCCACGTTCGCGGCCAACGTCGTCGCGGGTGGGGCGGCCATCGAACCGCCGGCGCTCACCGCGCCGGTTCCGCTGCAGCTGGGCACGCCGGGCGTCGCCCCGTTGGCGGAAGGTCAACCGGCCTTGATTCCTCTGGTGCCGGCGCCGCTCCCGATTCCGCTCTCCGCGGCCGTTCCGATGCCGCTGTCCGATGTCGCGCTCAACGCGCTTCGCGGACCCGTGGAGGCGCCCCTGCCGTCGCCGTCGCTGCCGGGACCTGCGGAGAACGCGCCAGCCGCGGAGGCGATCCCAGCAGCTCCCCTGCCCACGCCGGCCGCGATGGAGACCGCGCCCGCGCCGGCCCCGATGGAGCCCGCGCCCGCAGCGGCCTCGATCGATCCCTCCCTCGTGGTCGCTGCTCCAGCGCCCGAGGCGGTCTCTCCCGCCGCCCTGGTCACCGGAGGGCTGGCCCCGGCAGCGCCAGCGCCGCCGAGTGACGCGGCCGTCGCGGCGGCTCCACCGCCGGCGGAGCCCCAGGTTCCGGCCGATTCGATTCCGCCCCCTGCCTTCAGTCCCCCCGCGCCCCGCCTCGCGCTGCTGTCGCCCATCCCGGAGATTCTGGCGCCGTCCTTCTCTCCGCCCATGCCCCCGCCGCGGGAGCCGTACACGCCGCTCGGTGACGTGCCGGCGCCGGCCCCGGTGCAGGAGTCTCAGGTGTCTCCCGGGTCGGCGGCCCCTCCGCCGTCCTTCGATTCGCCAGCGCCTCCGGTCACGCTGCCAGAGCCGTCGGTTGCCCCTGCGGCCGCCATGCCGATGATCGCCGAGTCGCCTGTTCCGCCGGCGGCGATGCCGGGAGCGCCGGTGCCCGCGCCGCCGCTGGCGATGGTCGCGGCCCCAGCCACTCCAGTCGCGGCAGCGCCGTTCGACGGCGTTCAGGCGAGCCCCGCCGCCGCGACGCCGATGGTGCAGTCGCCGGTGGACGTCACGGCGCCACCCGTGGCCGAGCCGGTCGCCGCCCCGCCGCCGTCCGCAGGTGAGGGCGCCACGGCCACCGGGCTGCAGCTGTCCACCGAGCAGGCCGCGAGCGCCCCCGTTCCTCCGCAGGCCTCGCCGGCTGCGCCGACGCCGCTTGAACTCGCACTGGGCGCGAGCCCGGCCGCGGCGGCCGCAGACGAGCCGGACGAGCTGCTCGACGCGAGCGACGACGTCGTCTTGTTGCCCGAGGCTTCAGCGGCGCCTCCCCCCGTGGACGCAGCCGCGCCCGCGCCGATGGCCGCGGCACCCGAAGTCGCGCCCGCTCCTGTCGAAGCAGCCGCACCAGCGCCGATCGCCGTGGCACCTGAAGTCGCGCCCGCTGCGGCCGAAGCAGCCGCACCCGCGCCGATCGCCGTGGCACCTGAAGTCGCGCCCGCTGCGGCCGAAGTGGCTGCGCCCGCGCCGATCGCCGCCGTTCCCGAAGTCGCGCCCGCTGCTGCCGAAGTGGCTGCGCCCGCGCTGGCTGAAGCCTCGGCGACCGCCTCACCTCCCGTGCTGCTCTCAGCCGAGGCCGCTTCGGCCCCCCTCGAAGTTGCGGCGCCGGCGGCCGTGACGACGGAGCCGGTGCCAGCGCCCGCGCCGCCCCCTCCGATGGCAGCGCCTCCTCCCGCGGAGGTCGCAGCGCCCGCGCCCCCAACGGCGCAACCCGCTCCGATGGTGGAGCCCACCATGATTCGGCGGCTCGACGCCACGCCTGCGCCGATGCCGCTCCAGCTCTCGTCGCCCGCGCCGAGCCCGGAAGCGCCGGCCCCCGCGCCGGTGCCGCTGCAACTCTCCACGCCCGCGCTGACGCCGGCGCCGGTTCCGGGCGTCGACCCGACCGTCTTTTCGAAAGCCGCCACGCCGCCGCCAGCCCCCGCTGCACCCGCGGTGGACCCGGCGCTGGCCGAGCGGCTTGAACCCGGTCAGCTCCTCGACGGCCGGTTCCAGATTGAGAGCCACCTCGCGACGGGCGGCATGGGCGAGGTCTACCGCGCCCAACACGTGTACTTGAAGCGCCCCATCGCGCTGAAGCTGCTGCGCCGCGCGCTGGCGAACGACCCCGACATGTGGGCGCGCTTCCAGCGGGAAGCCGAGTTGGTGAGCCAGCTCGAGTCTCCGTACATCGTCCGCGTCTTCGACTTCGGCAAGACGTCGGGTGGGGTGCCGTTCCTGGCCATGGAGTTCGTGGAGGGCGTGACGCTCGACCACCTCTTGCATCAGGAAAAGCGCCTGTCCCCGGAACGCACGGCGCAGTTGCTCGTGCAGTTGTGCGACGGCCTGTCCGACGCGCACGGGCTGGGCATCATCCACCGCGACCTGAAGCCGCCCAACGTGATTCTGGGGCGCAAACGCGACGGGACGGAAGTCGCGAAGATCCTCGACTTCGGCATCGCCCGCCTCGCCGATTCGGTGAAACAGCAGGGCGTGACGCAGATGGGCATCGTGGTGGGCACGCCCGCGTACATGTCGCCCGAGCAATGTCTGGCGGACGCGATTGACCCACGTGCAGACATCTACGCGCTGGGCTGCATGGCCTTCGAGTTCCTCACCGGTCAGCCGCCGTTCGTTTCAGACAGCGTGCAGAAGATCGTCGCCATGCACGTCAACGAACCGCCCCCGCACCCGGCGTCGGTGAACCCTGAGCTCGCCCAGTGGCCGCGTCTGTCGGACGTGCTGCTGAAGATGTTGGCGAAGAACAAGGAAGACCGGTTCGAGTCCGTTCGTGCGGTGGCCAAGGCGATCGAGGAGTCGATTCTCCCTGAAGCGGCGCCGCCGGCCGCGTTCGACGACTGGGACTCATCGCAGGGCGGCGAGGAAGGCAGCGAGGAAGGCGGCGTGGTTCAGGGCGAAGCCGAGCCCGAAGCCGCGCCGGAGGAAGCCGCGGCGCCGGACTGGTCGGAGGATTGGACGGCCGAGCCTGCGGCGGCTCCGGCGCAGGCGAGCGCCCCGGCGGCTCCAGCGGCCCGCGCGGCCACGCCGGCTCCCGCAGCTGCGGCCGCGCCCTCCGCAGCTCCAGCGGCCGGACACGCAGTTCACCACCACTATCATCACGACGGACCGCCGCCCGGCGTCGAGGCACCCAAGCTCGACAAGACCCGAATGCCGGCCACGGCGATGGACATCGACCCGGGCATGCCCAAGCTCGGTCGCGCCATCGCCGAGATGGGCATTCCGCTCGACGTCGATCCCGTCTCGAAGATCTGCGAAGACCGGCAGGCGCTGGGCGATCGACCCGCGCGTGGGGCGCTGGTGCACGTCGAGGTGCTCGGCCCGCCCTCGCGGTCACCCGCGCGCACCCAGGCCTTGCTTCGGCTGCTGCAGCTGTCCGCGGAACACCGCGCGGTGGTCGATTCCATCGAGGACGACGGCATCGTCTTCTTCATTCCAGGCGAAGACGTGGTGCTGCCGGCCGGGCGTGCGCTCCTGCTCGCGCTCGACGCTCGTGAGGCGATCGCCGACGTCGGCCAATCGACGGCGACGGCCGATCTCTCGGTCCGCACCGCCGTCACGGGCGGGCGCGTTCAGTCGGAGAGTCCGGAAGGTGGGTTCGAGGGCGAACCGGTCTCGCGCGCGCGAAGTCTGGTGGCGAAGGTCCCCGGTGGTCGCGTGGTGGTGGAACGCGCGCTGGCCAACGGGCTGACGGACCTGCTTGAACTTCGCGACGGCGGGAGCTTCGGCCCCGACGTGGCCGAGGTGGTCGAGCGCAAATCTTTGCTGGGCAACGCGGCGCCGGTGATGGTCGGGCGCGACGTGCAGTTCCAGATGCTGGAGAAGCGGCTGGGGGCCCTGGGTACCAACCCGGTGCCGGCCTTGATCTGCACCGGCAGCATCGGCTCCGGCAAGTCGAAGTTGGCGCAGGAGTTCGCCGTGCGCGCTCGGCACCAACGGGCGGTCGTCGGGCTCGCCCGCGGGCTGCAGACGCTCAAGGGCATGCCGTACGCCGCGTTCGCGGAGCTGCTCTGCAACATCTGCGGCGTTCCCAAGGGCCAACGCACCACGAAGCTTCGGGAGGCGTTGAAGCAGCTGCCCAACCTGCACGCCGCCGAGGTGCAGGCGGCATTGGTGCTGGCGGGCGTCGAAGCCGTCCCGCAGCCCTTCACCCCCGGGCAGGCGGTGCACACCCTGCGCGCGGTGGTGACAGCCGCCGCCGGCAACCAGCGCATGGTGTGGATGTTTGATGGCCTGGACGCGATGGACAGCTACAGCGTGGAGGCGTTCCGCGAGCTGTGTGCGCGGCCCGTGGCTCGAGAGCTGTCGATCGGGTTCTGTGAACCGTCGTTCGCTGAAGAGCGATTCCCGGGCGTGGCCACCGTCTCACTGGGTGGGCTCGATGCCGAGCAGGTGGGGATGTGGCTCCAGACGGTCCTGGGGGGAAACAACGTCTCCTCCGACTTGATCGACCTGTTGTTGCGACGCAGCCGCGGGCTCCCCGGAATTCTGGTCGACTGGCTCTACCAGTTGGCCGATCGCGGCTACCTGCGGGTGCGCAATGGCACGCTCGTGCTCGCCGGAGATCCGCCCGAGAAAGACGACATTGATCTCGCCACCGATCGCGTGAAGGCGATTGGCTCGCACGCGCGGCTCTTGTTCGAGGCGGCGGTGGTGGCGGGCGACTCGGTCGATGGCGCGCTGATGGGACCGCTGTTGCCGCACATCTCGCGAGGCGCGTACCAGCGCGTGGTGAACAGCCGCCTGTTGCGCGCGGTGGGTGGGCGCCAGTGGGCGGTGTCGAGCGATCGCTACGCCGCGGCCGTCGAACGGGCACCGTCGAACGTGCGGAACATTCTCCACCAGCGGTTCGCGGCGGTGTTGCTCGAGCAGGCCAAGCAGTCAGGGCAACAGCCGGACGTGGCGCGCATCGCCGAACACCTCACCCGCGGCGGCGACGCGACTCGCGCCATGCCGCTGTGGCGGCACGCGGCTGAGGCGGCGCTGACCAACCGCGCGCCGCGAGACGCGATGTTGGCGCTCAAGGGCTGGGCCGACGCGATGGCCTTGTTGCCCATGGAAGGCCCCCGGGCCGGCGAGCTGGCGCGAGCTCGCGTCGACACGCTTTCCCGCGCAGCGGCGCACGCGATTCTCATCGGCGAGCCCGCGACGGCGAGGCTGTACATCGACGACGCGGAGTTGATTGTGCGTGGGCACAACGTGCAGTCGCCGGAGTTCTACCTGACGTGGGCCAAGGTGCTGCGCAGCGAAGCCAAGCGCTCCAAGGCGGTCGAGGCGCTCGAAGCGGCCGTTCGTCTGGCGGCCGGATCGGCGCTGGTGGCGCTGTGCGAAGCCGAGAAGGGTGAGTCGAAGGAGTCGGAGGGCGATGGGCGCAAGGCCACCGCCGCGTTCCAGGAGGCCTTGAAGCGCGCCGACGAAGTGCAGGCGTTCGCGCGGTGGCACGGCGAGGTGGACTTCCGTGCCCGCATCGAAGCCCGCCTCGCCGGCGTGATGCTCTCGGCCAAGGACACGGTCGGGGCGCGGCAGCTGTTCACCAAGTCGCTGCAGCGCTGGAGAGCGGTCAGCTATCCGTATGCCGAAGCCCGCGTGCTGGCGAACCTGGGCACGTTGTGTGCGCTCTCCAATGAGCTGCGCGAGGCGTCCAAGTTCTTCACCGAAGCGGCGCAGGCGGCCGAGCTCTCGGGCGATCGCTTCTTCCAGACCCGACAGCAGATTTCGCTCGCCAAGGTGCTGCGCAAGGCCGGCAACCTCAACGTGAAGGCGATGGCCGATCAGGCGCGGAAGATGGC
>CAZFXD010000153.1:0-11629 GCA_964522795.1 uncultured Myxococcaceae bacterium
GCCCGACAACATCTTCCTCATTCTTCGCGATCGCGAGTCGCACTACGTCAAGCTGCTCGACTTCGGCATCGCCAAGCTCCGCTCCAAGGGCGACGACGAGCTGCAGCACACCGGCACCGGCATGGTGCTGGGCACGCCCTCGTTCATGGCGCCGGAGCAGGCGCTCGGCGGCGCGGTCGATCACCGGTCTGATCAGTACTCGGTCGGCACCGTGCTCTACACGCTGCTCAAGGGCTCGCGTCCGTTCTCCGGCAACTCGTTCGGGACCATGATCGCCCGGCTCGTCACCCAGCCGCCCGAGCCCCTCCCGCAGATCGCTGCGTCGGGGGAGATCATCGCGCCCGCTTTGCGGGCGACCGTGTTGCGCTGCCTGGAGAAGAACCCCGCGAAGCGGTTTGGGAGCGTGCAGGAGCTGGCCGACGCCCTGGCGCCCTTCGACGCGGGCGCCGAATCGCCGCGGCCCATCTGAGCGGAGCGGGCGGCCGTTCAGGCCGAGATCACGTTGAGGTGAATCGCGCGCTTCACCAGCTCTCCGCGGCTGTGCACGCCGAGCTTGGTCATCAGCGTGGCGCGATGCCGATTCACGGTGTGCACCGAGATGTTCAGCACCCTTGCCACCTCTTTGGCGGTCTGCCCTTCGGCCGTGAGCTTCAGGACTTCCCGCTCGCGGTCGGTCAGCGAGGCCAGCTCGCTCGGTTCGTCCGAGCCGTGGGGGTTGATGGCCGCGTCCACCACGAAGTCCGCCACCGATGGGTCGAGGAAGGTGCGGCCCTCGAGCACGGCCTGAATGCCCGCGATCAGCTCGCCCGCCATCGCCTTCTTCGCCAGGTAGCCCTTGGCGCCCAGCTTGAGCGCGCGCATCACGTACGCCCGGTCGGTGTGCGCCGAGAGAATGATGACCTTCAGCTGCGGGTTCACCGCATGAAGCTCGGCCAGCACTTCAAGCCCCCCGAGCCCGGGCATGGAGATGTCGAGCAGCAACAGGTCGGGCTTCAGGTCGCGGCACATCTGCAGCGCCTCGGCGCCCGACTCGGCGCCTCCGACGACTTGAAGTTGAGGGAGCTTCGCCTCGAGGAGTCCCCGGAGGCCCTCGCGAACCAGGGTGTGATCGTCAGCCAACAAAACACGGATGCTCATCGGAGTTCGTCCTGCGAGGTGGTGCGGCGGGGTTGCCGGGGCCGAAATGGAACCCAGAGATCAATTCTCACACCGCCACTCTCAGCGGTGGAGAGCTTCAAATCACCTCCGAGCTGAACGATACGCTCTCTCATTCCCAGGAGTCCAAATCGTGGCCGCTCGCTGAACTTTCGCGCCGTCGGCGGCTGCATGCCCCGGCCGTCGTCTTCGAACGAGGCGACGATTCTTCCATCGTCCAGCTCGATGCTGGCGAAGACGTTGCTGGCGTGCGCATGCCGCACCACGTTCGAGCTCGCCTCCTGAAAGACCCGGAAGACCGCGTCTTCGATTTCGTTCGCGGCGCCGATGGGCTGGGCGGGCGCGTCGAGGTCGAAGTCCACGCCCGCGGGGTTGAGCACGTTGTCGCCCAGCTCGCGGACGGCGTCGGTGAGCCCGAGATCATCGAGCAGGGCGGGGCGGAGCCGCTTCATGATCCGATCGGTGGAGTCGATGATGCGGCCCGTTCGCTCCTGCGCGGTGCGAATCGCGGCGGCCTGCTGCTCGGGCGTTCCATGGGTGGGAAAGGCCTCGAGCAGGAGCATCAGCGCGGAGAGCGACTGGGCCGTGTCGTCGTGAATCTCCCGGGCGATGCGCTTGCGCTCTTCGGCCTCGGCTTCGAACAGGTGACCCAGCATGCGGCTCTTCTCGCGGTACTCCTGCCAGAGCGTGTCGGACAAGAGGCTGCGATCGAGAATGCCCTGCAGGTGCAGCATGATCAGCTCGGCGATGGGGCGAACCTGCCGCGCCGCTTCGCGCTCGCTTGTCCCCACCCAGAGTTCGCCTTTGAGCGCCTGCAGCGCGGAGAGGTCGGCCCGGTAGAAGGACTCGACCTTCTCCAGCGCGCCCACGTCGACGCCGCGCACCATCAGGTCCTCCGCGGTGACCACGTCGTTGGCCCGGCCGAGCGCATGCAGCGCGCGCGCCAACGGTTCGCTGTGGGCGCCCAGGGTGCCGACCACCAGGGGCGGGTCGCCCAACGCTTCACCCTCCACCCGAATGAGAATGGCGGACACCAGGTCGACGTTGAGAAACCCGTTCGCCGCCGTGGAGAGCGCGGCGCGGAGGCGCTCCCGCAGGTCTTGCGGTGCCGTGGCGACCGGGGCTTCGGGGAGCAGTGGCACCAACGGCACGGCGTTGGACCCGGTTTGGAGAGAGGGCGACGGGCGCGGCGCGTTGGGCCCGCCGGCCATCTGACCCAGCATCGACTCAAAAGAGGCCGCCAGGACCTGCATCTCGTCCCTGGAACGGGTCGGGGGCCCGAGGGACGGCGTGGCCGCGTTGACCGCTGCCGCCGCGGAGGCCAATTGGCGGAGCGGTCGAATGACCCGTCGAATGACCGACCAGTAGAACCCGGTGAAGGCGCCCAGAATCAGGCACACCAGCCCGAGCACGATCATCACGGTCTCAATCAGCACCTGCTGCACGTGGCGGGGGTTCTCGCGCACCAGCACGCTCCAGCTCGTGCCGGGCACGGGGGCGAGGGTGGCGATCTCATCCTGGCGGGGCGTCGGTTTACCGTTCTCCACGTGGCAGGCGTGGCAACGGACCTGCGCCGACTCGTGTTGGCGGACGCGATCCAAAAGGTACGTGCCGTGCACCACCGAGCTGTAGCGCTCACCTTCCAGGGTGGAAAAGAGCGCCGTGCCCGTGGCGTCGAGAATCTGCAGCCGCATCTCGGCGTCACCCAGGAAGAAGCCGAAGCGGCTCAAGAACGCCGGGTCTTCCAGTCGAATGGTCCCTACCGCAGCTTTCCAGCCGTCTTCCTCGCTCACCGCGGCGACCAGGCAGACGCGCGGGGCCCCGTCAGCCCCGCGCCAGAGCGACGTGACGCTGCGCCCGCCCTGCGTGCGCGCGAGTCGAATCGCCGGCAGGAGCACCTGGCGGGGGGGCAGCCCGCCCGGGGACGCTTCGGCGCCCACCGCCCAGGCCGCGGGCGTGAAGACCCACGTTCCACCGCGCTCGAAGAGCGTTTCCTCCATGTGCCGGAGCGCCTGGTGAATCTCCTGCTCTTTCGCGGATGGGCCGAACTCGCGCATCAGCTTGAGCAACTGCCGGTTCCCCTCGTCGAGCGATGCGCTCACGTGCTGGGCCACGCTGTTGGCGAACCGAACGTCGGCGCGGCGCGAGTGCTCGGCCACCCGGTTGACCAGAAACACCTCCCCCAGCACGGTGGCCATGACGGTCAGCACCGCCACCGCCGCGAAGTACAGGAGGACGCGCTGTCTCAGCATGGTGCGATGATCACTCTCCTGGTCCGGCGTACGTCAGTTTGCCTTTCTTCTCGTGACAGGCGCTGGTGCAGGCGCCACCGGGGTCCTTCTTCTCGAATGTCCCCGTGGTCTTCGCGTTGAGCGGCTCGCGCAGCCTGATCAACGCCTTCGGTGCGTCGCTCCCGTGCGGCGCGTGGCAGTCGAAGCACCAGTCGTTGCTCTTCTTGCTCAGCTCCTGCGCGTGTTTCTGGTGCAGGTCGGTGGTGCCGTCCGAGAAGTCAGTCAGGTCGGTCTCCCCCACGGGTTCCGCGCCGAGCACGGCCTTGATCTCGTCGTGGCAGTGAATGCACAGCGTGTTGGTCGGGCGAGGCCCAAACTTGAACAAGTAGGTGGGCGACATCACGCGGTGGCACTCCGCGCACTCGCCGCTGCGGTAGGGCTGGTGGAGCTTCGACGGGTGCTTCTCCTGCTCGTGGCACTTGGCGCACATCGGCCCGACGTCGGTGGGGACTTGATAGTGCGCGTTGTCCTTCTCCAGTTCATGGCAGTCGAGGCACGGCTTGCGGTCGGCCCCGCGGCGCGATCTCGCGCCGTGCGCCGCCGCCTGCTCGGCGTCAGGGTGACACTTGAGACACTTGGTCTCGTCCTGGGCGCTGAACACCACGGTGTCGTTCTGTTTCGTCTTGCCGTCGTGGCACTGAAAGCAGACGGCCACTTCGACGAACTGCGCCTCGAATGCGCCCTTGGC
The DNA here is from genome assembly GCA_964522795.1 of uncultured Myxococcaceae bacterium. Lineage (GTDB taxonomy): Bacteria > Myxococcota > Myxococcia > Myxococcales > Myxococcaceae > CAZFXD01. Next base: position 4,135 of record CAZFXD010000153.1, read on the forward strand.
GTCGGTCTCGTGTTTCGGGGCGGCGGGTTTCTCGGCCACGGTCGTACCGCCGTCCGCGGCGCCTCCCGCAGCGGCCTTTCGATTGCCGGGGTGGGTGAACGCTCCGGTGTGACAGGTGATGCACGCCAGGCCCTTCTCCAGATGCTGGCGGTGAGAGACGCCGAGGCCAAGTCGTTCGCCCAGGCGCGCAAGCCCGGCGTGGCAGCGGGAGCAGTTGTCGCTGATGATGGTCCGTTGGTTCGACTCAATTCTGATGCCGGAGATGTTCGTGGCGGTGAAGTGAACGCGCAGTTGCTTCAAGCCCGCGGTCTTCGCTTTGACCCAGCCGAGGAGGCCCGGCTGCGCGTGGCAGTCTGCGCAGGTGATGTCCTTGTGGCGCGACACGTTCCAGGTATCGAAGTTCTGTCCCATCTCGTGACAGCCGCCGCAGAACTGCGGCTGCTCGGTGCGGTGGTACACGTCCATGCCTGCTGAGACCGTGCCCATGGCCAGCAGCACGAGAATTCCCAGGTAGGCCCACCAGAACCGCAGGCCGATGCGGGCGAGGATTCTCAGCCGCACCTCCAGCGCAGGGTTGCGATCGAGCAATTCGCGATCTTTGGGAGAGGCCAGTCGACGCAGGAGCGAATTGAGTCTGGACATGAGGAAAACCTTAGGTCCGTCGGGGAAATGTGGCGCGCGGCGACCAGCACGAATTCTCATCGCCGCCAGAAGCTGGACATGTGAGTCCGTTGAGTGGACTCACCTCCGCCGCTGTCAGTCAGCCATTCGCGGCATCGTCGCGTGCTTCCTCGATTGCGGGAGCGGCAGCGTCGGTGGCGATTGCATTTTTCAGGCCTTCGACCACGGGGCCGGCGACCGGGGGCGCAACGGTTGCGTCGAGCTCCGCGGCGCGGCGACCGACGAGCGTGGCGAGCCCTTCAATCGCCATCAGACCTCCGATGAAGAGGAAGGCCGCCAGCGCAATCAACAGCGGTGCAAAGAAGAGAGCGCTCATCACCACGTTCAGCATCACGTTCCAGTTCATGACATCCTCCTTGGTTGAAACTTCGTTTGAATCTGTTCCCTGGCTACGAAAGAAGTATCTGCTTCTCCGGCCACGCCCGCCCTTGCTCGCGCGTGCACTCGTTGATGCGAGTTCTCACCAAAGTTGACTGGTGCGCGCTTCGCAGCGGCGTGGTGCGTTCGTACCAGTCGGCCGTACGCGGCCTGATTTTGCCTGTGAGCATCGCTACTTGAACCCCCGGCGCGGAACGCCGAACGTCGCGGCCGGGGTGTGCGCGGGCTGCTACAAGGTGGTCGGGGTCGACCGGGATGGCGGTATTTCGAACGCAGGGGTTGAGTTTCAGGCTCGTCTTGCCGGCGGCCGTGGTGACGTCCGTGGTGGCCGCGGCGCTGGTCGCGCTTCAGTTGAAAGCGTCGAGTGAAGCGGCGATCGAGAACCTGGACAGCTTCGCCGACCTGACGGGCGGCGTGGCGCTGGAGGGCGTGCGCGACGCGCTGCTCTCGAACGACACGACTCGCGTGCAGCAGACGCTGGCCCGCTTCTCCCACTCGAAGCAGGTGCGCCGCATCGACATCGTCTCAAAAGCCGGCAAGGTCGTCTTCTCCAGTGACCCCGCGGCGGTCGGGGAGGAGTTCTCGAGAACGAGCCCCAGTTGTTCCGTGTGCCACGGCATCGGCAAGCCCCCGGCGAGCACCGGTCGAACCATTCGCTACGAAGTCGCGCCGGGACAGATGGTGTTCCGCTTCGTGCAGCCGATCGTCGCGAGCGCCGAGTGCCTCCCGTGCCACGCGCACACCTCGGTCGGGCAGAACTTTGGAATTCTGATCACCGATCTCGACGACGCGGCCGTGACGGGGGCGCAGTTGGCGCGAGGTCGCCAGTTGAGCTGGGCGCTGGCCGGAGCGTTCGCGCTGCTCCTCGCGGCCATGGCGGTCATCGTGCGCTTCGTGGTGGTGGGCCGGTTGCGAAACATCAAGCGACTGCTCGAGGTGGTGCGTGAAGGAACCCCCGCGACCGCGCGGCAGGTGTTGGCGCTCGATGAGATCGACGAGATTGAACGGCTCGTTCAGTCCGTCGCCGATGATCTGGAAGACCGCCACGCCGTGCAGCGCGCGTGCGATGGCCTCGGCGCGGTGCTCGATCGCCTCGAGGCGCCGGCGGTGATGCTGGACCTCGGCGGGAGCGTGCTCATGGCCAACCGCCCCGCGCTCAATCAGCCCGGGACGCCCTGGGTGGTGAGTGCCGGCGCAGCGCTGGCGGCGGAGAAAATGCCCGGCGCCGAGCTGTTCGACGCGGCGAAGGAGAACGGCTGGTCGGTGGACGCCCAGGGCGGAGGTCCCCTGGTGGTGACGGTGGAGGACGCCGCGGCGCACCCCCTGGCGTTCGTGGTGCTCTGGCCCGAGGCGGAGGCCGACGTGAACAACGCGCCGGCGGCCGAGCCACGTCGGATGCCGGCCGGCGACCCCGAGTGGCAGCTGTACACCGCGGCGCTGGTGGCGGGCAGTCGCTTTGAGCCGCGGCCCTGGCGTGGCGTGCTCCAGCTCGACCGGCGGCTCACCACCGGGCGCCGCGCGCTGGGCGAGATTGCCGCGCTCGCCAAACAGCTCGGCGAAGAGCGGCAGTCCATCGAGCTCCGGAGCATGGCCCTGGGGGTGTTGTGGGACCTCGGGCGCCAGGTGCCCGAGGTGAGCTGGCACTCGCTGCTCGATGAGACCCACACCGTGGTCGGCGCGCGCTACCAGCTGCGAGCGCTGGTGCGCCGGCTCGCGCACGCCGCCGCGACCCAGGCGGGGCCGCGCGGGCACGCGGTGCTCTTCACCCAGACGCGCGCCGACAAGTCGAAGGTCTACGTGGGCGCGTGGGCCTTCAGTCAGAACGCTCCGGAGCCGCTCGACGGCGCAGGCAAGGTGCCCCTCGTGCACCTGCTCGCCGGCAACCACGGCGGTGGCGCCGAGGTGGACCCGAAGTTCGACCTGGGGCCCCTGTGCGCTTCGCGCCGCGTCACCTTGCCGTGTGGAACCGTCGGCGTCCTCTTCGTGGCCGAGCTGGCGGTGGCGCCGACGCCGTCGGGTCCTCGCCGACTTCGCGTCGTCTGAACCCGAGGCCGCTCGCCCGCGTGGGAGGGGCGCCGCGAGACGGAAGTGCGCGAACTTCCTCCTCCGTTTGACGGTGATCGCCGAACTCGGCTGGCCGCAGAACTTTTCTGTGCCCCACGCGTTCTGTACCCCACTGTGCGGATTGGCCACTGGGCGGTTCAAGCGTCGCGAGCGTTCGCGATTTCGGCATTGGGCGTCGGCTCCGCCGCCATCACCTGGGCCAGCCTGGTGTACTTCGACGACGAAGAGCTACCGCCGTTCGTGCTGGAGAAACTCCCGCTGCCGCACGAGGCGCTGTGGGTGGGGGTGCTTCAGGCGCACGTGCTCGCCGCGGCGTTCGCGCTCCCCGCCTGTCTGCTCCTCGTCTCGAAGCTCCTGTTGCGCCGCGCGCCCGGCGTGCACCGTTGGTTGGGCCGTGCCACCGGGCTGGTGGTGGTGTTCGCGCTCGCGCCGTCGGGGTTCTACCTGTCACTGTTCGCTCGCGGCGGTGTCGGCGCCACGGCGGGCTTCATCCTCTCCGGGGCTCTGGCCGTCGGCGCCATGGTGCAGGGCGTCCGAACCGCCCGGGCGCGAGACTTCGTCGCGCACCAACGGTGGATGTCGCACGTGCTGGTGCAGCTCGGGGTGGCGGTCGTCTCGCGAGCGTTGCTGGTGGCGTGCGATGCGGCGGGGGTCGACCCTGACGCGGCCTACCTCGGCAGCCTGTGGGGCCCGGTGCTGGGGGGCGCCGCGTTGGTCGAGCTCTGGGCGCTCGCGCGCAGGTCGTCGTCGTTCCCATGGAGGCCACATGAAATCGTCGTTGGTTCTGGCAGCCCTGTTGTCCACCGTCGTCGTCTCGCTGAAGTCCGAGGGGGCTGAGCCCGCCGCGCCCCCGGGACCAGAGGCGGTGGTGGAGAAGAAGCTGCTCGAGCCGCTGGCCGCGCGCGAGCGTCACCAGGCCCGGTTCTCCAGGTCGCCCATGCCTGCGGTGGCCCGCCGCGTTCGCCTCCCGGGCGCGGCGCCCTCGCGCGACAGCGCTGATCGCGAGTTCGTGGCCTTCGCAGTGGACGCGCGAAGCGGTTGGGCGCTGGACGACGAAAACGCCCCGCCGTTGCCGTGGCGGAAGGACACCATCACCGGCTGCGTCTATCTGGATCGCGGCGAGGTCTTCGTGAAGCGGCGCGAAGCCTTCTTCCCCGTCGAGGTGATGCTGGGCAAGAAGGTGAAGGCGGCGGAGGGGGCCGTGTGTACGCCGCGCGGCGACCCGGTGGCGACCGCGAAGTAGGACACCGCTCCACCCCATCGAGCGCGAGCGGGCCCCAAGTCCGCTAGAACGCTGGCCATGTTGAATAACGACGTGCTGCGCAGCCTGCGGTTCCTGCTCCAAACCGACGACACCACCATCGCGGCCATCATTGCGCTGGGCGGCGGTGACACGCCGCGCGTGGACGTGACCAACTACATGAAGCGCGAAGACGAACCGGGCTACCTGCTGTGCGAGGACCGGGTGATGGCGCAGTTCCTCGACGGGCTCATCATTCATCGCCGTGGAAAATTGGAGAACGCGCCGCCGCGACCGCTGGAGACAAGAATCACCAACAACGCGGTCCTGAAGAAGCTGCGCGTGGCGTTCGAGCTGAAGGAGGCCGACCTGATGTCGGTGATGGCCGCGAGTGGGTTCGAAGTCTCCAAGCCCGAGCTGAGCGCGCTCTTCCGAAACCCCGAGCACAAGAACTTCCGGCCGGCGGGCGATCAGTTCCTGCGGAACTTTCTCAAGGGCCTGACGATGAGGGTTCGGGGGTAGGGCGCGGGGCTTTTTCGTCGCTGGCGATCGGCACCACGGCCGCGGCCTCAATGCGATCGAGCCGCATGGCCCGGTGAGCGTCGTCGGTCTGCGAGGACGCGTTGAGGTACGTGTATTGGCGGTCGAACACGACAGACTCGATCTCAATCGTCCGCTCGCTCACCGCGCCGTCCTTGTTCCGGTAGCGCACCCGGAGCGGGCGCCGCTCGAACCACGCGTGCTCCACCGCGGCGCGAACGCCCGGCTGCGCGGCGTGGGCGGGGACTCCGATGAACTTCATGCCCGCCATGTGCTCGACCAGCTCGCGCTGGGCCGTGGTGGTGAGCGCCCCGCGCACCTTGTCCAGCCCCGACTGGAGCACTTCTTCAAACGGCATCCACCGCATCTGCGCGGCCCAGCGGCCCACCGTCAAAAGCACCGCGGCTTCGCGCGCCGTGAAGTTCACGGGGGGGAGCGCGTAGCTCTTGTCCAGCGAGTAGCCGCCCCCCCGGCCGCGTTCCGCCACCAGCGGAAGCGAGGCGACCTTCAGCGTCTCCAGGTCTCGGTAGATGGTGCGAACCGTGGTCCCGAATCGGTCCGCCAGGCTCTCCGCCGTGACCCCGGTTCGTCGCCCCCGGAGGTACTCAACCAGAGCAAATAGGCGGGCTTGGCGGTTCATTGAACAAATATGACATAAGGCTGACACTCGCGCGACCGACACTCATTTCAAAGCGGGGCATATGGCCTTCGCGCTGAACGAACGAGGAACAGCGAACATGGGCGAGCACGTGAAGGCACGAAGGTCGAGCGGCGTGAAGTTCACCTTGAATCCACGAGGTCCCTTTTCCCTGGAGCCGGTTCGACGGCTGCAGTGCGGGTTTCTCCGGGGCACGCGAATCTGCGCCACGGGTGAGGGGGCGGTGACGGTGGCCTTTCCAACGGACGGGTCCTTCCTGCCGGTCGCGGTTCGTCTGCGGAGCGGGGAGGGCGGCACCGTGGAGGCGGAGCTGTTTGGGAGTGACGACGTGGAGGCGGTGCGACCTCAGCTGGAGCGAATGCTGGCGATTGACCGCGACGCGACCGACTTCTTCAGGTTGCTCGAACGGGACCCGGTGCTGGCGCGGCTCGCGGCGGAGCGCCCGGCGTTCCGGCCGGTGGTCGCGGCCTCGCCCTACGCGATGGCGGGTTGGCTCGTGCTCTCGCAGCGAACCAGCATGGCGCAGGCGGCGGCGGTCCAAGCGAGATTGGCGGAGCTGACCGGCGACGTGGTTCTGGTCGAGGGGGAGAACGCGGTTCCGTTCCCGCGCCCGCAGTCGATTCTCCAGCTGGAGGGCGTCAAAGGGGTGTCGGCCGAGAAGTGGCGGCGGCTGCAGGCCGTGGCCCGGGCGGCGCTTGAAGGACGCCTGGAGCTGAGCCATCTGTTGTCGCTTCCGTACGCCGCGGCGCGCGAGGAGCTGCGAACGATTCACGGTATCGGACCGTGGACGGCCGATGGCATTCTGATTCGCGGGTGCGGGCCGTCTGACGTGTTGCCGCTGGGCGAGCCGACGCTCCATGGCGCGATTGAGGTGGCATTCGGGTTGCCGGGGCTCCCCACCGACGCCGAGGTCATCGAGCGCGCGGAGGCCTGGCGACCTTTCCGAACCTGGGTGAGCGTGTTTCTGATTTCCGCGAACTTTGAAGAGGCGAAAGCGCGCTCACGAGACAAAAGGGGACAGGCTACTTTTTCCACCAGGGCGCCCGTGTCGCGGTTTTCGCCCTGACGCCTGACAAATCGGTCGCACCAGAAAAAGTAGCCTGTCCCCATTTTCGCTTAGCGGGGCGCGACGGCCTCGTAGCTGGTGCCGATGCGCGGGCTTTCGAACCAGTGGTGTGGTCCGGCCCCGATGGCGCTGTCCATGCCGTAGGTGCCGAGCTTCGGGAAGATGTACGTGTCGTTCGCGCAGACAGCCTGAAAGTAGAGCCGCTTCTGGCCGTTCATCAGGGTCTGCGCCACTCCGTCGAGCCAGACCTCGAGGTACCCGATGGAGGGGTCCTTCGAGAAGCGGACGTGCAGGACGTAGGAGTGCCAGGCGTCGACGAGGGTGGAGAACGTCGGCCCATTCCACGCGATGTCGTTGTACTGCGGCAGGTACTGCTCAGAGCGAAGCGTCAGGCGGCCAAACTTGATGGTCATGCCGACGGCCGGTCCCCCGCACGAGGAGTCACCCTTCAGCTGCATGAAGTTGCCGTCGTTGTCGTGCGAGGCCACCGAGACGATGTCCTGGTTGAACAGCGAGCGCCACCCGAACCAGATTTCTTCGGTTGAACCTTTGGGCGTACTGGCGACCGCGAGCTTCAGCTTGGTGCTTCCGTCGCCCAGCAGCGCCTGAGAGAACTCCGCGCGCTTGTTGCCGGCAGCGATGTCGGCGGGGGTGAGGTACGCTTGGTAGACCTTGCCGTACTGGCCCTTCGGATCGTTCACCACGGTGAGTCGGCTCATGTCGCCCGAGGTCACTTCCTTCTTCCAGAAGCGGGTGTGATCTCCGCTGTCGACATCGACGTCGGCGTCGGCGTGCCACATCGGCTCGGCCGAACCGCCGGTCGCGCCGCCGCCCGAACCGCCGGTCGCGCCGCCGCCCGAACCGCCGG
>CAZFXD010000154.1:0-11622 GCA_964522795.1 uncultured Myxococcaceae bacterium
GCCCGCGCCTCCATGGTCACCTGATCGGTGCCGAGGTGGGCGTTGGCGGAGAGCGCCGTGCCCTGGCCGGTCTCGAAGTACATCACGTTGGGTCCCTGGGCCGTTCCCAGCCGGCGCGTCATGTCCCACGCTTCGTCGAGCAACTGCACGCTCACGCCGAAGTTGGTGTTGGCGCCCTGGGAGCCGGCGATGGACTGGAACATCAGGTCGAGCGGCGCGCCGTGTTTGGACATCGCCTCCATCTGTACGGTCAGGTGGGCCAGCACGCAGTTCTGAGTCGGCACGCGGTAACGCCGCATCAGGTCCTTGGTGGCCTTGAGCACGTCGGCGGTCTTGGAGACCTCGTCGGTCGACGGGTTGACGCCGATGACCGCATCGCCATTGCCGAAGGAGAGCCCGTCGCGGACCGCCGCCAGCACGCCCTCCACGTCGTCCAGCGGGTGGTTCGGCTGCAGGCGCGAGGAGATGCGGCCCGGAAGGCCCAGCGTGTTGTTGCAGCGCACCACCACCCGGATCTTCTTCGCCGCCAACACCAGGTCCATGTTGGACATGAGCTTGGCCGCGGCGGCCGCCATCTCCGGCGTCAGCCCCGGCGACAGCGCGGAGATCTCCTCGCCGGTGGTGGCATCGTCGAGCAGCCACTCGCGGAACTCGGCCACGCTCCACCCGCAGATCTTCTTGTAGGCCCGCGCAGCCAGCGGCGCGCTCATGGCGTCTTCGATCACGCGCGTGATCTCGTCTTCTTCGTACGGGACCGACGGGTTCTCCCGCAGCTGTTTCAGGGTCACGTCGGACAAGACGACCTTCGCGGCGGCCATCTCGCGCATGGACCTGGCGGCCAGCCCGGCTTGAATGTCGCCCGACCGAGGCTCGTTGGCCCGTGCGAGCACGTCCTTCAGACTGGGGAAGGTGAACGACTCTCCGAAGAGGGTGGTCGACAGCGCCATTCGAGGCGGGGGTTTAGCTCAAAACGCGCAGCGCCGAGAGCGAACCCGTGCCGGATTTCACCCCCACCATCGGCCCCGGTGGCCGCTACGCCTTGAGCCTGGTGATCACGTACGGGGTCTGGTTCGACAGGTGGCTGTAGCTGTAGCCGAGGGAGTCGAGCAGGGTGGCGTGAATGTCCACGGGCCGAATCAACTTGCCGCTCGGGTCCGGCGCTCCGGTGGTGAAGTTCCAGGCCTGAACACCCATGGCGCTGTCGCTCGTGGCGCCGAAGACCGTGTTGCCCTTGATGCCCGGCCCGGCGATCAGACACGACGAGGCCAGGTGGTGATCTCGGCCGTCGCGAGAGTTGAGCAGCGGCGTGCGAGCAAACTCGCTGAACACCAGCATGGTGGTGCACTGCCAGTAGTTCTTGCTCGTGCCCGGGACCTGCACCTTCTTCAGGTAGTTGATGAGACTTCCCAGCGCGTCGAAGCCGGAGCGCAGCTTGACGGACTGGCTGCCGGCCTCGTCGAAGTGATCGTCCAGCGCGCCCACGATGGTCAGCGACGCCACCTGAGAGACGCCCTGGGTGAGCGCCTGCGCCGCGACAGCCACCTGGCCCTTGGGCCCGTTCAAATCGGCCGTGGGGTTGGCGCTGTTGATGCCGAGCTCCAGGTACAGCTGCTCCATCTGGCTGCCGGCCGGTGGGTTGGCGATAAACTTGAACATCGACGCCTTACTGACGTTGGCCAGCTGGCGCGCCGGAGCGCGCGCGTTGCGGAACGCCGTCACCAGCCCGTTGGCGTTGAAGCCGTGTGCGTTGCAGGTGTCGTCAGCCCCCTCGAAGGCCATCAACTTCGCGTCCATCGCCGCGGTCAACTCGGGCGCGCCCGGGGTGAGCACCTTGCTGATGTCCGCGGCCGAGGTGACGAGAATGGGGCTCGCGGCGGCCGGCAGCCCTTCGTTGTACGACTCAATGTCCAGCGCGAGGTTGGGGAGGTCGAGCGTGCTCCCGGTGCGCTCCGTGAACACCGTGTTGAGCGAGCTGCCGCTGGGAGCAAGCCCGCGGGGGAACTTGCCAGTGAGCAGGTAGCGCCGGCCGACCTCATGGGTGAGCGTGTCCATGGACACGCCGCGCACCACCGCCAGGTCCGCGAAGTTCGAGGTGAGCGACGGGGGCATGGCCGGCCCGAAGGTGATGTTGCTCCCCGCCGGCTTGATGACGCCCGAGCGATTGGCGGTCGCCGCCACCGCCGCTTCCAGGGCCGCGTCATTGGGCGTGAGGAGATCGTAGTCGGGCGCGATGCCCGTGCCGCCCGGCTTCACCGCGTTGGCCCGCTGGTACTTGGGGTCGTTCTGGGGTCGGGGGTCGAGTGCCAGCAGCTGATCCCAGCCCCCGTTGAAGTACACCAAGAGGAGGAAGTTGGGGTCGGTCCCCGCGGCGTGCGCAACGCCCGGGAGCATGGTCTGGCGAACCAACAGCGCGCCGCTGGCCATGCTGCACACTTCGAGCAGGTTCCGGCGGGTGAATTGATGAGGTGCGTTCTTCTTCATGGCGGTTCGCTCCTCAGTAGATGTGGTACTCGGGCGCCGTCAGCAGCGCGACGCAGACAACTCGCCACCCTTCTTTGACGTGCGCGGCGGTTGGGGACGCGGCGCCGTTGGCCGCGGTGGTCACGCCGTCGATGAAGAGCTGACGGTAGGAGGCGATCGAGTCGACGTCGGTGTCCGCCACCTTGATGCCGTGGAAGCGCAGCTTCAGGTAGCGGAGGTTGGCGTTGACGGCGTTGGCGTTGGTGGCCACCGTGTCGGTGGTGGAGGCGAACCGGAGGATGGCGCGGTTGGCCGCGGTGGGGCGCGCGTAGTCCGAGGTGAGCGCGGTGTTGCAGGCGGCGCGCGCCGCGTCGCCCATGAACTTCAGGTACAGCGGTGACGGCTCCAGGTTCTCGTCGACCGTGTTGAGGAAATCGGGCTCGCCCAGGGCCGCCGCGTTGGCGTCGAACAGGTTGTAGATGCCGGCGTTCCAGGTGATGCCGGCGTCGGTCACCACGTTGTTGCCCAGCACCACCGGCAGCGAGGCCCGCAGTTGCTGGAGGCTGAGCCGGCGAGCACCACCCGACACGTAGCCTGCGCCTCCCGTTCCTCCGGTGCCGCCTGAACCTCCGCCTCCTCCGGTGCCGCCGGACCCGTCGAGGGGCGGGTGGTCGATGGGCAGCGCGGCGCCCCCGGGGGTGGTGGACAGGGTGGGCTGGTCCGAGCTGCCGCCCGGCTTCTGCGCGCAGGCGGCCAGCACCAACATCACGTTCATGGCGAGGAAGCGCTTCATCGGACGCTCCGGTACTGCGGCAGGTTCACCACTTCTTCAATCAGCGCGGGCAGGCTGTACCCGCTCGCCTTGAAGTCGGCCTTGAGCTTGTTGAGCAGGTCGACGTCTTCCTGCTGCGCGCCCAGGGTTCTCATGTCGCGCTTGGCAAACTGCGCGAAGACCCGCCGAACCGTGCAGTCTGCGAATTCTCCCGACGCGATGATCGCGTTGACTGACTCACGGGGGCCGGCGGCGATGCTGGTGGCGATGGCGTCGTGCACGCCGTCTTTCACCGCGTACTGGTAGGGCAGGAGCGACCCCGGGTGGTCGCCGTCGGGGTTGGTGACGTAGAAGCGATCGCAGAACGACGAGGGGGCCTTGCCCGGGGCCGGCACGCACGCCGGGTTGCTGCGGGGAAACAGCGACAGGTCGGTCATGGCCAGCGAGCCGGCTTCGGTGAACTGCCCCCAGTGCGCCGCCAGCGGCTCCAGAATCTTGTGACAGTAGCGGCAGGTGCACCGCTGCATCAGGTCCGTGCCTTCGGTCTGACAGCCCGGACCACTCTCCAGGGCCGAGGGCGGTTCGAAGGGCGCACACTGAAAGTCGATCTTGAAGCGATTGGCCCGGCCTCGGTTGGTCTGGAATCGCAGCAGATACGCAGGGAGGGTGAGCACGCCCGCGTGAAGCTGGGTGGCGCGGGTCGAGTCTTTCCGGTCGTAATCCCGGAAGGTGGTGTCGGCGAACCAGGTGTCCGCGGTGTTGCCGGGCGGGTGAAAGTCAGGAATCACCTCGTTGGGGTCGGCCATGCCGTACACGCGCGTGATGGACGAGTTGGGCGCCAGGTACTTCTTCCAGAACGCGATCGGCCCGTTGATCTTGGCGGTGGTGGTGGTGAGCAGCTCGGTGTACGGCCGACCGCCGGTGGTGACCTCGTCCACCTTGAGCAACATCTGCTCGCGCAGGTTGGCGAGAATGACCTTGGCCACGTTGAGCGACGGCCCGTAGCAGAACTTGAGGTTCTTCCCGCAGCCGCAGGCGCGCTTGATCACGTTGTTGGCCGAGCCGTACAGCGCGTCGGGCGACTGCGTCGCCGGATCATTGCAGAGGTACGTCTTGCCGTTGAGCACGACGCTCTCGGTCTCCTGGGCGTCGAAGGCGCACACCTTGATGGTGGTGCCCGGGGCCCAGTACGGCTCCACCAGCCGCCAGCCCTCCTGGTAGACGACGGTGCCGTTGGGGAGCGTCGTCTGTTTCAGGCTGGCGGGCGTGGGGGTGAAGTTCGGCGCGCCCGAGGTGACGGCGGCGAAGTCGCCGCAGGTCTGCCCGTAGGTGGTGTTGACGTCGGGATCGCCCCGGAACAGCTTCCGTCGGCCTGACGAGGCGATGGAGTTGGCGACCTCCGGCGGGGTGGTGGTCGTCTTCATCGTCAGCGCGGCGTTGACGTTGTTGAGCGAAACGTTCGAGACGTTCGGCCAGAAGAGATTCTCGTGGTACCGCCGCATCACCTGCTTGAAGTCGCTGCTCGAGATCCACGCGCGAATGGTCGACGCCGGGACGGTGGGCTGCGAATCGAGCGAGAGGTACTCCTCGTACGACGGAACTCGGCCGCGCAGGTCGAGCGAGAGGCGGCGGAACAGCTGGTACTTGTCGACCTCGTGCTGCTGGTCGCAGGTGGCGGGCACCTGGGCCCACGCTCCGGTGGCGACCAGCACCAGGCTCAGGATGAATCGTTGGCAGCCAACGCTCATGGCGTCTTCCCTCCCGCAACCCACTTGGTGAACAGCGCAATGTCGGCGGTCGACAACCGTTCTCTCGACGTCGGCGGCATGGGCGTGGCGCCGTTGGCCGTCACGCGCTTGACGATGTCGTCGGCTCGCGCCGAGGCCACGGCGTAGGTGTCGAACGCCACCACGGTCGACCCTTCCGCGCCTGTGGCGTGACAGCTCATGCAGTGCGCCGCGATGAACGGTTGCAGGTCGTCCGCGAACGAGACCGGTTTCCGGGTGAGAAACCGAACCACCTTGTCCACGTCGACCGCGAAGGTGTCGCCCTGCGCGTCGTGCACCAGCCCGAACGCCGCCGGTGTCGTCACGGTCTGAATAATCACCGGGCTCCCCGACGAGAGAGAGACCACGTTGTTGTCCACGATGGCGGTGAGGTTTCCAAACCCGGCCGCCAGCGCCGCGACCGGGCGCGCGGCTTCGCCGGGGTTGGCGAACGTCGCCTGGCGCAGTGTCCCGTCGGTGTCGCGGGCGAACAGGCCGCGGTCAGTGGCCAGCGCGATGGCGCCATCGTCCATCCGGGCCACCGAGCTGACCTGGAGCGACTTCAAGATCACGCTGGCCTTGTTGGCGGCCAGGTCGACCGTCAACACCGTCGTCCCCACCACCACCACCGCCCGGCCCGCGCCGACGCCCATGGCGAACGAAGGCGCCCCAGACTCCTGCGGCACCTGGAGGTTGAGCTGGGTCACCGCCTGGTGGGCGATCTGAGCGATGCCGCTCGGGCTGATCACCCACAGCTCCTCGGCGTCGCCGGTACCCCAGGCGTCGACGAAGGTGGCTCCGCTGGGCAGGCCGCCGGCCGAGAGCGGCGACTTGAGCAGCCGGCCGGACGCTTCGTGGAACAGCCCCTCATTGGTCAGCACCAGCACGCCGTCGCCCCGACGGGTGAGGGCCTTCACCTGGCCGAGCGTCATCGACTCTCCGGGGGCGCCCACGTTGAGCGGGGCGAGTGCGTCGAGGCCGAACGCGGGGACCAGCACCGCATCCGCCGCGGCCGCGGCCACGCTGCCGTGAAGCACTGAGAGTCGGGACGCAGACGCGCTCGACGAGAGCTCGCTGCGCGAGACCATGGCGCCCATCGTCGGCGCGCTCTCGGAGACCGTCACCGGTGGCAGCACCACCGGGTTGTTGACGATCATGCCGGGGCCGCACGCGGACAGCGCGAGGGTGAGGAGGAGGGGGCAGAATTTCATTGGGCGCCTCGAATTGTGCAACGTCCACGCCCCCGCTCAAACCCCTGAGAACGAAAGAAGTTGCGCGCGCGTCATCCCCAGAGGGTTGAGGCCTTTACGCTCCACCTGGAGTGTGCCTGCGGCCCCATGTGGGTGAAGGTGTGTCGCGTGGTTACGAGGCGACGATGCGCTTCTTGAAGAACACCATCTGCAGCGCGTACCCCATGCGCCGGGCGAAGTCGTCGTAGGTCGCGGGCTGGTCCGTCAGCTCGCCTTGCGTCGGCTCAAAGCCCAGCAGCACGGCCACCGACTGGTTGTTCGCCACCACCGGCAACACGAGGCAGTTCTTGCGATCGTGCACGCCCATCACCTGCAACAACCAGTCTTCGATGCGCCCGTGGGGCATGGGCCCGGCGAGCGACTTCTGGCTCGCCATCAAGCCGTGGATGGTGGGGCAGTCGGTGGCCGCAAACGAGACCTGGCGCAGTTGATCGTCCGAAATCGGCCCGCCCTGTTGCCGCCAGCCCACGAGCGCCGGCCCGCGCGTCGCGAGCACCAGCGCCTTCTCGAAATCCTGCGCGGCGAACTTGAGGAACACCGCGAACGCTTCAGCCTGCTCCTGAATCTCGGAGAGGTCTTTGACCGCGCGATGCCACGAGTAGGTTTCGGTTTTGAATTCCTTGCGCTCCTGCTGCATGAACTCGCCGCGGTCTTCGACCTGCACCCGGCCGCCGCCCTTGCCGGCCTGCTGGGCGCTCTGCACGACCTGGAATTCGGCCTGGCTGGCGCCGGTGACCCGGATGTACCGCGTGGCCCGGCGCACGCCGTAGTACTTCTCCAGCGCGTAGGTGATGAGGAGGTCAGGCGTCACCACCGGCACCACCGTGAGGCCGGTGCTGAAGGAGACCTCGTCCACCGCCTTCAGGTCCGTGGGGTCGGTCATGGCCAGGCGCAGCCGCCGTTTGTCCAGCGCCAGCGGGACCACCCGGTATTTCTCCGCGATGGCGTGGGGAACCTGCTTCAACACCTCTTCGGTGATGTTCTCCACCTCGTGCACTTCGATGCAGGGCAGCTTGAGCTGGCTGGAGAGAAACTGAGCCAGCGCCTGCTCGCTCAAGAAGCCCAGCTCCACCAGGTTGGTGCCCAGCCGTCCCCCGAACGTCTGTTGAGCGCGGAGGCCTTCTTCGAGCTGCGTGGCGGTGATGACGCCGTTCTGCACCAGCAAGTCGCCGATTCGAATCGCCACGTGCGCTCCTTTGCCTGCTCAGCCGCGAAGTTACCGCACAAACACCCAAGCGAAGCCGTACAAGAAGGGGTCCGGCCCGTCGGCGGTGCAGCCGCCGCCGTTGCCCACCGACATCAGCCCGACGTCGGGCGCGGTGCAGGTGCTCCCGCCACCGCCGATTCCAATGCGTGAGTCCGGCGTGGCGCAGTCGTTCTCGTTGTTGCCGACGATTCCGATGCGCACGCGATGTGCGGCGCCGTTGCCGCCCGGGTTGTTGTTGAAGCCTTCCTGGTTGCAGTTTGACTGGAGCGCGGCCTGAGCCCCCATGGTGCTCTTCCACGCGCTGCGGCCTCCGAAGTTCGCGGAGACGAAGGTGCCGCCCACGAAGAGCGCCTGCAGGTTCGGGGAGCCCCCGACCGTGGCCTTCAGGTCGCGCGCAGTGCCGCTGCCCAGCGGGAACTCGGTGCGCACCAGCACCTCGGTGAAGGGCAGGGTGGAGAACAGGCTCGACTTGCTCTGGTTGCGATCAGCGTCCGAGAGCTGGGGGGACAGCGTCGACGCGTTGGTCCACAGCGCGGCGTCGTACACGAAGGTGCTCTGGCGCCCATCAGCCTTGAGCACCAACGTGAAGCCACCTCCGTTGCTCACCATGTCGCAGTACCCGAGCACTGGTGCGCTCGCGGCGGGCGGCGCGAGCCAGTAGCTGCCGCTGGGCGTGTTCGACGTTCCGCCGTCGACCATCAGGTTGGCGTTGAGCACGTCCTGGCACGAGGTGCCCGGGTTCTTCCGGGAGCCGCGCGTGCTGGAGCCGACCGCGATGTTGGCGGTGGCCGAGAACGCCTGGTTGTCGGCGTCAGAGACCGTGACCGTGCGGGCGCCCAGGCTGGGGAGCAGCAGGCCGGTGAAGGTGTGAACGCCGAGGTCGCTGTCGCTGAAGGTGTACGTCGGCGGCAGCGTGGCGGAGAGGTCGGTGGAGGCAAAGCTCACCTTGCCGCGGTACTCGGGCACGACGATCCCGTTCGGGTCGAGCGCCGCCACGGTCACCGAGAACGCGTTGGTGGGGTCCTCCACCTTCGAGGCGATGAGGGCCAGTCGGGCCACGCGGGTGCGGTAGGCCAGTCGAATGGGGGAGCCGTTGTCAGGTGAACCGCCGCAGTAGTTCCAGTACCAGTCCTGGGGCATGGCGGAGAGGAACGTCATCGGCTGATTGTCCGTGTTCCAGGCGCCCTGGTAGGCGCTCAAGGTGAACCCTCGCGGGAGCACCGGGTCATCTCCGGTGTAGATGCGGCCCACGTAGTTCCCGGCCGTGCCGCCGTCGGCCAGCGCCGGGCCGGCGAGCGACCGACCCTGGGTCAGCATCTGCCACTGGTGGTTGGCGCCGCGGGCGAAGTAGTCGAACACCTGCGGCGGGGCCGTGAACGACGCCGCCCACGGGCCGCACTGCGCGAGGAACTCGGTGTTCAACGGTTGGGTGATGGGCAGGTGCCGCAAACACGCGGTGGCGGGGGCCGGGCAGTCGTCGGAGGGCACTTCGAACGAGCGCAGCGCGTTCTGGCTGCCGTTCAGCCCGGCGTAGAAGACGGTCCACCCACCGCCCGCCGTGGTCATGTCGCAGTAGACCGGCGTGGGGACGCCCGCGTCGGCCACCGGCTGCACCCAGTAGACGCCGTCGCCCTTCGACTGACCGCGAGTCACGATGTCCGAACAGGAGCTGGCCAGCGGCGCGCAGGTGGTCGCGGCCGCGCAGAAGTTCCCGCCCACGCACGACACTCCGCACGCGCCGCAGTTGCTGTTCGAGTTCAGGTCGGCTTCGCACCCGTTGGTGGCGTCGCCGTCGCAGTTCATGGTGTTGGCCGGGCAGGCGTCGGTCGCCGTGAGGAGCTTGCCGGTGGTGGTCGCGCCTGAGAGATCGCTCACTGTCACCGTGACCGTGTTCACCGTGCTGTTCTTCTTCGGCGCCACCAGGGTGACGATGGGCCCGCTCCCGGTGATGGTCCACGTCGGGTCGCTGTTCTGGAAGGTATAGATGAGCGGGTCGCCGTCCGGGTCCACCGCTGAGACCAGCAGCTGGACCGATTGTCCCGGCAGGAGGTTGGTTCGCGTGGCCGACACCGAGGAGATGACCGGCGTCTGGTTGGGCAGCGTCGACACCACCACGCTCCCGGTCACCTTCGAATTGTTCGAGTCCTTGGCCACCACCGTCACCGTGGCCAGCTGCCCCGACAAGGTCGTCGCCAGCAGGAGCGCCTTGCTGCCGTCGCCCAGCGGGGTAATCGTCCAGCCCAGCGGCGCGGCCCAGGTGTACGTCAGCGCGTCACCGTCGGGATCGGCGGCCGACACCGCGAGGTTGATGTAGCCGCCCTTGGCCACGCTGGGGGGCACGGCGGTGATGGAGGAGATGACCGGCCCGCCGTTGGCCTGGGTGGAGAGCACGATGGAGGCGGCGGTGTTTCCGCCTTTGCCGTCGGTGACGGTGACGGTGGCATTCCCCAGCGCGCCGGGCACGCTCGGCGCCACCACCACCACCTGCGCGGAGTTCGGGTTGGCGTCGCCGTCGAGCACCCAGCCGCCGGGCAGCATCCACGTGTAGCTGAGCGTGTCGCCGTCGAGGTCCGACGCTGACACCGTAAGCGTGGCGCGACCGCCTTTGACCGTGGTGGGCGGGCTGGCGGTGAGCGAGGAGACCAGCGGCGGGCGGTTGGTGCGCTCCAGCACGAAGTCCACCACCGACTCCAGGCCCACCGAGACGGCCACCGTCTTGCCGTCGAGCGAATAGCCTTCCTTGGTGGCGCTGATGGCGTACTCGCCCGGCCCGACGTTCTCGATGCGGTACTTGCCGTCGGCGTCGACCGCCGCCACGCGCCCCGCGGCGGAGACGAACGCGCCCAGGTTGTTCTGAGCGCCGAGCACCGTGACCGTGCCCACGATGGTGCCCACCTCGGCCGAGGTCTTTCCAGACGATGTGCACCCGGTGGCCACCACGGCAGCAGTCAGACCAGCGACGATGAAGCGCATGCGGAGGCTCCCGGAGAGAAGACGAAATTCGCGGGCATCCTGAGCGTCGGCATTCGTCCGCGCAATCAAAATTCCCCGCCGCCGCCGGCGCGAACACGGGTTGAAACGCGGCCCGCGTCATGCTGTCTGGGCCGCATGGTCGCGGGCGACAACGCAGCGGAACGAGGCCTCAGGTTCGCCCTGGCCGGCGTGGTGCTCCTCGGGGCGGTGGCGCGCGTGGGGGCGGTGGCCTTCTCGGACGGCCTCTATTGGCCCGATGAGATCTTCCAGAGCCTCGAACCCGCGCACCGGCTGGTCTTCGGCTACGGCTGGCAGGCGTGGGAGTTCGTGCAGGGGGCGCGCAGTTGGTTCCTTCCCGGACTGGTGGCCGCCGTGTTCAAGCTGTGCGCGGTGGTCGGCGCAGGTCGCCCGGCCGTCTATCTCCCCTTCGTCGAACTGCTCCTGGCCGCGGCCAATCTGATCACCGCCATCGCGGTGGGCCGTCTGGCCCGGAGGCTGGGGGCGGGTGCACCGGCCGCCCTGGCCGCGGTCGCCGCCACCGCGCTCTCCGGTTTCTCGATTCTCATCTCGACCCGCGCCACAGGGGAGAACCTGGGCGCGCTCCCCGTGGTGGTGGGCCTCGGCCTTCTGGTCGCCCCCGCGCGCCGCGCCGAGGTGGTCTGGGGCGCCGCCTGTCTGGTGTTGGCCACGTTTCTCCGCCTGCAACACGGGTATTTCTGTCTCGCGGCCGTGGGGCTCGTGGCGCGCGGGCCCCGGCGGGCCGACCTGGCGCCACTCCTGGGCGTGTTCGCGCTGGGCGCCCTGGCGTTCGGCCTGTTGGACGCGCTGACCTGGGGGCACTGGTTTCACTCGGCCTGGACGTACGTCAACGCCAACCTGATCGAGGGCAGGGCGTCGAGCTACGGCGTGGCGCCGGCGTGGCAATACCTGGTGGCGCTGGCCACGGCTGAGCCGCTCCTCGGGCCGCTCGCGATCGGGCTCGCGCTCCTCGGCGGGCGGGCGGCGCTCCCCATCTCGGCCACGGCGATTGGGTACATCGCGCTGCATTCATTGATTCCGCACAAGGAGCTGCGGTTCGTGTGGCCGGCGATTCCGTTGCTGTTCGCGGCCGCCGCCGTCGGCCTCGCCTCGCGCTGGCCGGCCGAGCGCAGCCAACGCCGCGGGGCCGTGGTCGCACTGGGGCTGGCGGTCGCC
>CAZFXD010000155.1:0-11598 GCA_964522795.1 uncultured Myxococcaceae bacterium
CCCGCCCCTGAGCCCGCGGCCGCCAAAGCCCCTCCACCTCCGGGCGTGGCGGTGAAACCTGCCCCGGCCGCCAAGCCCGCGGCAGCACCCGCGGCCAAGCCCGCCGCCGCCGCCAAGCCGGCCGCCTCCGCCAAAGCGGCGGATGATGCCGCCGACGGAACAGGCGTCCTCAACATGAAGGCCACCGGAACCGCCGACGTGTACCTCGACGGGAAACGCGCGGGTCCCTCACCCGTCAACGGCAAGGAAGTTCCGGCCGGCAAGCACCGCGTTCGCTTCGACTGTATCGACGCGACGGGCACGACCATCAAGGGCACGGACAAGGTGGTCGAAGTGCTGGCTGACCTCGACAAAGACGTCGAGTTCGACTGCTCCACCGCCAAGCCGCCGGCCGAATAGGACCGGGCTACTCGCCCAGATAGGCGCGGCGAATATCGTCGCTCTTGAGCAGGTCGGCGCCGGTTCCCGTCATCACCACTTCGCCGGTCTCGAGCACGTAGGCGTAGTTGGCCAGCCCCAGCGCGAGGTGTGCGTTTTGTTCCACGAGCAGAATTGAAACGCCCCGGCTGTTCACGTCGCGAAGGATTCTGAAGATGGTCTGCGTCACCTGCGGCGCCAGACCCAACGAAGGCTCATCCAGGAGCAGGAGCTTGGGGCGCGACATCAACGCACGCGCAATCGAGAGCATCTGTTGTTCGCCGCCCGACAACGTCCCCGCCGACTGTGCGCGGCGTTCCTTCAGAATGGGAAAGAGGCGAAAGCCATTCTCACGGTCTTCGGCGATGCCGGCGGCATCGCGCCGCAGGTAGGCCCCGAGGTCCAGGTTCTCCTCCACGGTGAGGTTGGGAAAGATTCCTCTTCCCTCGGGCGCGTGGGCCATGCCCCGCTCAACCAGCTCGTTGGCCTTCAGCCCAGCCGTCGAGACTCCGAACAAAGTCACCGCGCCAGCCTTTGGTTTCAGCATTCCCGAGAGCGCACGGAGAATGCTGGTCTTTCCCGCTCCGTTCGCACCAATGAGCGCGACCACCTCGCCCTTGTTGACGGTGAGCTCAACACCCCGAACCGCTTCGATGCCGCCGTAGTTGATCCGCAGCCCCTGCGCCTGCAGGAGCGCTTCGCCCGGCGCGCGAGTTCCCAGCACCACGGGGCTAGCCATGGGCCGGGGCCTCGCCCAGGTAGGCCGCGATCACTTGAGGGTTCGCCCGCACCTCAGCCGGCGTCCCGGTGGCAATCGTCTCGCCGTGGTCCAACACCGTGATGTGTTCACAAATCCCCATCACCAGCTTCATGTCGTGCTCAATCACCAGCACACCCAGCGAGAAACGATCGCGAAGTTCGCGGATCAGCGTCATCAAGTCCGCCTTCTCTTTGGTGTTCATCCCGGCGGCCGGCTCGTCCAGCAACAGCACGGTTGGGCGCGTCGCCAACGCGCGGGCAATCTCCAGCCGCCGCTGTTCTCCGTACGGCAGGTTCCGGGCGATTTCGTCCCTGCGGTGCGAGAGCCCGAGCGCATTGAGCAGCTCGTCGGCATCCTGAGTCAGTTTCGCCTCGGCCCGAACGAACGACGGCGTCTTCAAGAAGGCGCGCCACCAATCGACGTAGTTGTCCACCGCTTCCATCGCCGAGGAGAGCACCGACTCCAACGGGCGCACGCGGGCCTTCGACTTCGAAAAGGCGAACAGCATCTGGGCCGTCGCCACCCACCACACCCCGGTCCACAGCTTCTGCAGCGCAGGGCGCGGGCGCCATTCGCGAACGCGGCGAATCGACTCGGTGGAGAAGGGCACGCCCGCCGTGACCGCGATCGCCACCCGGACATTGTCCAGAGCCGAAAGCTCCTTGAAGAGGCGAATGTTCTGAAAGGTGCGGGCCACCCCACTTCGGTTGATGCGAAACGGCCGCTCGCCATTGGCGCGGCGACCATCAATCGTCACGTCGCCCTGGGTGGGGGCATACACGCCGGTCAGAACGTTGAACGCGGTCGTCTTTCCCGCCCCGTTCGGCCCAATCAACCCCTTGAGGTCTCCTTGTTGCACCGTCAGGTTGAACTCGGTCAGCGCGCGCAGGCCGCCGAACTGAATGCTCACCTGCTGCGCCTGGAGAAATGCGGGAGCGCTCACGGGGCGGGGCTCCGACGTCTCTTGAACAGGTCCCACACTTCGTGGGTTCCAAACATGCCGCGGGGGCGAACCAACATCAGAATCACCAGCAGCACGCCGTAGATGGGCTTTCGAATCTGGTCGACCTTCTGTGCCAGCCCGGCGTCGCCGCCACCGAATTGCACGAACGCCGTGCGCATCGCCTCCGGGAGCAGCGTGAGCACCACCGCCGCCAACACGGCGCCGCTGGTCGAACCGAGCCCGCCCGCCACAATCATCACCACCACTTCCATCGATTTCTCGAAGGTGAAGCTGCCGGGGTTGATGACGGGGACGAAGTGCGCGAACAGGGCCCCGGCCACGCCGGCGAAGAACGACGAAACGACGAAGGCCCTCACCTTGTAGCCGGTGGTGTCGACGCCCATGGCCTCAGCCGCGACTTCGTCTTCTCGAATCGCCCACAGGGCTCGCCCCTGGGGTGACCCGGCCAGGCGCCGGGCGAACAGAATGACGATGAAGACCCAGAACCAGGCCGAGAAGAATGTCGCTCGCTGCGGAATGCCCGACAACCCGAGGCTGCCGCCGAGCGACGCGGTGTTCTGCACGGCCACGCGAATGATTTCGCCGAACCCCAGGGTGACAATCGCCAGGTAGTCGCCCTTGAGGCGCAGGCTGGGCAACCCAACCACGAAGCCACAGAGGGCGGCGGCCCCGCCGCCCAGCAGGAGCGCGAGGAAGAAGAAGAGCTGATCAGACACCGGCTCCATCGCCTCGCCGCCGATGCGGTTGTCCTTCATGGCGATGGAGAACACGCCCGCCGCGTAGGCGCCCACGGCCATGAAGCCAGCGTGGCCGATGGAGAACTGCCCGGTCATGCCGTTGATGATGTTGAGCGAGACCGCCAGCACCACATTCACGGCGACGAGCGACGAGATGTAGACGAAGAAGGGCGCGTTGCGGAACAGCAACTGCCCCACGGTCAGGAGCGCCAGCGCCACGGCCACGGGTGCGAAGGAGCGAACCACGGCTAGACCTTCTCCGCCTGCGCGCGCCCGAGCAGCCCCTCGGGCTTGAGCAGGAGCACGACAATGAGAAACCCGAACGCCACCGCGTCGCGCCAGCTGGACGAGCTGTAGCCGACCACGAACTCCTCGCAAAGGCCAAGGCCAATGGCCCCCACCACGGCGCCCGGCACGTTCCCGATGCCCCCGATGACGGCGGCCACGAAGGCCTTCAGCCCCACGTAGAGCCCCATGAGCGGCTGCACCGCGGTGTCCTTCATCGCGTACAAGAGGCCAGCGCCGGCAGCGAGCGCCGACCCGAGCATGAAGGTGAACGCGATGACGCGATCAACCGGAATGCCCATCAACGCCGCCACCCGGTGGTCGTGGGACACGGCGCGCATCGCGCGGCCGAACCTGGTCTTGAACACCAGGTACTGCAGCAGCACCATCAGGCTGACCGCGATGGCGAACGAGATGATCTGCCAATTCCAGACAATGACGCTGTGCTCTTCGTCTCCGAAGGTGAGCCACTCCGTCGGTCGGATGATTTCGGGAAACGCGCGGGCCGCTGCGCCCGGCAGCAACGTCAGGCTCGCGCCGCCCACCGGCACGCTGAAGTCGAGCTGAAACCCGTACGAGAGCGCGAAGGAGATGCCGATCGCCGTAATCAGCGCAGTCAGACGGGGTTTCTCTCGAAGCGGCCGGTAGGCGAATCGCTCAATCAGGAACCCCAGGCCCGCGCACGCCGACATCGCCGCCACGAAGACCGCGGCCACCAGCCAGGGCGACCCGAACGACTCGCGACCCAACAAGAAGGCCACCCCGTACCCGACGTACACGCCGACCATCATCACGTCGCCGTGCGCGAAGTTGATCAACTTCAAGACGCCGTAGACCATGGTGTAGCCCAGCGCCACCAAGGCGTAGATGGTGCCGGCCGCGACGCCATTGATGATGTGTTGAAGAAGACCTTCCATCACGCGGGCCGAGCGAAAAAGACGCTACGGCGCAATCGTGTCGACGTAGACGAACTTGCCGTTCTTGATTTGCAGCACCACGGCGGGTTTCTCGGCGTCGCGCTTGTCGTTGAGCGTGATGCGACCGGTGACACCCGGGAAATCCTTGGTCGCGGCGATGGCGTCACGAAGGGCGGGGCCGGAAAGGTCCGGCGCGCGCTTCATCGCGTCGATGGCCACATTCGCCGCGTCGTAGCCGAGCGCACCCAGTGAATCGGGGGGCGCACCGAACTTCTCGGTGAAGCGCTTGATGAAGTTCTGAATCACCGGCGACGGATCTTCCGGCGAATAGTGGTTGGAGACCACGGCGCCTTCGAGCGCCGACCCGCCGAGCTCGAAGAGCTTGTCGGAGTCCCAGCCGTCGCCGCCCATCAGAATCGCCTTGATGCCGAGCTCCTTGGCCTGGCGCGCGATGATTCCGACGTCGTTGTAGTAGCCGGGAATGTAGATGCCTTCGGGCTTGCTCTTCTTCACCGCGGTCAACTGCGCGCGGAAGTCCGAATCGCCCTTGGCGTACGACTCGGTCGCCACGACCTTGCCGCCCATCTCGGCGTACTTCTTCTGAAACACTTCGGTCAGCTGCATGGAGTAGGCGCTCTTCACGTCCTGCAGAATCGCCACGCGCGTGAACTTCAGCTTCTCGCGCGCGTATTTCGCCATGACGTAGCCCTGGAACGGGTCGATGAAGCAGACCCGAAAGATGTAGTCGCCGACCTCGGTGACCTTGGTGTTGGTGGACGAAGGCGTAATCATCGGCACCTGCGCTTCTTGCGCCTTGGGGGCCATGGCCAGCGAGTTGGACGAAGCCACTTCGCCCAGCATCAGCTTCACCTTGTCCTGGGTAATCAAGCGTGTCGCGGCGCTGGCCGCTTCCTCGGGCTTGGACTGATCATCGTACACACGCACTTCGAGCTTCTTGCCCTTCACGCCCCCGGCCGCGTTCGCTTCCTGCACCGCCAGGTCGATGCCATTGCGCGTCGAAATTCCAAACGCGGCTTCGGCGCCGGTCAACGAACCGACTTCGCCGAGCAGAATGGTGGTCTCGGCCGCGGGCGCCGCGGCTGGCGCAGCAGCCGGCGCCGCCGGTTTCGGGGCTTCAGCGGGGGCGGTCGTCTTCTTCTCGCACCCCAACAGTGCAAGCGACGCCACAAAGGCCACAGACGTGTAAGTGCGCACGAAAAACCCTCCCCGAGATGCGGTTGGAAGTCGGGGCCTTCTACGGCCCACCCCCGCGAGGGTCAAGGAACGGCGAACGGCTATTTCGTGAGGGTAATCGTGCCCTTGGTGCCGTCGTTGAACGTGTAGTTGACGATCAACTTGCTCGTGGAGGCGCCGCCGTCGGCCGACGGACCACTCGCCGTGCCATCGAGCGTGATTTTGCCGTGCGAGGTCGACGGGTTTGCACTCCCGCTCAGGGTGCCATCGGCGTTCACCGTGAGGCTCAACGCCCCAAACGTCGTCGACGAGCCCGTCATGGTGAACTTCGTGGCGTCGTACGTGCCGGTGAACGTTTCCTCAGGCGGGTTGGTGGTGCCGAACACCGAGCCATCGAGGTCGAGCTTGAAGGTGATGGACTTCGCCGCGTCATCCACCGTGATGTTGGCTTTGGCCGGGCCGACAGAACTGAAGGTCGTGTTCTTCCAATCGCCGGTCCACGCCCCAGCCGCCCCCGTCGCCGTCAAGGCGTTCGACGGCTTTCCACCCGTGGACGGGGAGCCCCCGCAGGCCAACAGAACGCCAGACAACGCCACCACCAATGCACTTTTCATGTACCCCTCCGAGAAAGTTGGCGGCACTCTCCCGGCATCGCGATGTTTTTTCAACTTTTCCTCACTGCAAGTCTGGCCGCGGCGCCGCTGCAACTGGAAGGCGTCCGCGTTCCCCCTTCCGTCACCGTCGAGAAGAAGCGGCTCGTGCTCAACGGCGCAGGCTTTCGCAGCGTGGTGAACTGGAAGATGTACGTGCTCGCGCTCTATGTGGACAAGCCATCGCACGTCGATGATGAAATTCTCTCCATCGATCGAACCAAGCGGGTGGTCCTCACCACGCTGCGCGACATCGACAAGAACACCATCACCAAAGCGTTGGCCCGGGCGGTAGAGCGAAATACCCAGGGCAGCACCCAGGACTGGACGGCGCGCCTGAAACCATTCTTCGAAGCGCTTCGAGACGCGCCCGCGGGAGACGTGGTGGTGCTGACGGGCATTCCCAAACGAGGCACGGTGGTCACCGCGGGCGGGAAGACGTTCGAGGTTCACGGCGACGACGCCACGCGGGTCATGTTCTCTATCTGGCTGGGTGAGTTCCCGGTCGACCAGGACCTGAAGGAGTCGATTCTGGGAGTCGCCCCGGCCTCCACTTCGCCCTAGCCGGCCTCACAATCGAGGCTGCTATGGTGCGCCGCATGAAACGCTCTGCCCTGCTCGCGGCGACGCTGGCTCTCCACGCGTGTTCAAATGTCCAATGGGCGTACACGCGCGACGATTACGCGGCGAAGGACCAGAAGGCCGTCAAGCGGCTGGTCCTGGCGCTTCAACCGCTGCCGGAAGGAAATGCCAAAGCGGGCACCGTCTTCGCACGCGTCGCCCGCCGCTTCGTGAACATGAAGCGGGAGTTCCTCGTGCGAAAAGAGCAGGTGCAGGCCGAGACGCTGCAATTCGGGGCGCTCTGCACCGAAGGCGCGGAAGGGGTGTTGTGGCTGGAGCCCGACCTGAAGCCCGAAGGCACGGGCTACCGTGGAACTGTTGAAGGGCGCCTGTTGAGGTGCCCGGACGCGCGCGAGGTTTGGTGCGGCAAGGCCGCCGGCTTCGTCTCGGCGACGGACGACGGCCTCGCCTCAGTGGCCGACACCTACGCCAAAGAATTCGGCGACGACGCCAGGCGCTACGTGGCGCCGGCCCTCAACCTCTTGCGGCCCTTGCTCGAGCGACTCCCCAATCCGATTCTGTCGGAAGAGGATGTCACCGAGAAGATGTCGCTCGACGAGTAATCGCGCCGCAGGCGATTGACGGCCTAGAAGCACCCCGGTTGGCAGGTGCGGTTGGTGAACCCACCGTCCGGGTTCGAGCACTTGTTCGACAGGCAGTAGGTGGAGCTCGTGCACGGTTCCCCATTGGCGAGGTACCCCACGCACTGCCCCGCGTCGCAGAAGCTGGCCGCGCACGACGCACCTCCGGCCGGATCACAGGCTTCTCCGTACCCCGCGTAGGCGACACACACCGCCGACGAGCCGGTCCCCTTACATGAGGTGTACGACTTGCACGCGAGCGAGGTACCGACACACGGCTGGTTGTTGCCCGACAGCGGCTGACAGGTACGCCCGGTGGTCGTGCAGTAGAACCCGTTGGCGCAGTCGGCGCTGGCGGTGCACGCGGCGTCCAACACGCCACGGGCCACGCAGGTTCCATCACCCGTGATGGGGTCGTTGTTCTTGCACGTGAAGCCGTCCTGACACTGCGACGTCGTCCGGCACGGCGCGTTGAGCCCACCCGCGTACGTCGCGCCAGAACACGTACCGCCCACGCAGTACTCGGAGGCGTTGGCGCAGCTGCCGTTGCTGTAAATCGAAGTCTGCTCGAGCGTGCAGGCCCCACCGTCGACGGAGTACGGCTTGCACACGCCAGCGGTCATTCCACCGTCTGAGGTGACGACGCGGGCTCCGCTGCATAGCGACCCCGGCGCGCAATCTGACGAGTAGAAGAACGTTCCCGTCACGACGCACGGTTGATTGTTCGAAACATAGCCACACAGCGCCGACGGACCACCCAACGTCTTCGGCGTGGTGGAGCACTTGTTCGAGACGCAGTCCGACGCTTTGGTGCACGGCTGACCGTCGGCCGCCCGCGCCACGCACGTCTGCGGCCCGCCGTCCTGTGCGGGACACAGGCCCGTGGGGCCGCACTCGGTCACGCTGGTGCACGGTTGGCCAGAGCTTCGATAGGCCGAGCAGAACTGGCCGGCCTTCCCGCCCCAGGCCGAGCCACCGTCAAACGTCAGGCACAAGGTGCCCGGCGCGCACGTGAGCGGGTTGAGGAACGACGTGC
Source organism: uncultured Myxococcaceae bacterium (assembly GCA_964522795.1). Lineage (GTDB taxonomy): Bacteria > Myxococcota > Myxococcia > Myxococcales > Myxococcaceae > CAZFXD01. The sequence goes on from CAZFXD010000155.1 coordinate 8,163, forward strand.
TGCACGGGCTGTCGACGCCCTGGTAGGGCGTGCAGGTTCGCGTGCCGCCGTCGAACGTCGCGCAGTAACCCGCGTCGGTGCAGTCGAGCGACGAGCCACACACCCCACCGGCCGCTCGCGGGGCACTGCACGCTGACATTCCACCGCCGTTGGTGATGCACCGGAGCCCCGCCTGACACTGGGTGGCGGAGGTGCAGGTGGTCCCCGTCGAACCAAGCGCGACACAGGACCGGCAGGTCGTCGCGCCCGTCGGACAGTAGCCCGTCGCGCCGCAGTCACTGGAGGCTTCACAGGGCACCCCGGCCATCCCGCTGGCCACCACCACGCCCGAACACTCGGCGGGGAGCACGTTGCCCTTCTTGCAGGGCTGGGTGGGAATCGCCGCCAGGCACGCCGCGCTTTTCGACGACACGAACGTCATGGTGCCGGCGTTCACCTTGTCCACCACGAACGTGTTGAAGCTGTACCCGGTCGACCGAAGGTTCGATGCCAGGCAGACATCGAGCTCCGTGTCGTCGAGTTTGCCGCAGGCCTTCAACCAGTTGCAGTACGCGGTCGCGACCTTGATGGAGAACTCACCGACGCTGCCTGCCGGCGGAGCGCCGCCACCTGAGCCTCCCGACGCCCCACTTCCACCAGCGCCGCCTGCCCCACCGGAGCCGCCATTCGCCCCACCACCGTCCTGCGAGCCACCGCTGCCGCCGCCGCCGTCACCGTTCCCCGGTGCGCCGCCGCACGCCAGAAGAGACGCCGCGCACACCACGACCGCGGCAGAGAGAACTCGCATCGCACCCATGAACAACCTCCGTGAAACTGCGGCCGACTAGAAGCAGCTCGGCTGGCAGGACTTGTTGCCCGAGCCACCGTCGGGGTTCTTGCAGTTGCCGTAGAGGCACTGCGCCGACGAAGAGCACGGGGTGCCTGGCGCGCTCAGCCCCACGCAGGTTCCACCGTCACAGGTGGAGGCGACGCAGTACGGGCCGGTGCCCACCGTGGCGCTGCACGTGCCGCCAGGCGCCGAGACGCCCGCGCATACATACGCGCCCGAGCCGTCATCGACGCAGGCCAGGGTGCTCTGGCAGTTGTTGTAGTCGCAGCTGTCGCCGATGGCGGCGAACGGCGTGCACATCATGTCGCCCGAGGTCGCGTCCTGCTGGCACTCGAGCCCGTCCTGACAATCCGGGGTTCCCATGCAGGGCGAACCGACTGGCAGACGAGCCACGCACGTTCCCTGGTACGTCACCGGGTCCGCAAAGTCGCAGCGGTGGGTCGCGACGCATTGGCTGAAGTCGTCGCACTCGCCACCAGCCGGAATGGAGAACGCCGGCACGAGCTTGCAGGTGCCGCCGAGGCAGGTGGAGTTGGGCGCCTTATTGGCGCAGCTGTCGTGGTAAACCGACTCGTTGGTGCACGGCTGGCCGTCCGCGGAGTACGCGCCGCACGCGCCCGCCACGGCACCTGCATCACGCGTCGCCGGTCGGTAACCTTTGCACAGCATGCCGCCGTCGTTGCCGCAGTCGCTGTGCTTGCCACAGGGTTCGCCGCTGGGCTTGTAGCCGCACGTCATCGGAACCGCCGGAGACGTAGAGCCACTGCACACACCCGACGTGCAGTCGACCGAGCTCGAGCAAGGCGCCCCGTCAGGCTTCTTCACCACCGTGATGCAGGACAACTGCGTGCCGCCGTCCGTGGACTTGCAGGTCATGCCACCTTTGCAGTGGGTCGACGAAGTGCACGACTCGAACTCGTTTCGGAAGGCGTAGCAGTTGCGCTGCGGGCCGTAGAACGTACCGCCGTCGGTCTGCAGCGACGGGCAGAAACCAGTCAAGGCATTGCAGTCGGCGTTGAACAAGCAGCTCTGGCCCACCGCGCGATAGTTGAGGCACACCTGGTTCGGCACGCCGTATTCAAAGCCACCATCCGTCAGCTTGTCCGGGCAGAAGCCGGCGTCGCTGTCGCAGGGAATGACGGGCGAGGTGTAGCTGCAGGACTCACCGGCGACGTGTTTGGTCTCGCAGATGCCTGCGTCGGGGTTGCAGAACGAAGCGCCGGCGCAGTGCGACGAGAACTGACACGCCTGTCCCTTGTTCCGGTAGGCGGTGCAGACGCGGTTCGCGCCGTAGAAGGTCTGGGTGCCACCGTCGAACACGATGGTGGAGGGGCAGAAGCCGGCGTCGGGCGAGCAGCTCACGCCCGTGGAGCCACCGCATGCCGTCGGCGGGAACGCCAGCGGAGGCGGCGTTTGGCACGCACCCACCGCCGAGCCGGCCGGGAAGATGCAGCTGAGGCCCTTCACGCAATCGGCCGAGGCGTAGCAGCTCTGGCCCGTCGTCTTCGCCGGCGAGCACGTCTTGCAGGACCCGGTCGCCCCGAAGCAGAAGCCGGCGTCGCAGTCGCTGCTGTCTTCACACTTCGAACCGGTGGTGCCTGCGGGCGCGAAGACCGCGTCGTCGGCGCAGTTCGGCGGCGTGGTCGGGTACCAGCCGAAGAAGCCGGTGTCGTAGAACGCCGCGGCGCACTCCTTGGCCTTCAGCTGGTTCAAGCAGGCAGCCGCCTGCGTGTCGCTGTACGCCCGAGTGCCCGCCTTCGCCTTCTTCACCTGATAGTCGCAGTCCTTCATCGCCTGCGCTTTGCAGGCGGCGACGTTGGTGGTGTCCAGGCTCTGGCACGTCTTCTCAAACTCGCACCAGGCATCGGCAAACGCCGTGCACCAGTTGTCGATGGTCACCGGGGGGGAGCCGCCGTCCTGGAGCGTGATGCCACCGCCCGAGCCGCCCGCGCCGTTTCCGCTGCCACTGTCTCCACCGCTTCCGCCGCCGCCGTCCTTGTTGCCACCGTTGCTCCCGCAACCCGCGAGAATCAAGAGCGCGGTACAACACGCAACCGCGAGCTTCGAGGACGACAGTGGGTTCTGGCGCATAGCGTTCCTTAGAGGAGGGAAAAGTCGCGTCGGCTTAGCGCATTCTCGAACTTGGGCAAGCCGAGGTTGCCTACAAAGACCCACGGAGGCGACGGTTAGCCGGGTTGGCAGACCTGTCGAAGAATATCGAGCGACTCCAGGGCCTTACCTGCACCAATCACGACCGACGAGAGCGGGTCTTCGGCCAGGAACACGGGCAGGCCGGTCTCTTCGCGCAGCAGGGTGTCGAGGTTCTTGAGCAGCGCGCCGCCCCCGGCGAGCACGATGCCGCGATCGGCGATGTCGCCGGCGAGCTCAGGCGGGGTTCGCTCCAGGGTCATCTTCACCGCGTCGACGATGCCGTTGACGGGTTCGGCGAGGGCGTCGCGGATTTCGTCGGAGGTGATGCTGAGCGTTCGCGGCACCCCGGCGACGAGGTCGCGGCCCTTAATCTCCATCGTCATCACTTCATCGGTCGGGTACGCGGTGCCGATGGAAATCTTGATCTGCTCCGCCGTTCGTTCGCCGATGAGCAGG
>CAZFXD010000156.1:0-11578 GCA_964522795.1 uncultured Myxococcaceae bacterium
CCCGTTCGATGCCGAACGCGTCGTTGAGCACCTTGGCCACCGGCGCGAGGCAGTTGGTGGTGCAGGAGGCGTTGGAGATGATGTGGTGCTTCTTCGGATCATACGAGGTGTGGTTGATGCCGAACGCCATGGTGAGGTCGACGTTCTTCCCCGGAGCCGAGATAACGACCTTCTTGGCCCCGGCCTGCAGGTGCTTCTCGCAGCCCGCGCGGTCGGTGAAGCGGCCCGTACACTCCAGCACCACGTCGACGCCCAGCTCCTTCCACGGGAGCGCGGCGGGGTCCTTCTCTTTGGTGATGCGGATCTCTTTTCCATCGATGGAGATGCCGTTCTCGGTGGCCTTCACCACCCCGGGCCAGGTGCGGTGGACCGAGTCGTACTTGAACAGGTGCGCGAGGGTGGCCGGCTTATCGAGATCGTTGATGCAGACGACCTCGATGTCCTTCTCGTGCCGCGACAAGGCGGCGCGGAGCACGCAACGGCCAATTCGTCCAAACCCATTGATCGCAAATTTGATCGCCATAGAGACTCCTTCGCCAGACGGTGGAAAACTGAACGCGCGCAAAGTAGGCCCCACGTACCGAGCAGTCAACGAGCGTCAATGTGTCTCCCTCGAGCCCAAAACTCCCGCTCACCGACGCGATTCGCGCCCCCCTCTCTCTGAGGGCGTCGGTGGTCTTCGCGTGGCGCGGCGTCCTGCGTACGGTGGTGCGTCAGCGAAACATGCGCCTGCATCTGCTCGCCAGCGCGCTGGTGGCCGTCGCGTCGAACGCGCTCACCCTCAGCCTGGGAGAGACCTTCGCCCTGCTCTGGTGCATTGCGATCGTGTGGTCGACGGAGCTGTTCAACAGCGCCATTGAGCACGTGGTGGACTTGGTGTCGCTCGAGCGGCGGGCCCATGCCGAAGCCGCGAAAGATGCCGCGGCGGCGGGCGTGCTGATCCCCGCCGTGGTCTCGGTGTTGGTCTTCGCGTCGCTCCTCGCCTCGCACGCCGCGGAGCTCGCTTCACGTCAGCGGTTGATCTCCGAGCTCTCGGTCGTGGGCTTCGTGGCGGTGCTGACGATGGGGTCACTGCTCAACCTGCGCCACCCGATGGGCATCGTACGCTGGGCGCTCGGGGCCGCGGGGCTTTCGGCCGCCGTCGCGGTCGGGTTCATCGGAACGTCGATTCCGTTCGCCGTGTTGCTCGCGCTGCTGGTGGTGGTGGCGTTCGCTCAAGGCACCTTCACCGAGCAAACGAAGCCCTGAAAACAAAAAACCCGGCGCCAAGGCCGGGTCTTCCGAAACTACCAGCCCCGAAGGGGTTCAAGCACCGGAACCAGCCCGGAACTTGTGCGGCCCCCTGGGGACTTACTGCCGGACCCTACGCACTCTGGCGGAGTTCCGCCGAGCTTTGGGCCTGTTCTCTCGGCTGCTTGAGCTCATCGGTCACAAGATCGAGGAGTTCGGTGGCAACGTCCAGAACCTGCTGAGGATTGTACCCACCTTGTCGCAATTGGGCAAAGAAGCTTCTGGCGAGAATCTTCGTAGCCTTCTTGTCTGCTTGCATGCCCGAGATCATTCACCCCACGTGCCAAAGGCCTTAAAGTCAGTTATTCGCAGTAGATTCATAAACTTAATCAGTTAACGCGGCGCGTTGATCCGCTGATCAGCTGCGAAGGGCGCTACGCAGGCCTCAGGGGGCGACCTGATTGGAGGTGCGTAGACGGCTTTGCACAAATAACGCTATTGGGCGCCCGTGGCGATCAGGCTGAACAACGTAGCGCGGTGGCTCGACGAGCCCGAATCGACGCTGCCCCGGAAGGCCGCGGAGCGGCTCAACGTTTCTGTGTCCGCGCTCAAGAGCGTCCGCGTCGTGCGCTCGGTGCTCGATGCAAGGAAGAAGAACAGCCCTCGCTACATCTACACACTGGAAATCGAGTTCGCACCCTCGAAGACGCCACTCAAACTCCCCCATGACGCGAGCGTGGTGCCGGCGCCGCCCGCGCCTCCCGCGCAGGTCGCCCGTCAGCCCGCGCAGCGCCCGGTCATCATCGGCACCGGCCCCGCGGGCCTGTTCGCGGCCCTCGGGCTCCTCCAGCGCGGCGTGAGAAGCATCATTCTCGAGCGGGGCCGTGACGTGGTGGAGCGCCGGAAAGACGTGGCGAAGTTGATGCGCGACGGAACGCTCACGCCCGAGAGCAACATGAACTTCGGAGAAGGCGGCGCCGGCGCGTACACCGACGGCAAGCTCTCGACCCGCATCAACCACCCGCACGTGCGAACCGTGATTGAGACGTTCGCGAAGTACGGCGCGCCGCAGGCGATTCTGATCGATGGCAAGCCGCACATCGGCTCCGACCTCCTGCCGCTCTCCGTGGAGCATCTGCGAAAAGATCTCATCGCCCAGGGCTGCGAGGTTCGCTTCGAGACGCGCGTCGAAGACGTGCTGGTCAAAGACGGCGCGGTGACGGGCGTGCGACTCGCCGACGGGTCGACGCTCGCTTCTGATCGCGTGGTGCTGGCGCCGGGGAACTCGGCCCGCGAGCTGTTCGAGCGCTTCGCGTCGCAGGGGCACGTGTTCGTCGAGGCCAAGCCGTTCGCGATCGGGTTTCGCGTGGAGCACCCCCAGGGGCTGATCAACGCGGCGCAATACGGCTCGAAGATCGCGGGACACAAAGATCTCCCACCGGCCGACTACAAGCTGGCCGAGAACCTGGAGTCCGGCGGAGAGATGCGCGGGGTGTATTCGTTCTGCATGTGCCCGGGCGGCATCGTGGTGCCCACGCCGACCGAAGAGGGTTTTCAGGTCACCAACGGCATGAGCAACAGCCGGCGCAACTCAAAATACGCGAACGCCGGCATCGTCGTTTCTGTCTCCACCGACGACTTCGCGCGCGCGGGCTTTTCCGGGCCGCTCGCAGGACTTGAGTTTCAGCGCAAGATGGAGCGCGCGGCCTACGAGCTGGGCGGCGGCAGATTTCACGCGCCGGCCCAGACCGTCCCGGGGTTCCTCGCAGGCAAGAACTCGCGCCTGCCCGAAGGGACCAGCTACCGCCCGGGCACCAACGCGGTCGAGATGAACCAGCTCTTCCCCACCTGGATTACCGAGGCGCTCAAGGCCGCACTCAAGCTGTTCGAGAAGCGCCTCCACGGGTTTACCAGTTCGGAGGCCTTGCTCCTGGGCATTGAAAGCCGAACCTCGACCCCACTACGAATCACCCGGAACGAACAGCTCCAGTCGGTGTCTGTCAAAGGGCTGTATCCGGTCGGCGAAGGGTGTGGCTATGCGGGTGGCATCGTTTCGTCGGGCATCGACGGGCTTCGCGCGGCGGAGCAGATTGCGGCGGAGCTTTCGTAGTCAGGAAGGTGCGCGAATGAAGTGGAAAGTGAAGAGCAGCGATGGCGAGCTCGAGTACTCGACCTTTGGAGAAGTCGAGCGCGCGTACCAGATGGGCCTGATCGAGGGCGAGGACGAGCTGCTTGAGGAAGGCACCACCCGCTGGCGCAAGGCGAACACCATTCCACTGCTGGTGAACGCCGCGCGACGGGAACCGCCGGGCAAGAGTCAGATGGTGCTCGGGCTCTCGCTCGCCGCCACGGCGCTGGCGTTGATGACGCTGTATTTCATTCAGGACGAGAGCTGGATCCTCGCGGCCACATTCGGCCTGATCGAGCTGGGCATCATGAGCGCGCTGCTCCGCGTCACCTTCGACACCAAGAAGAAGAACTGAAGGTCAATCCGGCAGGTAGTTCCCGATGTCCGGGGCGGCCGCGGCGATGTCAACCGCCTTGTTCCACAGGTGGCGGAAGTCGCGCTGACTCGCAAAGTCGCTGCTCTGAATGGTCTGCATCACGCCGAAACCGGCCGCGTACGGCAGCTCCATGAAGAGCGCGTCCGGGTCGAGCTTCTTGAAACCTTCGTCCAGCGCGCGGTCCATCGCCCGTTCAATCTTCTGCGTCTCGGTGTGGCTGATCTTCTTCCCCTTCACACTCCTGGGGTTTTCGGCTGCGGTGATGGCCTTGTAGATGCGGGCTGAGACACTCTGCGGGGTTGCTTTGGCGACAGGCATGTGCGGCGCTCCTTCGAAAGATTTCGCCCACATTCTCGTCGGTGAGACAGAATTGTTGCGTGCCGCGAGAAGGCGGGGCCGCAACGTGTGGTCGGCGTGCGGCACCGACCCGCCGACGAGCGGCGCTCTCAATAGAAGCCGAATGGCACGAACGCCACGAGGAGCAGCGTCACCGCGAGGACGGTAACCGGCAACACCGTGGCGAGGTTTCTCGAGACGAGCGTGGTGCCCTCTTCGCGCGACTTCTGCCACTCATCTTCGCCCACGACTTTTCGCGTGAGCAGTCGATTCAAGGCGATGGGCGGCATGAGGTAGCCGAGCTCAAACGCCGCCAGCACCACCATCCAGAAGTGCGCGGGGTGAATGCCGTTCTTGTACGCGACCTCTCCGAATGTGGCGGAGACCAGAATGACCGCACCGTACGGGTCCATGGTCATGCCCACGACGATGAGGAGCAGGAGCAGAAAGCCCATCGCCGCGACGGGCGAACCGAGGGACTCGGGGACCAGGCCCATCACGCCGCTGCGACTGATCACCCCGCCCACGCCAACCGACGCGCCCATCAACAGCAGCAGCGCGCCGATGTGGTGGCTCGTCTCATCAGTGGCATCGTTGGCCGTGGCGAAGAACCCAGCGTTCCCGGGCGCCGCTGACGTTCGTTCGCGCCACTTGTCCAACGCGAGCAGTGCCAGCATCAACACCGGCAACAGGTTGGGCGCGGAGTGTTCGTTGACGCCGGTGGCCAGCACCACCGCGTAGAAGCCGAGCACCACCACGGCCACCAGCGCGTCGGGCCACATGGTGAGGAGCTTCGAGGCCGCCTGCCCGAACGCGCCCCGGGGAATGGAGAACTTCACCTTCTCTTTGGAGCTGCCAAAGAGCAGCGCCGCCACGAGGAAGAGCGTGGCCGTCAGCGCGTAGACCTTGAGGCCCCAGCCGTAGAGTTCATCGGTGGTGACCTGCTTGTTGAGGGAGGCGACGATCACCACCAGGAGGCAGGGGCGGACCACCACGCCCAGGCTTCCCGACATCGAGGTGGCGGCGAAGGCGAGCTGGCGCGAGGCCCCTGAGCGGCGGAGCTCCTCATAGATGAGCGCGCCCGCGGCCATGACGAAGATGCCCGAGGCGCCGCTGTACGCGGTCGGCCCGGCCGCGGCGGCCACGACCACGAACGCCAGCACCGGCGGCGGGAGAGAAAAGGGCCGGAGCACGTCGAACATCTTCGGCACCAGCGTGGAGCGCTTGAGCAGCATGCCAATCCACACGTACAGCCCGACCTGAATGTAGAGGAGCGAGTGCTCGGTGAGCAGCTCCAGCTGCACGGCCAGACCGGCGGGGTACGACTCCTTGACGATGAAGTAGCCCCCCGCCACCAGCGCCATCACCGCGTACAGCGGCACGGCCGAGCCCGCGGTGGACCAGCGCCCACCCGGGGTGAGGCCCGCGGCGGGGCGGACGAGGTGGGCCACGTTCATCGCCGCCATGGCGAGGAACCCGACAATCCACAGGACATGGAGCGCGGCGCCCGACGCCGCGGAGGCGCTGTTGGCGTCAATCTTCCACAGCGCGAACGCGGAGAAGACGAAGACCAGGTTGGCGAGCAGCTGCGCGACCTGGGAGGCGCGCTCGTCGACTATCGAGCCGGGCGCCCGAATGGAGAGGTGGCTGCGCGTCCACGTCGCAGCGGCGGCGGCCAGCATGAGGAGAATCACCAGCAGGTGTTTGACGTGGGAGACGCCGAGCTCCACCGCGGACGCGACGGTCTGCTCGACGCCGCGATATCGCAGGAGCCCCGGCGTCAGGCGCGCGGCGTGCGAGGCGTAGTCCGCATGCTCGCGCTCACACTTCTCCTTCGCCGCCTTGATGGCCTCGGGCGCGGCAGCGCCGCCGCCGGAGTCGAGGTCGTCCATCAGGTCTTCTTCGGCCTTGGGCGGGGCGTTGGGGTCGGCCTCGGGAACCACGAACGACGCCGGGTCACACGTGGGCTTGGGCAGGTCGACGCGGAGCTCTGCGTAGCCCGGGAAGAAGCTCTCGCCGCGCGAGAGCAGCTGTGCGTGGACCAGCTCGCCCGTGCCGTACGCCAGCACGGCGACCAGGAGCGTGAAGATCGCGAACGTGACGAGCCGCAGCGCGAGCGGTCGACGCCCGGTCTGCACCGTTACTCCTTCGCTTCGGCGCACTCACCGCGCGCCGCGTCCGACTTGCAGCGCACCTTCCGCAGCAGGGTGAGCATGCTCTTGTCGTACACCTTGTTCTCGTCGCGCAACTGCAGGCGCACCTTCTGGAAGACTTCGTCGTACTTCTTCACCTGGTCCGGCGGCACGGCCACCCACTGCTCGGAGGGAATCGCCTTGTCCGCCTTGTCCACCACCGCGCGGAACCGGCTGAAGTTGTCGGCGGCCCACTGGCGAGACTTGGTGGCGAACTCATCGGAGAAGGCGCTCGACCTGGCGACGACCTGAAACGTCAGCTGGGACAGCACGTACTTCACCACCCCACCCGTCTTGCCCACGCCCTTGTAGAGCTCGAGCGCGCGGTACGCACCGGACGGCGCGTACGCCGCGTCCACCGAACCGTTGTTGAACATGCCGGCGAAGGTGCCGATATCGGCCGCGACCATCGAACCGCCGACGGTCTTCACCATCACCTTGGCCGCGTCGTCGAAGTCGATGGTGGCGATGCGCTTGCCCGCGAGCTTGCTCACCGAGTCGATGTTGCGATCTCGCAGGAACAACCACACGCTCCCCGCCGGCATGATGGCGAGCGACTGGTACTCCGCGCCTTTCATCAGCGCGCCGCCCTTGGCCGAAGCGAGCGATTTGATCACGGTCTCCAGTTGGTCGTAGTTCGCCAGGGCCCCCAGCGCTTCGATGGAGCCGGCGAAGTTCACAAAGCCGCGGGCCCGAACGCCCGTGAGCACGACGGCGTCACACTGCCCCGCCTTGAAGTCCTCCGCGGCCGTGCGCTCGTCGGTGTACGGCTTGGCGGTGAACTCCACGCCCCAGCCGACGGCGGCGGTCTTGTAGTCCTTGGAGAGGTTGAAGATGTCGCCGTTCGCGCCGCTGGGGTCGTAGACGCACAGCTTCTTGGCGTCGGCCGCGAAGGCGGTGGGGGCGAGGAGGCAGAGAACGACGAGCGCTCGGGAGATCATTTCTTTCCTTTCGGGGCGGGTTTCCTGGCGGGCGCGACGGGAGGCGTGGCTGGGGCTGCCGCCGGGGCCGCGGGCGGCGCGCCGCCGAGGTCGTCGAGGAGCCCACTGTCCTCGTGCGCAGCGGCACCGCCTGGGAACGTGCCCAGGCTGCCCATGGGGGTGCGGTGGCCAGTCTGGGTAACCCAGATGCGGTCCGACATGTGGAGGGCGATCAGGTGCGCGTTGGCATCAAGCAGGCGGAACGGCGCCGCGGACGGCACGGCCGCCTCGGACTTTGCCAGCGCCGCGAGCGCACGCTTCACGTCGTCCTGACGCCCGGCCCCGTTGAGCGATTCAATCTGCATGGCGCGCGCCAGGCGAACGCCGGTGGCGTCGCCGGCCACGGCCGCGGCCTCGAGGACGGCCCAGGGGTCGCTGCCCGCGGGGGTCGCGCCGGGCACGCTGGTCCACACCGCCGCTTTGAGCGCGGAGGGCACCCCCCAGAACGCCTGATCGGTGAGGCACTCGGCGGCTTTGGCAGCGAGGCGGGGGAGATCGAGCGGCACCTGCGCGTCGCCCTCGGCCGCACGGTCATTCAGCACCGCTTCCACGCCCGAGAACAGCCCGAGCAGAAAGATGCTCTTGTCGGACTCCGACTCGAACTCGGGGCACGACACGGTGGGGTCGCCGTACGCCTGCACCAGGCGATTCCACGAGGCGTGGTAACGGCGGGCGGCTCGGGCGCGAAGTCGCTTCTCGGCGATTCGCGCGTCTTCGGCGGCCGCCGACTTGCCCTGCTGAATGGCGAGCAGGTAGTCGAGCTCCTTCTCCCGCGCGCCCGCTTCGGAACACAGGGCCGCCGCGGCCATCACCGACAGAGCCGCCCTGTTGGGCGGATCAGTCACGCGCTCGAACGAGAGCGCGAACCCGCCCAGGCCGGTCCCGGTGCTGCACGCGAAGTCGGCGTCGTCGCTGCCGAGCAGGTACGGCATCATGTGATCAACGGCGTAGCCACCGACGATCTTGCCGGTCTGCGAATACAGGGTGCTCCGGCACGAGGAAGCGAGCAGGAGAAACAGCGCGAGCTGGGAGATTTTTCGCATCGAACGGCGTCCTTGAACCGGGGCGGCGCACGGTAGACGAAACCCACCTTCGGGTGAATCGGCATTTCCATACGCGGTTTGATAGGGTGCCGAGCCCTATGAGCGACCACTCCGAAGAAGTTCGAAAAGTCTATGTGCGGGACATCAAGGCCGGCGACGACGTGCACACGGTTTTCCGCGTCACCAAGAAGCAGAAGATGACCAGCCGCGGCGGCAAGGACTACCTGGCGCTGGTGGTGTGCGACCGCACGGGCGAGCTGGAGGCGCGCGCGTTCGACGGCGTGGACACGCTCAACGCCGCGTTCAACACGGGCGACTACGTGTTGATCAAGGGCAAGACGACCGTGTTCCACCACAAGCCGCAAATTGTGGTCGACGGCGCGGAGCGGCTGGACCCCGAGCCGATTGATCCGAAAGAGTTCGAGTTCACCGGGCCTCGCAGCGCGCCGGATGCGCGGCACGAGCCGAAGAAGCAGCGCGGTGGCCGTGGGGCCGGAGGCCGAGGCAACCTCAAGTCGGTGCTGCATGACTGGCTGGCCGAGCCAGGCGCCGCGCAGGCGGTGCAGACGCTGGTCAATCTCCTGGCCCCGAAGCTGGAGGCCTACATCGACGCTCGAATCGCCGAGAAGCTGGGCGGCGGCGCAGGCGACGAAGTGAGCCACGCGCTCGAGACACGGCCCGAAGTGAAGACCGCTTCCTCCAAGGGCCCCGGCGAGAAGGCCGCGCCGCGCGAATCGAAGCTGCCCAAGGAGATCGCCTTCAAGCCGTTTTCGGCGCTGACCCAGTCGCAGCCGGCCGAGACGGCGGAAGCGACCGAGAAGCCCGCGGAGTCGTAAGCCCAGATGGCCGCGCTTCGCCTCGGCGATCGCCTGGTTGAAGCGGGTCTGGTCACGGCCACGGCCGTCGAGCAGGCCCTGCAGCACCAGCGCATGACCGGGCTTCGGCTCGGCGAATGTCTGCGCGACCTGGGCCTGATCTCTGAAGACAAGCTGCTCGAGTTCCTCGCGGGGGAATTCAAGACGCGGTTCTACTCGACAGAGAAGCTCTCCAAGGCGCGGGTGACGAACGAGATTCTGGACCTCGTGCCAGCCCGAATGGCCGAAGCGAACGCGTTTCTGCCCGTGGCAGTGGACCCCACCCGCAAGGTGGTGTCGGTGGTGATGGCTGAGCCTCAGAACGTCGAGCTGGCGAAAGAGATCGCCACGCGCTCTGAGATGAACGAGGTCTTCATCTACGTCGGGCTCCGGTCGTCGATTCTCGCTGCGGTGCGAAAGTTCTACTACGGCGACGCGCACGCCTTTGCGGAGCTGGAGAAATCGAGCGAGCGATCGAGCGACACGCTCCGCCTCGTCAGCGCGTTCGAAGCGGGCGGGCCGCGGGTGGTGTTCCCCGATACGTCGGCGCGGCAGCTGGACACGCCCCGCGCCGCCGCCAACCAGGCCCACACCCCGTCGCTCAAAGACGCGCTCTACAGCGAGACGAGGAATCGCTCGGCGGTCGACGCCGCCCTCCTCGCCGCCGCGCTGGTCGACCTGTCCGAGGCGAGAACCCAGAACTTCGCCGGGCATTCCCGCCGGGTCGCGGCGCTCGCCAGCCGCGTCGGGCGCCGCCTGGGGATGAGCCCCAAGGAGGTTCAGGCCCTGGCGGTGTCGGCCACCGTGCACGAGGTCGGCGCGCCCGCGGACAATCACGTCACCCTGGTGGCGGTGGCGCAGGGCGGCGCGGAAGCAAAGGCCACGGCACGAAAGCGCCTCGCCGCGACCACGGCAGCGCTCGCCTCGGCGCAGCTCCCACCGGGAGTGCAGACAGCGGTCTCCCAACGCTTCGAAGCCTTCGATGGTCGGGGCCTGCCCGGCGGGCTCAAGGGGAGCGAGATTGCGCTGTCGGCCCGCATCATCGCGGCGGTGGACGCGCTGGATGACCTGGCCTTCGTCTCCAGCGAGCCCGGACAGGGCGCGACCACCCTCGCCGCGCTGGCCACGCTTCGCACCTGGGCGGGGAGCTTGTTCGACCCACGGGTGCTGCTGGCGCTGGAGCACGTGGCGTCCAAGTCGGTGATCAACCTCAAGCTCGAGACGGACGGGCGAGCGGTGTGGGTCGCGTGCCCCGGAGCGGACGGCGACGCGCTCTGCGCGGCGATTGAGGCCGCGGCCGTTCCCCTCGAGCGGTGTCACGACCTGTTGGGGTTCGCCGACGCGGTGGCCGGGCGCTCATGCGACGTGGCCTGCGTGTCCCTGCTGTACGGCGTGGCCGACGTGGCCACGTTCGTGGAGTACGTGCGGGGCAAGTCGGAGACCACCGCCATTCCCGTGGTGGTGGTGGGAGAGCCGACAGAGAAGGCGTCGCGGGAGCGCCTGCTCGCCGCCGGGGTGACGGCGTTCATTCCGGTGCCCCTGGACACCACCCGGGCCGCGGCGGTGCTGCTCGGGTTGCTGAAGGAGCGGGCGGAGCACGGCGCACCGGGCCGAGCGATTGAAGGGACGTTCGACGTCGCGCCGGCCGCCGACGTGCTCAAATCTCTCGGCCGACAGAAGTCATGGGGCCGGCTGACCTTCCGCGTCCCGAAGGGCAAGGGCGTACTCGACGTCGAGGGCGGCACGGCCATTCGCTGCACGCTGGGCGCCTCCTCGGGGAGCGCGGCCCTGGCTGACCTTCGGGCGCAGGTCTCGGGCAGCTTCGAGTGGAACCCCGAGTCGCTGTGGATTGGCACGCCCACCATCGACGTGCCGCTCGATTCGCTGACCTGAGCCCGACGGGCCGAGCCCTACAGCTTCACCGGCAAGTCGAAGAACGCGGCGGTGTTCTTCGCGCACGCCAGCGCCACGGCGTCGGCGTCCAGCCCTTTGAGCGCGGCCACCTTGCGGGCCGTCTCGGCCACGTGGGCGGGCTCGTTCTTCTTCCCGCGGTGGGGCACGGGCGCCAGGTAGGGGCTGTCGGTCTCGACCATCAACCGATCGAGCGGGGCCAGCGTCACCGCGGCGCTCAGCGGCTCGGTCTTCGGGTAGGTGACGATGCCGGAGATCGAAAGAAAGCAGCCCAGGTCGAGGTACCGGCGGGCGTCGTCGCTGTTCCCGGTGAAGCAGTGAATGACCGCTCGCTCGACGCCTTCACTGCGCAGCACTTCTTCGGCTTCAGCGGGCGCATCGCGGACGTGGACCACCAGCGGCTTGTGGAGCGCGTTGGCCAGCGCGCAGTGCCGGCGAAAGCCCGCGATCTGCGCCTCGCGGACCGAGTGGTTGTAGAAGAAATCGAGGCCCGTCTCGCCCACCGCCCGCACCTCGGGGCGCGCGCAC
>CAZFXD010000157.1:0-11570 GCA_964522795.1 uncultured Myxococcaceae bacterium
TCCTCGATGCCCGCCACGTCGGCAAACGAGACCTTGTTATGGCTCTCCGACAGGAGCTTGGCCTTCGACTTCCCGAAGGTCATCGCCTTCCCGCCGCTGCCCTGAATCTGTCGCATGAAGAAAAGGAAGAGCAGGAAGAGGAAGACGATGGGGAGCCAGCCGGTGAGGATCGACAGCCACAGGTTGTTGCTGTCGTTGTCCTGGAAATTTACGTCGACGCCCTTGTCCACCAACTGCCGGGCGAAGTCCGTGTCGAGCATGGGGCTCGTGGTGCGGAACTTCTGGTTGGTGTCGACGTACGTGCCGGTGAGCTGATTGCCCCTCACGGTGACCTGGGTGATCTTGTGCTCGTCGACCTTCTTCAGGAACGTGGCGAACGTCGGTTCGTCCAGCTCGCCCGTTTCTCGCCGGAACGAATAGAAGAAGAAACAGAACAGCCCGATAAGAGCCATCCACAGCGCAACCGATTTGTAACTAGAGGAACGCACAGCGAGAGTCCTTTTTGGGCCGTAAAATCGTCGCGGAAGCTAACACCGACTTCCCTCGAGTCTATAACGGTTCAGTCTTTTCCGCGCCGCAGCTTCCGGCGCGGCGCGGCACGCTCAATGGCCACCCGGCCTCCCCGAACGGTGAGGACGCGGTCCTGGTCGAGCGTGGTCCGCCTGGATTGCCGCACGGCGTCGAGCGCCCGCGCGACCAGCTCCCACTGCGGGACGACCCCGCGTTCGTCGAAGATCTGCGCGAGCACGCGGCGAAGAACCGGGTTTGGCTGGGTCGCCAACGCCAGGCGGTCGAACCCGCCCGGGACGCGAGCCGCCCCGAGCACCGCCATGGCCCGCGCGCTGAGGTACCCTTCGTCTTCGGCGGCCGCGGCGGAGAACTGGGCCAGCCGCACGTCGACCGCTTCGTCCTCCAGCGCGGCCCGGAGAACCGGGAGCACGCCCTGGCGCACCCGCGTGCGGAGCAGCGCCGGGTCCGCGTTCATGGGGTCAATCACCGACGGCACCCCGCGCGCCGTCAGGTAGGCGCGCACCTCGGCCCGCGTCAGTCGAAGCATCGGGCGCACCACCGACTCCCGGCGCTGAAGAATTCCCGCCGCCCCCCGAAGAGCGCTGCCCCGACCCAGGCGCATGATCAGCGTCTCGGCCTGGTCGCTCGCGGTGTGCGCCGTCAACACCGCATCGGCGCCCGCCGCCACCCGCGCGGCTTCGAGGGCCGCGTACCGCGACGCCCTCGCCCGGGCCTCGATTGACCGCCGCGACGGCCCCAGGTCCACCGAAAGCAGCTGACACGGCAGGCCTCGTTTTCTGCACTCAGTGACGACGAAGGCAGCGTTTTTCTTACTGTTTTTGTCGATCCCGTGATCCACCGTCGCGGCGTGCACCTGGACGCCTGCCCTGGCAAACGACCGCGCGGCGACCTCGAGAAGCGCCATGGAATCCGGTCCACCGGAAACAGCCAACAGGACGCGCCTGGCGTCCGGTGCGATCCGGAGCAGCGAACGGCGCACCTCGGTCTCAAACGCCTCGGCCCCTGCCTCGGCTCGCCTTTTCTGAGTGATTCTCGCGGGTTTCGCGTGGGCCAGGTCGCCTTGCTCGAGTTGGGCCAGACCCGTATGATCAGATCCAGTCGGGACTGAAGCACCCGCTTCAGTTGTTTGCCGATAAAGAAATGATTGTTGAGCCCAGGGGTTTTCCCCCTCCCCCTCTGGGCTCACGGGGCCCGACGGAGCAATTCGTCGGGCCTCTCTTTTTTTCCGGGTCGTCACGGCTGTCGCGAGTACCAGTTGATCGAAGTTCCAAACGCGGTGAACGTGGCATCGGCCTCGCACGACAGGCTCCCCGCCTTGCGGGTTCCGTAGCGCGTGGTGACCGGCGCCACGATGCGTTCGCTCCCCGCGTCGATGCCCTTCAGCTCGATCGTGGCGAGCGGGGTGCCGCCGTCTGGCAGCGAGCCGATCGCCGTCTTGGCAGGCCACACCACGTCGGCCACGTACTGCATGGCGCAGGGCGCGCGCACGAGCAGGCTGTCGGCAGGCGTGAGTCCCTCGACGGGAATGACCTTGGCGGCGATAGGGCTGCCCTTCAGGTACACGCGAAGCTCCGCTTTGGGCGGCACGGTGCAACTGCCAGCGCCGGTGGCCGCGACACCCGCCGGGGCCGCCGAGGCCACGCACACCGCGGGGGCGGCGCAGCCACACGCATCGCCGTCGTGGCAGGAGGTTCCACCGTCGACCAGGCACTGGATGGAGCTGGGCGCTCGGCCGTCCACGAAGCCGTGCACGTACAGCCGGTAGGCGCACGGCGTGGTGGCGCAGCGCGGATCGTT
Source organism: uncultured Myxococcaceae bacterium (assembly GCA_964522795.1). Classification (GTDB taxonomy): domain Bacteria; phylum Myxococcota; class Myxococcia; order Myxococcales; family Myxococcaceae; genus CAZFXD01. The sequence continues at coordinate 2,329 of CAZFXD010000157.1, forward strand.
CTCGGGCGAATTGAGGGCCACGGTCTCCGTCAGCGCGCCCCGGCCGAGATCGTCGCCCTTGAGCCTCGGGTCATCGGCCGAGCCCGCGTCGCCCCAGTCGAAGTCCAGACCGGCCGCCGCGGTGGTCTTGAGCACGGCATAGCCATTGATGTCGCCGGCGCTTTTCCCCGCCGGGCCCGATTCAAAGAACGAGAACGCCCCGCCGAAGGGATCTCCGGCGTCCGCGACCGCGGCCGGACGAACCAGGTGCAGATCGAGGTCGACGTTGGAGGTGTCCCAATGGAGCTGCACCACCAGGTCCCGTTTGACCGCCACGGCGAACCGCAGCGTGGTGGCCCGCTCATGGCCCTGGGCGTCAGCCACGTTCAGCCGCAGCTGGTAGTAGCCCGCCACCTCGGGTTTGAACCTGGCCTGCGACGTGGGGTTGCTGGAGATGGGCAGCGACGTCACGCCCGCGGGGAGCACGTCAAAACTCCACGTGTAGACGAGGCCCGTTCGGCCATCTTCGGGGTCGCTGGTGCACGCGCCCGTGTCCGTCAGACTGGACAGCGCCGAGACCGTCACCTCGGCCCGCGGCTCGATGTCGCGCGTGGCAGTGAAGTCGTACCCGGCGTCAGTCGGCGAGAGCAGCGGCGCCCACGCGGTCGGGGTGTTGAAGTCGCGAATCGCGTCGTCGTCGGGCTTGACGGTGATGATGTTCGCGCACACCGACGGCGCGGCGTTCGGCTTGAGCGTCCCTAAAAGCGCGACGGTCACCATGGGCGCGTCGGGGTCATCGGACTCCACCGTGGCGGTGGCGCTGTAGGTGGTCTGTTGCTCCGACGTGGGCGAGAACCGAATCGGCACGTTGAACCCTTCGGCCGCTTGCAGGACCTTGCCGCTCATCCCCAGCGGAGCCGCCGGAACGAACGCAAACGCCGCGGCGTCGGGCCCGGAGATGGAGAGTTTCGACACCACCAGCTCCACCGGGCCCTCGTTGGTGATCACCAGCGCCGGGAGCGTGGTCGGGTCGGGCACCGAGGCCCGCATGTAGATCTCCGGCGCGAACTGAACGCCCAGCGGTGCCGTCTGAACCGTGCCCCCGCAGTGACGGGCGGAGGTGCAGTCGACCGCGACCCCCAGAATGCCCTTCGCGCCCTCTCCCGAGAGCGGCACCACCACCTCGGGGTGATCGGCGTCGTTGCTCTTGATGGTGAGCTGGGCGGTGTAGGCCTCGAACGACAGCGGCGCGAACGTCACCCCCACGGTGGCCGGGGTCCCCGGAACGACCTCGGTCGGGATCTTGGAAAGCGTGAAGGACGCGGCGCTCGGGCCCGACCCGACGATGCTGGTGATGGTCACGGTGGAAGTTCCCACGGCGGTCAGCGTCAGGTTGCGCTGCAGCAGGCCCCCGTTCTTCACCTGACCGAAGGCCAGGGTCAGCGGCGACACCTCGAGCGTCGGCTTCACGGTCTGCACGCCTGAGCCACACCGGCACGACACCAGAAATGGAACCACGGCGAAGAAGAGGCGAAGAGGAGGTCCGCGCATGCGGCGCTTCTAGCCCAGGACGCCGTGCCGCCGCCTCCCCTGTACGGAAAAGGTTGACCTCACCGCACCCGGCGTGGGTAACGTTCCGCACTCAACTTGCAAGGGGAGCACGAATCACATGGCTGGATCGACCGATAAGCGAAAACAGTCCCTCTACTTTCCTGAAGAGATGCTGAAAGAAATTCAGGACGAAGCGACCCGCCAGGACCGCTCGCTGTCGTGGGTGGTTCAGCAGGCGTGGAAGCTGGCGCGCGACCGGATCAAGGCGTACCCCGCCGTGAACGACGTCACGGGTGACGAGCGCCAAGACCGCCGCGAGGAGGCGTAACCGTGGCGAAGTCCGACGCTCGCAAGCAGTCGCTCTACTTCCCCGAGGCGATGCTCGAAGAGATCGAGAAGGAAGCGGAGCGCCAGGATCGGTCGCTGTCGTGGATCGTCCAGCGCGCGTGGCAGTTGGCGCGCCCCGACGTGAAGAAGTTCCCCGGCGTGAACGATTTTTCGGGACCGCCCCGCTAATCAGCCCGACGGTTTGGGCGGCAGTGAACAGTTCACAAGTTTCATTCTGGCCGCGTCGATCGAGATCGGTGACGCGGCCGTTTTTTTGGCGCGGCGGAAGTAGTCCTCCGCGATGCTGGAGTCGATGCCTCCGAACTTCGGCGCGCGAATCGGGTTGCGCGCGACGTCCGCATAGGCCGCCTTCAGCCCGTCGTAGCCATCTCCGCCCCCGAGCAGGAACAGCGACGCCGCCACCCGGAGCATGCGCGTGCCGGTCGGCGAGAGGTCGCCCGCCCCCACGCGCACCCGCGTCACCCGCTGGCCGACCTGCTTCGAGCAGTCGATCTCCACGCTCACCTCTTTGGAGACCTGCAGAAAGCGACCGTTGGGCGCGCTGATCGGCGCGGGCGAGGCCACCAGCTTCGAGGCCGAGTTCTCGAACATCGCGATCACATCTTTCTCGCTCAGGGCCACCGAGCCCACCAGGTTTTCAAACAGCAGAATTTCGTGCAGCTCGCCGTCAGAGAGCGAGCCGCTCAAGGTGGTGCGCACGGCCCCGCACGCGCTCTCCGAGCGGAGGGCGCCGCCATTCTCCACCCCAAAATCCGCCGGAGTGCCGCTGGCCCCGAACGCGTCGACGAACGCGTCGGCCACCGCCTGCCCCAGCGCGTTGGGCGCATGGCGTGCGTTCGGCTTGTCGATGAAGATCTCTTCCCCGGGCGCGATCAGCGCGATCTGTTCGTTCGGGTTCTCCACCGGAACGCGGCATGGATCGTTGTAGACCGCGCAGTTGCCCAGGGCCGCTGCCACCGCGCAGAGGAGCCCCCGTCGAATTCGCGCGCTCACAGTTCCCCCTTCAGGGTGAGAAACGCGTTGAACCCGTCGCGAGGCACGCCGCCCGACAGCCGGTCCGCGTCAGGGCGCGGTGCGTCGTCGGCGTCGTGGAGATCGAAGAGGTTCTGCGCGGCCAGAATGACTTCAAGGTGGTCCACCAGCTTCTCCGATCTCAGCTGCGCCCCCAGAAGCGCGTACATGGGCAACCGGTATTGACGAATGACCTCCAGCACCGAGCGGCTGTTGTTGCGCCGCTCAGCACCGACCCGAGCGCTGACATCGAGGTTCAGGTACGGCCCCACCGGAAAGGTCACCATGGCGTTCATTCGACTCTGCGGGGTGTCGGTGAGGAGTGAGGAGCCGGCGGCCGTGCCCAGATCCTCCGCGCGGAACCAGCTCGCGTTCACCACGGCGCGCCCGCGGGGCATGAATTCCAGCGCGGCCTCGCCCTCAGCGCCCATCACGCGCACGCCGGCCGGTCGGTTCTGCAGCGTCACCAGGGCCCCGGTGGTGTCGATGGCCTCGATGGGGTTCGAGAGCAGGTTGAGGAAGAGCTCGCCATGAATTCGAAGGGTGGCGTCGCCCACCGCCAGGGCCCACGTTCCCCCCACCGAGAAGGCGTCGACGATGGGGGCCACCAGCAGCGGGTTCCCGACGGGCCGCCCGGCGAAGAAGCTGTTGTTGGGCAGCGAGAGACTGAGCTGGGCAAACGACGGCGCCCAGAGCGCGTGGGACCAGCCGCCCCGGAAGACGAGCGAATCAATGGGAGACACCGCGAGGGCCAGACGCGGCTCCAGGGTGGGAACGAAGGCCGTCCCGGCCGCCACGCCCGCGCTGTCGCGGGACGGCAGTTGGATCAGACCACCGGCCACGCTGGCGTCGATGGTGAGCGCGTCGAAGAACGTCCACCGATCGGACAGCCACGCCCCGAACCCGACCCGGCGAATGTACGCGCCGCTGGCGCGGGCCGTGGGGAGCACGAACGTGGGATCGCCAGGGACATCGACCGTCGTCACGGCCTGATTGTCGTTGGTGGCGTTGATGCCGTACGTGACGGACGGCGTGGTGTCGAACGAAGCCCGCAGCCCTCCTTCGAGCACGTTGTTGTCGCCCAGCTGAGCCTCCAGGCCCACCCGTGCGTCGATGTGCCGGGAGACGTGGCTCTGATCTTCGATCACCCCGTTGGTGAAGAGGTTGTTGGTGACCGCGGTGCTGCGATACCCCGGCGGCGCGATTACGAAGCGGCGATCCGCCGTGTGCTGACCAAACTCGAAGCGGGCCTTCAGGGCCACGCTGGAGGCCAGCGGCTGCGACAACTCGGCGGCGACCGCCACCGACAACATCTGCAGTTGTGAACCGGGCCCCACGGTGTCCAGAAGCCCGACCAAAGCGCCGCGGTGTTCCGACACCAGCCGAGCCTGCAATCCGGCCCGGGTGCCGCCTTCGCTCTCGTAGTTCAGGTGAACCCCGCCCGTGGCCAGAAGGCCCGACTGGTCGGTGACGCCTGCAGGGTCCAGCGCGCTCCGAAAGCCCTGCTCCACCAGCGGCTTGTCGAGGCTGTCATGGGCGATCGACAGTCGCTGGCCCCGCTGCCCGCGAACCGCCACGTCGCCGCCGAAGGTGAACCCGCCGATGACCTGCGTACCAGCCGCGGCGCCGTCGAAGGACTCAAACAGGCCCGCTTGAAAGGCCGCCGACAGCCCGCGCGCGCGCCGGGTGAAGATCGAAACGGCTCCGGCGAGGCCGCTCGCCCCGGGGCGCGCCGACCCCGGCCCGTAGCGGAGCTCAATTCGTTCGATGTTGTGAATGGGCAGGTTCCAGAGCGCTTCGCCGTCCCACGGATCGCTCAAGAGCACGCCGTCGAGGTAGACCGGCAGCTCGTTCGCCGATCGTCGACTGCGCAGCGCGATGCGCGAAAACCCCTGCACGTCTCGACTGGTGGTGACGCCCTCGAGAACGTCCAGGGCTTCGGCCACGCTGCGAACCCCGAGCGCGACCAGCTGAGGCCGGGTGAGGCGGGTGGTCGTCCAACCGGCCCGGCGATCGGCGCGGGCCAGCGCTTCGGTTCTCCCCCACGGGTCTTCTGCGCCCCACACGCCCAACTCATCGGCGAGGCGACGCTCCGCGGCGGTCCTGGGCGTGGGGGCCGGGGTGCTCGCCGCGGAGGCAGGCGCCGGGGCGGTCGCCGGTTCGGGCTTCGGCTTCTCGGGTTCAGTGAAGCGGCGCGGCGTGCCGGGCGCTGAAGCGGCGGTTCCGGCGCTTGAGCCCTCCTTCAAGAGCACGCGGACCGGCCGCTGCGCGCTCCCCGCCACGTCTTCGCGGTCGCCGTTCGGTCGCTCCCCCTCCAGGTAGTACTCGACCCATGGGGGCTTCGCGTACGAGGTGGGGATCAGCCCGCGCACCTGCCCGTCGGACAGCCGCTCCATGCGAACTTCGGTGAACTCGTCGTCCGGGCCTCGGAACAAGAGCCAGAACTTCACGTGGCGTTCCCCCACCACGCGCGCTTTGACTTCGACCGCCCGAAACGGCCTCGCTTCATCGAGCGGAAGGTGCGTCACGTCCGCCCGCGCCAGCGCGCTGATGCACGCGAGGAAGACGGCCAGCAGCCTTGGGGGGGTGCGCACGGCCCGCATGTTTTCCCCGACTGCGTTGAAGGGCAAGAACACGTTTTTTGCGGAGCCCGGGTCGGCGTGTCACCGTTCCCGCTTCGATGATCGATGCGATCGAACTCCAGCGCGATCTCTACCGTTCGCAGCAGCAGCGAATTCGAGAACTCCTTCAGGCCCCCTCGCCTGCCTTCCGCCGGTATCAAGCCCGCTACGCGGCGGCGACCCGGTCCTTTCGCGCGGTCACCTCGCCCCGGGCGCTCCACCAACGCATCGCCGCTTCGGACGTGGTGCACGTGGGCGACTACCACACGCTGGCGCAGGCCCAGACGACCTTCCTCGAGCTGGTCATGGCCGCGCGAAGATCCGGGCGACGCGTGGTGTTGGCGATGGAGTTCGTGGAGGGGGCCCGTCAGTCCGTGCTCGACGCCTGGCTCCGGGGCCGGGTGACCGACGCCGCGTTCTTGAAGGGCATCAAGCACCCCTATCGCGGCGCGTTCGACACCTGGCCTCACTTCGCGCCGATCTTCCGCTACGCGCGCGAGCACGGGCTCGAGGTCCTGGCCATCGATTCGCACCCGCCCGGCCGCAACTCACTTGGGCGGCGCGACGCCTACGCCGCCGACCGAATCGCCAGCGCGCTCCGGTCTGCGGGCGACGCCCCACTGGTGCTCTGTCTGATGGGGCAGTACCACGTGGCTCCCGCGCACCTGCCCCGCGCGGTGGAGCGCGCCTGCGCCCGACCCCTGCGCCAACTGGTCGTCTACCAGAACGCCGAAGGTGCGTTCTGGAAGCTCCTCAAGACCTCCACTCCGCCCGCGGGCGCGGTGGTCGAGCTGAGCGAGCGCGAGTGGTGCGTGTTCTCCGCCTCTCCTCTGCTCTGCCAGCAGAGCTTCCTCGATTACGTCGAAGCCGAGACCGGCGACGCCCCGGTGAGCGAGCAGAAGCGCGGGCCCACCTTCGCCCGAATCGCCCGGTCGCTGGCGGCGTATGCCGGCGTCTCGGGGGCCAGCGCGCTGGCTGACGTGAAGATCATCGGCCCGGCCCAGCTCCCGGAGCTCTCCGCGCTGCTCGAGCGCAGCGGCATGACGACGACCGAGCGCCGCGCGATCGCCCGGCACATCCGCTCGCGCGAGAGCGCGTGGATTCCGCGCGCGCGCGCCGTGTACCTGGCGCAGGCGTCGCTCAACCACCTCGCTGAGGAGGCGACCCACGCGCTTCGCCACGCGCTGGTCGGCCAGGCGATGACCCGATCGTTGCCCGTCGTCGACGCCTTTTTTGCCCGGGCGCTGGAAGAGGCCCTGGGTTTCTTCGGCTCACGGTTGGTCAACCCGGCGCGAGCGGTGGTGGATCTGGCCACCTGGCAGTCGCACTTTGCCGACACTCGCTCCCCGAACCACGCCACGGCCGCCTTCGTGCTGGCCATGTCCTCCGCGCCGCTGGACACGCTCAAGTCCCTCGTCCCGCCGGCGAACTCGCCCCTCTTCCTCGATGTGAGTCACGCCGTGGGCTACCTCCTGGGCGCGGCCATGGCCGACGCCCACGCCCGAGGCCGCCTTTCCACGCGGGAGGGTCGCGCCATCTTTCGCGAACGCTGGCGGCACCCGCGCCTGCGCTACGCGGAGCTGCGCGATCGCTTCGCCGCGCCTGTGCGTCAGAACTGACGAGAGACGGAAAAGCCCGCGCCGCCGCCCGAGAGCCAGGGCTGCACTTCGAGTTCGAACTCGCGGGTGACGCGCCACGCCTCGAGCCCCATCAACGTGCCCAGGGCGGCGCCGACGACGACGTCCGACATCCAGTGGGTGCTGTTCTGCACCCGGGCGATGCCCACGTAGGTGGCGAGGGCGTAGAACAAGGGCGCCAGCCTCGGCCACTCGCTGGCCAGCACCGCGGCGGTGGCGAACGCCGCCATGGTGTGCCCAGACGGCATGGCGTCGGCGTTGGGGCGGCTGAACCAGTGATGGGCGGTGGGGTCGTAGCTCGGGCGCTCGAGGCGGAAGATGAGCTTGCCCACGCGGGAGACGACGCCGACCGCGAGCAACGCGGGAATGCCCGCGATCGCCGCGCGCTGACCGCTGCGGCCGCCGAAGAGGCCGAGGGCGAGGAAGACGCCGAGGTCCACCCACCCTTCACCGAGGTACGAGCCCCAGTACGAAAGCTCCTGGCCCCCGATGATCGGGTCGGGGAGCTGCTGCAGCGCCGCGTGAATCTGCGGATCGTAGTGAAGCGCCAGGATGGTCCCCACGATGGCGGGAATGATGATGAAGGCGTCGCCCCACTGCGGTCGAAGCGGGCGCGCCATGCTCTCAGCCGTGTTGGTGAGCAACCGCAGCAGGGACGGCCGGGGAAACTGTGCGGCGCTCGGGCTGTCCCCCGGGTCGAGCGTGGGACTCGCCGTCGGCGGGCTGGGCGCATCGGAGATGGGCGCGTCGGCCGCACACAACACGAGCGTGAGAAGGAGGGCCGTCACAGACGGCGCGGTATGGCACGGGTGTCGGGGCGAAACCGAACCAAATCGAAATCGTGAAATCGCCAGTGGAGGCAGCCGGTTGGGAGTATGGTCCGTGCGTGTCCGAACAGACGTTGACCGAACAGGCCGCACGTTCGCCAGGCAACATCAAGTCGGAGTTCGGGCCCATGGGCCGATGGTTCGGCCAGCGCTATTTCGATCGGGTTCGGCTGGCCGGTGACACCGAAACGGCGCTCGCCGATCTCTCGTCGCGAGGCTTCGTCGTCCACGTGATGCGCACCTCGGCCACCATCAACTACCTGTTCCTCGACTGGGTGCTGAGCCGACGCTCGCTCGCGCCGGTGCGGGCGGTGGTCAACCTGCGGGGTTGGTTCTTCCGTCCGTGGAAGCACGCGGCCATGCATCGCCCCGTCGACGTGCGGCTGACCTACGCGCGCCGTCAGCAGGGGTCGGCCCTCGTCTTCCTCAAGACGCCGGCCTTCGCGCGTCGCCAGGCGCAGGCCGCGCAAGATCCCTTCCCCGAGCTGGTCGAGTTCGCGCGCAAGTCCGAGCGCCCGGTGTTTCTGGTGCCGGGGCTGTTTGTCTGGGAGAAGAATTTTCAGCGGCTCAACCCCAGCGCGTTCGACTACATCTGGGGCAGTCCCGAGGCGCCTGGACTGCTGCACTCGTTCTTCGCGTTTCTCCGCAACGTCGATCGGGCGCAGTACCGCATCGGCCAGCCGATCGAGCTCACGCGGTTCATCGCGGAGAACGCCGATTCGGCGCCGGCCAGCATCGCCCGGAAAGTACGCGGCGCGTTGCACCACCACCTCTCCCGAGAGACTCGAGCCGTGTTTGGCCCGCCCGCCAAACCGACCGGCCGGCTGATCGAAGAGACGCTGCGCGATCGCACGCTGGGCGCGGCCCTGGACGAGGTGGTGCAGTCGACAGGTCGTTCGCCCGCTTCGGTGCGGCGCGAAGTCGAGAAGCACCTCAACGTGATCGCCGCCGACATACGCCCCTTCGTGGTGGGCCTGGCGGGCCGCGGGGTGCGCCTGTTGCTCAACCGCATCTACGACAGTGTGGAGGTCGACGAGGCTGGACTGGACCGCGCCATGAAGTCCGCCACCGCCGCGCCCCTGGTGTTGGTGGTCAGCCACAAGAGCCACATCGACTACCTGCTGTTGAGCGCGCTGTTGTGGGAGCGGGGCTACCGCGTGCCGATGGTGGCCGCGGGCGCCAACCTCTCCTTCTTCCCCCTCGGCACCTTCCTCCGTCGCTGCGGGGCGTTCTTCCTTCGCCGCAGCTTCAAGGGCGACAAGGTCTAT
>CAZFXD010000158.1:0-2972 GCA_964522795.1 uncultured Myxococcaceae bacterium
CACCGGCGGTGATGACGTCCTTCACCTGGGGAACCAGGTCTTCCTTGTTCCGTTTGAACATCTTCATCGCCAGCTCGCACGCGTACAGGTCTGTCCCCGCCTCCTCGAGGATTTGCAGCATCTCCGCCACCGACGGAAGGTCGAGTTCCTTCATCTGCCCGAGCATCATCTTGCCGGCCAGACTCTCCATGCCGGGGAGCCCGGCGATCATCGTCGGCATGCCGCTCGCCGGGTTGCCCGCGAGGTTGACGTGGAGGTGTTCCACCTTCTTCTGGGTAATCGCGTCGAGGCCCCAGAAGGTGAAGAAGACCATCGCGTCGATGCCCGACTGCCGGGCGGAGTTGGCGAGAATCAACGCGGGGTAGACTTCGTCGAGGCCACCTTTCGAGACGATGATGGCCACCTTTCGGTCCGTGCGGGCGATTGAGGTGACGTGAGCCGAGGCAGTTTCAAGCGCGGTCATGGTGCGATTCCTTTCACAAGCAACCTGTGGGTTTGGGGATTCCTGCGATGCGAGCGATGGTTCGTCCCGGAGCTTTCGGGAACATCCCGTAGATCTCCTTGGTCGAGACACCGGTCGCCTGGGTGATGCGCCGAATGTTCGGCGACGCTTTCTTCTCGAGGTACTCGGCCCGCGCGAAGTCGATCAGCTTCCACTGTGCCTCGCCCAGGGAGAGCCCTTCGGCGGTGGCGATGTTCGTGGCCAGAGCGCGGGTCCAGACGCCGGGGTCAGCCAGGTGGCCGTCGGCGGAGTACGCCACCCCGTCGAGGGTGACCGCCGCCGGGCCGGGTTTCGCCGGCGTAGCGCACGCCGCCGCGGCAGGGGCACGGGCCGGGAGCGCGGGGGCCGGTCGCCGTTCTATTCCCATCGCCCGTCGAGGGCCCAGGCGCGCCGCGAGGCGGGCGCGTCGATCGTCTCCTCCGGACTTCTTCTTCTCCAGCGCCGCGGCGCCGCGGCCCACGTGGCGGAGGAGCTCCAACATCACCGCCATGCCCTTCTGGACATCGTCGCTTCGGCTCGCGTTCACCATGCCCAGCAGGCCGACGGGCTGCGCCTGGTCCGCCTTCGCCAGCACTTCGCTCGCCTGGTTGGCGACGCTGAGCACCTCGGGCTGTGTGAGCGCCCGCACGGTGTCGAGAATGCTCACCACCGAGTCCCCCAGCTGGCGCACGTCTTCGGGGCGATAGGACTCGACCACCCGCTGAGCCACGCCGATGAGTTCCTGGCCGAAGGCGAAGTACCCCTTCTTCTCCAGACCATCGAGGCGCTCGGTCGCCTCACGCATCACCGCCTTGAAGACCGGCGCCATCTCGTCGAAGAACTCTTCCGTCCTGCGCTGCCGCGCCGAGACGCTTTCCAGTTGCGCGCAGACAGCGTCGAGCCGCGAGAGCACGGTGGTCAGCGTGGGCTGTTCGATTGTGGTCGACATGGTCAGACCCCTTTCCCGGCCATCAGCATTCGATGATCCAGCGGCAGCTCTTTGCCCGGCATGAGCAGGTTCCAGTAGACCCACTTGAAGGCCAGCTTGCCCCAGTGGTTGGTCGCGCTTTCACCGAGCAGCGAGAACGGTCCCACTCCGGGGAGCGGAAACTTGCCCGGCAGCGGCTCGGTCTCGTAGTTGAAGTCGATCAGCATGGCCTTGCCGTGCCCGGTCTCGATGAAGCAGTTCGCGTGTCCATCGAAGTCAGCTCGAAGCTCGCGGCCGTCGATGGCGCGCAGCATGTTGTCGAACAGCACCTCGCCCTGGAAGTGCGCCACCGCGCCCGCCTTGGAGGCGGGGAGGTCCGTGGCGTCGCCCAGGGCGAAGACGTTCTGAAACCCCTTCACCTGCAGGGTGTGCTTGTCGGTCGGAATCCACCCGCCGGCGTCGCCCATCTCTGAGCGGGTGATGACTTCGGAGCCGCCGTGGAGCGGAATCGAGACCAACAGGTCGTAGTCAGTCTCGCGCCCGTCGTACGCGGTCATGGTGCGACGCTCCCCATCGACCTTCGAGACGCTGAACTCGCTCATCACCCGAATGTTGCGCTGGGTGAGCATCTCGCTCAGCAAGGCGGAGGCCCTGGGCTTGGTGAAGGCCCCGTCGAGCGGCGTCGCGTAGACCAGCTCCACCTTGCTGCGGAGATTGCGCTCGGTGAAATACGCATCCGCGAGGAACAGAAACTCGAGCGGCGCCACCGGGCACTTGATGGGCATCTCCGCCACGTTGAGCACCAGCCGGCCACCTTTCCATGAGGCGAGCGTGTCTCGGAGCGCTCGAGCGCCCTCGAGCGTGTAGAAGTCGAAGGCCGTTTGCTTCCAGCCGCGGCCCGTGAGCCCTTCGGTCTGCTCCGGGAGGATTCGGCTGCCCGTGGCCAGCACGAGATAGTCGTAGGGCAACCGGTCGCCGCCCTGGAGAAAGACCGTGTTCTCCCCCGGCGCCACGCGGTCGACCTCCGCCAGCCGGAGTTCGACTCCGGGTTGGAGCAGTTGCCGCCGCGGCCGAGTCAGCTCCTCAACCCGCGACTCGCCGAAGGGCAGAAACAGCAACCCGGGCTGGTAGAGGTGCGAGTCGTCGCGGTCGACGACGGTGATCTTCCACTGCTTTTCAGGCAGCGCCCGGGCCAGCTTGTTGGCCATCAGGGTACCGCCCGTCCCACTTCCCAGAATGACGATGCGCTTCATGATGTTCCTCTCTCCAGGGGTCTCAACAACCCCTCGAGAGCCAATCGGTACTAATTCGATTCTTTTTCGAAATTAGACAAACTAATCAAACAATCGCGACCGCCGCCGGTCCCCGACGCCGCGCAGCGGGTCCGCGCTTCACGAAAAGCCCGTCGGCAGGTGAAGGCTCAGACTACGGTGTCCGCATGAACTCATTCGCGCAGCGGCTCATCATCGTGGCGGCCACCCTCGGGGCGTTCTCGGGCTGCGTGGGCATGAACATGGCGGGCGTCTCGGGGACTGGCGGCTCGGAGTGCCGCATGGGCACCGA
>CAZFXD010000158.1:3072-11542 GCA_964522795.1 uncultured Myxococcaceae bacterium
CATGGGCACCGACGGCCACGTGACGTGTTCCCAGCTCGCCGTCGCCCCCGCGCAGAATCAGCCCGCGCCCGAGTGCCGCATGGGCACCAACGGCCAGAACACCTGCGGCTACAACTGCCAGATGGGGACGAACGGTCGTTTCTACTGTGCGTCCACGCCGCAGGGCCGCTGCGCCATGAACACCAACGGCACCTTCACCTGTCCGTAGCGCCGCAGGCTGAAGCTGATCGCCGGGGCCTCTCGGCCGACTGACATCTCAAGATAACGGGTTGATTTCTCAATGGGTAAGATAGGTGCACACAAAGGTGCACAACCATTGGGACGATCCTCCGACAATCCGTGAACCAAGGAGTCTCCCGGATGTCGCCCCGACAACTTCAGCTCTCGTCGTTTGCCGCGCTCGCCCTCGCGCTCAGCGCCTGCCAATGCGGCGCGCCGCCCACGTGCATGAAGGACGGCGACTGCCCGAACATCGCGATGCCGTTCTGTTCGCCCACCTCGAACATGTGCGTCTCGTGCCTCGAGGACTCGCAGTGCATCTCCGGCCTGTGCCTGCCCAACGGCATGTGCGGCGCGTGCGGCCCTGACGCGCAGTGCAAGAAGGGCGAAGCCTGCAGCCCCACCACCGGTCAGTGCGAACCCGGCTGCGAGAGCGACACCGCCGGCTGTGCGCCGGGTCTGTTCTGCAAACCCGGCAGCGCGACGTGCGTGGAGTGCGCGAAAGATTCTCAGTGCGGCCCGGGCCACGTGTGCGTGGCGGACCACTGCATGCCGGGGTGCTCGAGCGAGAACCCCGTGTGCCCGACTGGCCAGGTGTGCGACGTGGCGATGAAGAGCTGCGTCGGCTGCCTGTCTTCGGCGGACTGCAAGTCGGCTGACCGCTCCGTCTGTGATGGCGCGAGCCACACCTGCGTCGGCTGCACCAAAGACGCGGAGTGCCCCGGCACCGCGCCGGCCTGCGACCTGAAGTCGAAGACCTGCGTGCAGTGCGGCAACGACGCCCAGTGCGCGCCGGGCACGGTCTGCACCCAGGGCCAGTGCACGCCGGGCTGCACCGCCACCCACGCCTGCGCCGGGGGCCTCACCTGCGACACCTCGAACGGGAAATGCGTGGAGTGCACCTCGAACAACGACTGCTCGGGCACCACGCCCTTCTGCGCGCCTGGCTTCAACCAGTGCGTGGAGTGCCTCCCCGGAGCGCTCGACACCTGCGGGCCCGGCTCGTACTGCCGCGGCGACTTCGTGTGTGAGCGCGGCTGCAAGACGGGCGCCGAATGCCCCGACGGCGTCTGCCTGCCCTCGCATTCCTGCCAGACCTGCACCACCAACACCCAGTGCGCGGCGGGCAACGTCTGCCAGAACGGCACCTGCGTGGCCGCGTGCAGCGCCACCAACCCCTGCGGCCAGGGCCAGGAGTGCTGCGGTGGTCAGTGCCTCGACTTGAAGAACGACCCCAACAACTGCGGCGCGTGCGGCAACTCGTGCGGCGCCGGCGGCACCTGCTGCAACGGCCAGTGCGGCACCCTCAACACCAACGCCAACTGCGGCGCGTGCGGCAATTCCTGCGGCGCCGGCACGGCGTGCTGCTCGGGCAGCTGCCAGAACATCGTCACGCCCACGCAGTGTGGCGCGTGCGGGGTGGCGTGCGGCGCGGACCAGTTCTGCGACGGTACCTCGTGCAAGGACCAGACGTTCCCGAACTTCTGCGCCAACAAGAAGGTCTACGTCATCTACGACGGGCAGCCGATTGACGACGGGTCAGCCAACGTCTTCGCTTCGACCATCAAGCAGTACTGCTCGCTGTCCACGGTCATCACCTACGGTCCGCAATCGAACCCGGCGTGGGTGGACCAGGCGACGGGCGCGCTGAAGCTGGGGAGCGGCTCCACGGTCGTCACCGCCGGAGGCCCCTGGCCGAACAAGCCGCTCAAGTGGCTGGAGACGACCAAGAAGTCGACCAAGGTGTACTTCGCGCAGAACGGCGTCGACACCTCGTGGTTCAAGCGGCGCTCGGATGATCACATCGTCGCCACCATGCCGACCTCAAGCTGCACGGCACACAAAGACATGTTCCTGATTGAGCTCGTGACCGACCCGTCGTCCGGCACCCTCGCGCTCGTCGGCTACGGCGTGTGCCAGTCGGGCTTCGGGACTCAAGCGGCGGGCTACTTCTACGCCAACGTCTTGCTCCCCAACCGCGCTGCGTACCCAGATGGTTGGTACATCTTCACCTGGGACGACAAGAACAACGACTCGGTCCCGAACTCGGGCGACCTCTTCACCAAGGTCGTCAGCGGGCAGTAGCGAACGCGCCAGCGTCAGCGGACGCCCCTCGTTGCATCGAGCGTCACGTTCCCCGGTTCATCAGCACCGGTACGAATGAGGCCAACAGCAGCATCCACCCGAGGAACTTGAAGACGCCGCGGGGAACCTCGGCCGCCTGTGTGAAGCGCAGGCCTTGAGCTGCGGCCCAGGCGAGCGCCCCGCTCCCGTACACACAGAGCAGGCCGGGAATGACCGCCGCCTGAAACACGCGATGACTGGCCGCGGCGCCGAGGCGCGTGTTGAGCGACACGCTGGCGATCGCCACCGCGAGAGGCAAGAGCGCCGCGAGGACGTTTCCAGGTTGCCGCATCGGGCCGTTCTATCACGAGCCGACGGCGGGCTCGTCTCACACGGGGCGGTCAGAGCGGCAGGCCGACCCCTTGAAGCGCGGGGGCGATGACCCGCTCCAGCACGTGTCGCACCACCTCATCTTCCTCGTCCGGCGGGCACGAGCCGAGCCCCGCGTCGGCGACGCGCTGGCGCAGCCCTCGTTCCTGTCTTCGCGCCGGGCCACGAAGGCCTCCGGTGCATTGCGAGGAGAACGCGCCCTCAACCGTGGGCAGGCAGAACTCGGCGAGGCGCTTCTTCTGCACGCGGCTCAGGGGAGACACCACGCGCTTCAAGGCGGCCCACGAGTAGGCCACATGCACGTTCTCGTCTTTGAGCGTTCGCATCACCACCGCGCGCACCCACGGGACGCGGGTGTGTCGAAGGCGCGCCTGAATCAACGCGCGCGAAATCGTCTCCCCCACGCAGCCTCCCGCAACGAGCCAGTGGGCGAGCGGCAGGTCGAGCGGAACGGCCAGCTCGTAGGGCGCGAAGCCGAGGTGGGCCGGCACCTTTTCCACGTAGCCATGAAAGGTGTTCGCCACGTCGCGCGAGAGCTCCGTGTGCAGGGCTTCGTCCTGAAGAATGCCCGCCACCGCCGCCGAGTCGTCCAGGGGCACGCGCTCGGCCACGCCCGCGCGAAGCGCCTGCGCCATCACCGGCATGGCGGCGTACTCGCTCCACGCGCGCTCGGACCAGAACAACGCCGCGTCGCGACGAAGGGCCCGGCTCACTCCGCGCAGCGCGCCGGGGCGAAACTCGGCCTTGAGCCGCACGGCCAGCGTTCGACGCACGCGCACCACGCCCTCATTCGAGGTCTCAAGCCTGATTCGGGCATTGTTCATGGGTCGTTGAGCGAGGGACGAGACTCGCCACCGGCCTCGCCACCACGAGGCGCTTCGAACGTGTCCGCGGGCTCAGTCGTCTCGACCGAGGCCAACTCCGGAAGATGCTTCTTCAGAATGGCGTCGAGAAGGCGGTCCGCAGACACCTCGCGCTCAGCGTTCTTCCGAGGGCGCTTCGTCACGGCTCAGCCCATGTGTGTGCGCAGGCCGTGGTGGTGATGCGACAGGTGCGCCCGCAGGCGCGCGTACTCGCCCTCAAGCGCCGGCATCTCCACGCCGACCTTCTTCGCGAACGCGAGCAGCGTCTTCCGCGAGGCGAGCTCGACACGAACCGGCGCGCCGTTCGCCTGGACCTGCCACTGATGAATTCTCTTATCGAGGGCCTTGAGCACGCCCTTCTGCTGCGCCGGGGTGAGCTTCTTCACGTCCGCGATGATGCCGGCGACCTCAGTCTTCCCGAGGATGACTTCGAACACCTTTCCCCGCTTCGCTCCAAACGCGTACTTCCCGTCGTTCGACGCGCGGTTCTCCCGGGTCAGAATGCTCTTCGTCAGCTGGGCAATCGTGGTCATGCGGTCTCCCCTTTGATGAGCATGTTATCGCGAGCGCGGGTGATCAGTTGCGCCTGACGGGCATTCTTCTTGCTCGCGGGGTGTCAAGGCGCGTTGACACCTGAGGGCGCACTCCCCAGCGGCGGGGCAACCCCAGCAAAGCGTTCAGCGCGCTTCGAGGCGCACGAAGTCCACGACGGCGTCCGCGCGCCAGAACGCCACGCCGAGGTCGCCGGCCACGACCTGCCCGTAGAGCGGGCCACCGACAGCGACCTCGCGGCGCGTGCCATCGGGCAGCTCGAAGGTGACGAAGTACTCCTCCGACGAGCGTCGGCTGCTGCGCCGGTGAACGTCGGTTCGCTTATCCAGCACCGCGGCCAGGACCGGAGTTGGCGTCGCCCGCGCGAACCGGAGCATGCGGCGGAACAGGAACACGCCCATCAAGAAGAACCCCGCGCCGAAGACGGCGAGGAAGGCGCGCATCACCGTCGGCATCCCCGCGGCGAAGCTCTTGATGCTCGTGGCGCGACCCACACCGTGGAACGCATCGGTCGGCGCAGGGTCATCGGGCTGCAGGTCGCCGGAGGTGTCGACGCTGACACGCTCGGTGGCCGGCGTTGCGATCACGCGTTCGATGGCCTCGGCGGCTCCGAGCGTGATGCCGATGAAGAAGAGGCCGCCCAGCATCACCATCACCGCCACGATGACGAAGCCGATGATGGCCCCGGTCGCCGAGGGAGGAACGTGGCGAAGCGCCGCCTCGTAGGCGGGAGTCGCCTTCACCCGTTCAAACCGCGCCGCGTTCGCGCCAGCGGCGGGAGCCACGCCAACCGGCGGCGCGACGGCCGCCGACGCAGCGCTGCCGCAGTGCGCGCAGCGCGCCTCACCGGGACTCATGGGGGCACCACACTGTTGGCAGGGCTTTGACACGGGGCGAACGTATCAACGGTCCGCGGGTGGACCTATTCGAGATCCGCAACACAAGAACCCGGCGCGCGCTTCACCGCAGACGCAAATCAGAGTTCACTCGCCGACACCTGTGGCACTGCTCCCCGCACTCCATGCCCGCGTCACCGCGTTCATCTCGAAGCCGCGGCTCTTCCGCTGGGTCCTCCTGGGCAGCCTCGCCCTGGGCGCGCTGAAGCTGGGCAACGGGTTGGTGTTCGACGACTACCTGTTCCGTGCACGCGCCGAGCAGGGGCGCTGGGCGAAGCTGCTCGGCTCCCGCTGGGAGTTCTACGATTACACCGGCGACGACCCCAGCCTGCGGAGCGAGTTTCGAGAGGCGGGACTCGAGGGTTGGTGGATTCCCGAATCCCGCACTCTCGCCAACCACCGACCGCTCACGGCCCTCGTTCACCGCGTCGACTTTGGCCTGTTCGCCCACCACGTGTGGGTCATGCACTGCGTGATGCTGGCGCTCTGGCTCCTGGCCCTCTGCGCGCTCTTCTGGGTCACCCGCGAGCTGCAACTCACCGCCGCCGTGGGAGGAGGACTCCTCTTTCTCTACGCGCTGGACGACGCGCACGCCTTTCCGCTCGGGTTCGTCACCAGCAAGCACCTCGTCATCGGCACGGCCCTGGGGCTCTGCGCGTTGGCCGCGCACATTCGCGGCGCTCGCACTGGCTCCCGGGCGTGGACGTGGGCGCAGGCGCCCCTGTGGGGCCTCGCGCTCGCGGCGTCTGAGTCAGGAACCTGCTGGGTCATGTACGCCGTCGCCTGGAGCGCGTGTCTCGACCGGCGCACGCTCCGCGCCCGGGCCCTGGGGCTCGTGCCTTGCGCCCTCGCCGCGCTCGTCTGGCTCGCCTGGTACAAAAGCCTCAGCCACCGCTCGGAAGGGGCCGACGTCTATCTCACCTCACTCAGCCCCGAATACTTCGCCGCCGTGGCATCGCGGCTCCCGGTCCTCCTCGCCGCGCAGGTGGGGCTCGTCCCGGCCGACGTGGCGCTCCCGCTCACCGGGTGGCCGCTGGCCGGGGTGGTCGCGCTGTCCGTCGCCACGCTGACGTTGTTCGCCTGGAGCTCCCGCGCCATCTTCCGCGCGTCTGCCGAGGCGCGCTTCTTCGCCGTCGCCGCCGTGCTGAGCGCGCTCCCGTTGTGCGCCACCTTCCCGTCCGACCGGCTGCTGTTTCCCGTCGGGGTGGGCGCCATGGGCTTCATCGCCACCGGCCTCTTCTCGCTCAGCAGTGAGGTTCCACGCGCGTGGGTTGGCGCCATGCTCGCCATTCACGTGCTGGTGGCGGGCGCGCTGCATCCCGTTCGCGGCGCCCTGCCCCGCGTCATCGGCTCGAGGCAGGCCGACGTCATCGCCTCGCTGGAGGCGCCAGCTGATTTCGCGGACAAGACCGCGGTCATCGTCAACGCGCCCGCTGGTTTCAGCTGCTACCTGATGCCGCTCTTTCGCGAAGGATTGTGGCTGCCCACGCCCGACAAGGTCCGCTGTCTGGGCGCCACCATGAAAGCCGTGGAGGTGAGGCGCCCGGAGGCCCAGGTGCTGGAGCTCTCGGTGGAGGGCGGCTACCTGGACGACGCCTTCGCGCGCTTTGGCTGGTCGTCGAAGTTCCCTTTTCACCCGGGGGACGTTCGGCACGTCTCTGACATGCGCTTCGTCGTCACCGAAGTCACAGACGACGACCGTCCGAAGGTGGTGCGGGTGGAGTTCGACGCCCCCCTCGACGACGCCAAATGGTCCTTCTGGGCGCTGGACCGCGGCGCGTTCCGGAAATTCGAGCTGCCCCGGGTCGGCCAGCGCGTGACGCTCCCTGAGGCGAAGCTCGGCAGCTGGTGAGCCTCACCAACGTCGCCTCGCCGCGCGCTACAGGTCGAGCCCGCCCGACACCGGCAGCACCGCGCCCGTGACGAACGACGCCTCGTCCGACAAGAGCCACTGCACCGCGGCCGCGATCTCCGCAGGCTGCCCCACGCGGCCAAGCGGCGTGCGCGCCACGGTGGCCTGTCGGAGCTCCGCCGGCAGCTTCGCCAACATGTCCGTCTCCACCAACCCCGGCGCGACGACGTTCACCCGCACACCGCGTGGCCCCAGCTCGAGGGCGGCGGACTTCGCCAGCGCGTTGAGCGCGGCCTTCGAGGCGGCGTAGGCCGAGTTCCCCTTCGAGAGCGCGCCATCGGCGATGGAGGAGACGAAGACGGCGCTGCCGACTCGACGCTTCGCCATCGCCGCCAACACCTCGCGCGCCACCAACATCGCGCCGTTCAGGTTCACGGCCAGCACGCGCTGCCAGTCCTCCACGTCGTGGTGGACCACGAAATCGGCAGACGGAATGCCAGCGGCGTAGACGAGGTGTCGCACCGGTCCCAGCGCCGCCTCGGCCCCCTCCAGCCAGCCTTCCGGCAGCGACGGCGTCGACAGGTCGAAGGAGATGACGTGCGCACGCCGGCCCTGCGCCGCCACCCGGGCCGCGAGCTCTCGGGCCTCTTCGACGTGCGCGTGCGCGTGAATCACGACGTCCATGCCGCGGGCGGCGAGCGTCTCCACCACGGCACGGCCGATGCCTCGCGAGCCTCCCATCACCAACGCCACCGGTGCGGTCATGTCGTCCCTTTCGCTTTCGGCGCGCGATGCGCGTCGGCCAGCACTCGCCGTAGCACTTTTCCAGTCGGTCCCCGCGGGAGCGAGTCCAACGTGACCCACGTCTCGGGAACGTGTGTCTCCGGCAGCGTCTTCTGCGCCAATGCCACCAGCGCGTCTTCGTCGAACGCTTCGGGCCCACGCCACACCACGGCGGCGGCCACCCGCTCGCCCAGTCGCTCGTCCGGAATGGCGAACACCGCCACCTCGGCGACCGCGGGGTGTTGCCGAAGCGCGGCCTCCACGTCCAACGGCGCGACCTTCTCGCCGCCGCGATTGACCATCTCCTTCAAGCGACCCTTCAGCCACAGGTTGCCGTGCTCGTCGAGGCGCCCGACGTCGCCGGTGTGAAGGAAGCCGTCGCGAATGGTGGAGGCGGTCGCGGCCGCATCCCCTTCGTAGCCGCCGAACACCCCAGCGCTGCGCACGCACACCTCGCCCTCGGCGCTCAGGCGGAGCTCCCACCCGCTCGAGATGGGCCCCACGCTCCCATTGGGCTGTCGGGGCGAGAGGCTTCCGAAGGCGACGAAGCCGGAGCTTTCAGACAGCCCGTAGCACTGCCGCACCTGGGTGCCGGAGAAGCGCTCGAACTTCTCCAACAGCTCCGGCGAGAGCGGCGCCGACGAGCTCACCGCGAACCGGAGCGACGCCGGCAGCTTTGCCCCCGCCGAGACCACGTCGGCGGCCAGGGCGGGCACCAGGCTGAGGCCGGTCGCGCCGACACGCACCGCGGCCTCGGCCAGCTTCGCGCCCGGGAGCCGCCCGCCGAGCGCGACCGCGCTCCCCACGGCCATCGCCGGCAGCAGCGCCACCACGTACGGGTTGATGTGGAA
>CAZFXD010000159.1:0-11481 GCA_964522795.1 uncultured Myxococcaceae bacterium
GCCGCCCCGCACGCCGGCGCCGAGGTGCTCCCTCCACTGCTGCCGCCCGCCGCGCTGGTGCCTCCGGCAGCGCCCGCGCCCACCGAGCCGCCTGCCCCCCCTGCCCCGCCGCCGTTGGAAACCACGCCGCCATCGGGCAACACCAGCGGCGGATTGCCCGCGTCCACGTACGAGCCGGGGAGCTCTGGCAGACACTCGCCCAGGTAGCAGCCGAAGCCGGCGTCGCAGGTCATCCCTTCGTCGGTCTGCCCGTCGCAGTCGTCGTCCAGCAGGTTGCACTTCTCGGGCGTGGGCAGCCCGGGGAAGCAGAGCTGAGGATCACACGTGGGCCCCAGTCGCGCGCACCAACCCTCGCCGCACCGCACCTTCACGCCCTCGTCGGGCGTGCCGTTGCAGTTGTCGTCCTTCATGTTGCAGACCTCGGGCGCGCCCGGGTGAATGTTCTTGTCGTTGTCGTTGCAGTCGAGCTTGTTCGACGCACGCGCGCTGGTGCTACAGCCGACGAGCGGCGTGCTCACCGGATCGCCGTAGCCATCGCCGTCCAGGTCCGCCCAGGTCATGGTGGCGCCGAGGCCCTCGTCCACCTGCCCATCGCAGTTGTCGTCGCGGCCGTTGCAGGCTTCAACCTTCCCCGGGTACTTCCGCTCGTCGTTGTCGTCGCAGTCGTCGTTCGACAGCGACCACCCGGTCTCGGCCGCACATTTCTTCGTGGTACCGCTGGAGGCAGCGCCGTGCCCGTCGGCGTCGAAGTCCCGGTAGAGCGTCACCCCCGCGCAGCCGTAGACGATGTTGGCCACGGCCGAGCCGGTGGCGTCGCCCGCGTTGGTGCCATTTCCATTCGCCGCCACGCCCCACACAAAGAAGTCCGTGCCCCCGGGCGTCGAGGGCGCGGTCCACTTCACTTGAAAGGTGACCTTGCCTCCCGAGGCCGAGACCGGCGTGGAGTGCGCCACGCCGTCGCCGGCCAGTCGCGTCGACTGTCCCGAGATGAGCGCGAAGGTGCCCGACCCGTTCGCCGTGAGAAAGAAGCCGCCCTTGGCGCTGCTGGTGATGCTGATGGTCAGAGTGACGCTGCCACCAGGCGAGACGGTGGGCGGGTTCGCGCTGACCGAGACCGCCGCAGGGGTAGCCCCGTGACAGCTCGTGCAGTCGGTCGCGGCGATACCTCCGGCTTTGGCCAGCGCAACGCTTGCGCCCAACAGCGTCGCGACCACGAGAATTCGTTGCACAGGCTCATCGTATGAAGCCCTCCGCGCCGAGGGCAACAGCGCGACCCCTCGTTTCTACAGGGTGGTGCTCCACCCGCCGTCGCCCAGGGCCCAGCGCCGAATCCACTCACGCGCGCTGATGCCGCCGTCCGATGAATACAAGAGGCTCGGGTTAGGCCCGCCGTCGGGGCGCAGGTCGTTGTACGTGGTCTGATCAAAAAAGACGTGGAGCAGCCCCGGCACCACCATCGCCCGGGTGTTGGCGTGGCCGAGCCAGTGCTGGTTCACCATCTGCCGGACCGGGAGCTGCCCATACGCGTAGCCCCAGTAGAGACTCACGATCAGGTCCGTGTCGTACCCGGTGTAGCCAATGCGGTGCGTGGGGTACGCGTCGGCGATCGAGTCGATGTAGGCGCCCAGCTCGGTGGCGCAGTTCGCGCAACTCGGCGGCAGCTCCAGGTTCCACACGGTGCGCCACACGGGCCAGCGCCCACCGTCGGGCGTCACCATCGGCGCGGCATCTCCCAACACCGCCACGTCGGAGTTCGGAAACGCCTGCACGAAGCGCGGAAAATTGAAGAACGAGCCGAAGCCGCCCGCGCTCGAACCCGTCAGCCACATGCGGGTGGGCGCGGGAAAGGTCGGCCGCAGGCGCGCCAAAAACGCCTCGAAGTTCGGCGCGCCCCAGTGCCACACGTCCTGCACGCCGCCGTCGGACCGCGTGTACGTTCGCTTCGCACGGCCCCCGTGCAGGTCGCCCGTACAGTAGGGAATGTAGACGTAGTTCGCGTTCCTGAAGACGTTGGTGGGGTTCTTGCGATCAAACAGGCCCGTGTTCTCGTGCCCGCGCGCTTCAGCGAGCGGCCCGATGCCCGCGTCGCCGAACGTGTCTTCGACATGGACCGAGAGCTTCGCTTCGAAGCAGGTCGGCCCATCCCAGCAGAGACCGCCGCCGGAGATGTAGACGAGCAGGTCATCGCTCTTATTGGTCAGGTTGACCACCAGGCCGTCGGGCGTGCCGTTGGCGCAGTGCGTGTCGGGGAACGGAACCCACGTCCACGTCTCGAGTGGCGCGGTCAGCGGCGCGCCCGCGTCGAGATTCCCCGCGTCGCCGCCGTCGGGGCGACCGGCGTCGGGCGCTCCCGCGTCAGGCGCTCCGCCGTCGTTCAAGGCGCCGGAGTCTGTCGCGCCGGCGTCGAAGCCAGAATCTCCACCACCGCTGGCATTCGTGCCACAGCCTGCGAGCGCCAGCGCCAGCGCCGGCACGCAGAGGGACCACCCGAAGTGGCTCACCCCGTGTTCGCGGCGCGTCGTCACAGCACGCCGCCCAGCCCGAGCCATCGCCCGCCTTGATAGACGACGAACGCCGCCAGCCACGCCAGCGCGAAGGTGTAGCCGAACAGAAACGCCGGCCACTTCACGCTGCGGGTCTCCCGGCGAACCACGGCCAGCGTGCTCATGCACTGGCAGGCGAGCGCGAAGAACGTCATCAACGAGAAGCCCATCAGCGGCGTGTATTTCGGAGCGCCACCGGGCGCCGACTCGGCGCGCAGGCGGTCGCGCAGCCCGGGTGAACCTTCGTCCACGCCTTTGCCCATGCCGTAGACGACGCCCATGGTGCTGACGAAGACCTCCCGGGCCACGAACGCACCCAGCAGGCCAATGCCGATCTTCCAGTCGAACCCGAGCGGCGCGATCAACGGCTCAAGCGCCCGGCCGATCTTGCCCCCGAAGCTCTCGGTCAAGGCCGTGGCCTGCCTCGCGTTCACCAACGCGGCGAGCTGCGCCTCCCGCTCGGTCCCCGCGGGCACCGTCTGCTCGACGCGCGCCTTCTCCTCCTCGAAGCGTCGAGTGGCTTCCTCGGACCGGGGAAAGGACAGCAGCGCCCACATCACCGCGGTGCACGCGAGAATGACGGTGCCTGCCTCGGTGAGAAAGACCCGGCTCTTCTTCCACATCATCGCGGCGACCGAGTTCCAGTGCGGCTTGCGGTACGGCGGCATCTCGAGCAGGAGCGGCACGCGGTGCCCCTTGAACACCGTGCGGCCCAGCACGGCCGCGGCGGTCAGGGTGGTCACCGTGCTCAGCAAATACATTCCCACCATCAGCAGTCCCTGAACGGGGATCGCGCCCCACAGCTTCGTCGGGGGAAAGAGCGCGGCGATAATCAGCGCGTAGACCGGCAGACGCGCGGAGCACGTCATGAGCGGAATCACCATCATGGTGAGGAAGCGGTCGCGCTTGCGCTCCATGGTTCTCGTCGCCAGCACCGCCGGCACGGCGCACGCGAACCCGGACATCATGGGCACGAAGGCGCGCCCGTGGAGGCCGATCGCCTTCATCACCCGGTCCATCAACATCGCCACCCGGGCCATGTACCCGGTGTCTTCCATCACCCCGATGAAGAAGAAGAGGAGCATGATCTGCGGCAGGAAGACGAGCACGCTGCCCAGCCCTTCGATGACCGCGTCTCCCACGAAGTCCGCCAGCAACCCCGGCGGCATCGCGCCCACCACCACCTGCTTCAGCCACCCCATGCCGCTGGTAATCCACCCCACCACCGGCTCCGTGCCGCTGAAGAGCGATTGGAAGATGACCGCCATCACCACCACGAAGATGCCGAAGCCCAGCGTGGGGTGCAGCAACACCCGGTCGACGGAGTCCGTGAGCGACCGCTGCCTGGGCGCCTCCTGAAGCACGAAGCGCGGGGCGCGGTGGTCAATCCACCCGTAGCGGCCCGAGACCACCTCCAGCTCAAGGTCACGGCCAGCCGCCTGGGCACGCTCACGGCGCTCAATCACCGCGGCACGCAACCCCGGAGGAATGCCGCGAATCTCGTCGCGCGCGTCCAGCGACAGCAGGGCCCACAGCGCGAAGGCGTCGCGCCGACGCGGGTCCGTGGTGCGCCACTCCGACGGGAGCATCGCCGCCACGGCGGCCACGTCAGCGCGCAGGGCCTCCGAGCTGGGGACCCACCGCGGCCCCGGTGAGCCAGACGCCGGCGCGGCCAGCAGCGCATCCAACGCCTGCTTCAGCTCCTCGACGCCCTCACCGTCGCGCGCGCTCATGGAGACGACCGGGACGCCGAGCTCCTTCGCCAGCGCCGCCACGTGCACTCGCACTCCGCGTGCCGGGAGCATGTCGACCATGTTCAGGGCCACCAGCACCGGGACGCCGGTCTCAATCACCTGGAGCACGAGGTACAGGTTGCGGGTCAGCTGCGTGGCGTCGACCACGATCAGCACGGCGTCGGCCTCGGGCTGCGGCGGCAGACCGCAGATGGACGAAATGGCGATCTGCTCTTCGGCGCTGCGCGCGGTCAGCGAGTACGTCCCGGGGACGTCCAGCAACTCAATCTCGCCGCGGTGGGGCAGCGTCACCCGCCCTGCTTCGCGCTCCACGGTGACGCCCGGGTAGTTGCCCACCCGCGCGGAGAGCCCGGTGAGGCGATTGAACAGGGTGGTCTTCCCCGTGTTGGGGTTGCCGGCGATGGCGACGCGGGGCGTAGAGGTGGGGCCACTCACGTCGGGCGCTCGATTTCGACCGACACGTGCTGCGCGTCCGTCTGGCGAACCGAGAGCCGACAATCGCGCACCTCAACTTCCATCACTCCGTTGCGGTCCATCCGTCGAACCACCTCGATGGCGGAGCCCGGCAACAACCCCAGCTCCAGCAGCCGACAGCGGAACGCCCGCTCGCCGCCGATGCCGGTCAGGCGCGCGCGAGTTCCGGCTGAGAGTTGGTCGAGAGACGTCACGCGTAGGCTCAGATGCGAGTGATACTCACTCTCAAGAACTACACAAGCGGGTGCGGCCCCCCGGCGCGGCGGCGCTGCCTAGAAGGGCCCGTTCACCAGCAGGTGCCAGTCACTCTCCCGCAGCTCCAGCGGCTCGCTGTCAGGCGCTCGCGCGAAATAGCCGACGCCTGCGTCGGTCGCGGCGCTCCCGAACACGAACTCGCGACACTCGTCCTTCGTGCACAGCCTGGCCGTGGCCGTGGGTGGGTCGAGGCCCAGCGACTTCGCGTCACCCGTGGGGTGCCCCGACGCCTGGCGACCGGTGATGACGCCCGCCACGTCTTCCACGTCGCGGCGGGGCTTCTTCCCCTTCACGACCTTCCATTCTTCGCCCTGGCCCTCGACCCGGTAGTTCACCGGACCTTTGACCTCCACGCTGATTTCCTTCTTGTTCGCCGCCGTCCACAGGCCCGGGGTGAGGAAGTCTTCGGGGTCGGGAATCTTGTTCGACATCTCGACCGGAGAGACGGTGAAGTCGCCCACGCCGGCGACCTGCGCCACCACCGCCGCCCCCAGCGGCACCCTGGGCAGAAACAGGTCCCACGTCTTGCCGGTGGAGTTCTTGATTCGAATCTGCGTTCCAGCGACGGGGCCTGTGGGAGGGAACCTGGGGGGCGGGTTCTCCGCGAAGGTCGCGGACAGAATCTGCGGCGAGGTCAGCGCCAGCTTCAGGCGATCGATGGCGTCGGGGTCGGCGTCGCCCTGCCGGGGTGGGCCAAGACGCCAGACGCCGCCCACCAGCTCGGCGGTGGTGAGGCGAGCTTCCCGCGCGATGGCCACCTGCTTCCAGTCGACCACCATCGCGCCCGGCCATTGGGGCACCGCGCCAGCGCGCTGCTCCGTCGGAGGAGGCGGGCGCGGGGGAGCCTTCGGTTTCTCGGTACAGGCCAGCAACGACAGCACCGCGGTGGCGGCGATAATTCGCATCATGGGGTCTCTCCCATTCGGGTTCTGGTTTGCAGGTATAGCTCGACCGCTTCGGGCAGCGCGTCTTGTCGATCGACTTCCGGTTCGAGGCGCCGGGCGGCGCCCGCGAAGTTCTGCTGGGCGAACTCAACCGCCGCGAGGTTGTAGGCGACCTTACGCCGCTCGAGCGGCTTCTTCTCCAGCTCCAGCGCCCGGGTGAACGCGGCGTTGGCCTTGTCGAGCTGACCCTGCCGCAGGCGCACGATGCCGAGGTTGGTCTGGGCGGCGCTCTCATCGACGAAGGCGAGAAGGCCGGGGTGCGGCGTCACCGAAGCTTCGAGCTCACGACCGGCCCGTTCGAGCTCGCCCGCCTGCCGCAGGGCGTCCCCCAGGTAGAACTGGGCCTCCCGGCACTGCGGGTTCACCTCCAGCTCCCGCGTGAAGAAGGTGGTGTCGTTCTTGTACCGGGCCGCGTCCCGCTGCGTCACCGGCCAGAACGCCACCAGCAGGAGCGCCACCACCAGCGGCGATCGACGAAAGCGCTCCAGGAGCGGCGCCACCAGCATCAGGATGAGCGCCAGCGGCAGGTAGAGATAGTGCGGCGACCAGAACCGCGGCACCGGCACCACGTTCAGCGCCGGAATCAGCGCCAGGCACAAGGCCAGCGCCAACCCGCGCCGGCGAACGCCGAAGTACCCACACGCGAGCAGAGCCACCAGGCCGCACAGCGCCAGCGCCGTCCACGGCGGCTGAATGGCGAAGGCATCACACACGCTGGGAGGAAACGGGAAGACGATGGCCAGCGCGCTCTTGCCCACGCCAGCCAGGCGCGTCCCGATCGCGTCCAGCGCGGTCAACGGCGGGAACTCCTGATGCCACGACGGCGCATACCCGAAGCGAAGCGCCGCGGGCAGCGCCCACCCGGCGCCCACCGCCACCAGCGTCTTCACACTTCGCTTCGGCATCGCCAGCAGCGCGAAGGGAGGCCCGAGAATGAACGCGGTCTCTTTGGAGAACCCGGCCAGGAGCATCGCCACGCCCGCCACGACCGGCTTGTCGCTCCGCGCGGCCCACAGCAACACCAGGAGCAGGCAGGTCACCAGCGCATCGCCGCGGAACGGAATCGCGTTGGCCACCAGTCCGGTGACCGGATGCACGGCAAAGAGCGCCGACGCGAAGAGCGCTCCGCGACGCGACACGCCGAAGGCCGCCGCCACCACCCCCACCAGGACCGAAGCCGCGGCGTGCAACGACAGGCTGGTGAGGTGAAAGACCCAGGCGCCCTGCCCCCACCACGAGTCCAGGGAGAGTGAGAGGACAGTGAGGGGCCGGTAAAAGCCCGTGCGCGCGTAGCCCTGGGTGAAGGCGTGCAGCGCCTCACCGGGCTTGAGCAGCGCGGCGCCGCTCTCAAGATCGCCGTGGTCGGTCCAGATGAACCCGGCGAACAACGCCGCCCCGTGCGAGAGCAACGCGAGGGTCGCGGCGAAGAGCGAACGAAACCGCGGTTGTTCAAGTGACGTCAGCACGAGTTGCCCGCATGATACGCGGCACCGTGATGATTCGCGTTCTTCTCGTCTTGCACGCATTGCTCGCCATGGCGCTCGCGGGGGCGATGACCCACCTCGCTCTGGTCAGCATCGGGTTCATCCGCGGCAACCGCATGAAGCTGCGCCTGGGCCGCATCTACGCCGTCACCACGGGCGTGCTTCACCTGGTCACCGCGGTGGTCGGGCTCATCATCTACCCGCCGTACCGATTCTGGGTCGCGGGCCTCTACTTGAACCGCTACGCGGTCTGGGCTTCGAACCTCTTCGACGTGAAAGAGGCGGCCGCGCTCTTCGCCGTCCCGATGGCCGTGGGGCTCATCGTGGTGGGCCGCAAGTTCGACGCCACCGATCGCCCCGCCGTCCCTGCGTTCGCGTTCTTCGCCCTGGGCCTGTGGGTCCTCGACGCCGTCGCGATCATCGCGGGGCTGCTGATTACCGCTGAGCGAGGGGTGTAGGGCTCGCGTTCGGCTGTTCGAACCGGCCCGTCACCAGGCTGAAGCCGTCAGGCACTGTCTCGGTCTTGGGCACCCGGTGGAGCAACCGGTTCACCTCGAGGGCGCCGCACACGGTCAACACCAGAGCAGCTACCGCAACCTGCGCCCACGCCGCGCGCATCGTCGGTCGGCGTAGCGACAGCGCCTTGCCCGCCAGCACCGCCACCACCCCGAACCCAAACGACCAGAGCGACCGGCCGAAGTAGTCCATCGCGGCGGTGCTGGGGCGCTCGCCGAAGCTCCACAGGTGGGTCTTGCTGTCGAACCACACCATCGGCAGGCCCATCGAGTGCGCCAGCATGTACCCCGCCGCCACCCCGGCCACCGCCAACACCCACAACGTCATCTGGTTCTTGGAGTTCATTAGTACACCGCCAGGTTGCCGATTTTGGAGAAGGTGATGCTGGGACCTGCCGCCTTGAACGGACCTTCGTGGAAGAGCTCCACGCCTTTTTCGTCGAAGAACGTCTGGGTGATGTTGTCGCCGTCGACGTTGACGATCATGAAGCCGTACGCGCTCTTGGCGAACGGGCCCTGGCACCCCGACAGGCCGTAGAGGCTCGTGCCACCGCCGCCCGACACCACGTAGCGAACACCGTTGGTCGGCGCCCAGTAGATGAGGTCGTGATCGTGGCCCGTGAAGTCCGACGTCAGCTTGGCGGCCTCAAACGTCGCCTTGTACTGGCTCTGCATCGACGAGTCGCTGCCGTGGCTGCCGCAGGAGTAGAGCGGGTGGTGGTGGAAGGCGAACAGCGGACCGCCGGTCATGGCGGTGAGCGCGTTCTTCACCCAGCTGGTCTGCGTGGAAGAAGAGGCGTTGGTGTTGATGGCCACGAAGCCGGCGTTCCCGTACACGAACGCGTAGTAGAGGTCGCTGTTCGACGAGCTCTGCGGCGCGATGTTGTACGTCGAGTAGTTCGAGCCGTCGTCGTGGTTCCCCTGCGCCTGGAACACGGGGATGTTGGCGAACATCTGCTCGCCCGACTTGTAGTACTCCTCCCAGTTCGCAGCGGAGCCCGACGAGCCGTTGTTGTCGCCGGTCTGCACCAGGAACGCCGGGTTCTTGGCCAGAATGGCCTTGGACACCGTGGTCCAAACCGAGTGTCCGCGGGCGTCGCCCGCCACCGCGAAGCTGAACGGCTTGGTGCCGGCCGTCATGTCCGGCGCGGTGGAGAACGTCCCCGTCGCCAGCGCCGTGCCCGCGGTCACCTTGTACTGGTACTTGGTGTCAGCGCTGAGCGCCGGAATGGTGATGATGTGGCGGGTCACCGCTGCCGGTTCGGTCACCGACTTGGCGTAGTCGCCCACGCCGTACGAGACCGTCGCGGCCACCGCGCTCGAGGTGATGAAGAACACGGCGATGCTGTTGCGCGTCACCGAGTGCAGCGAGACCACCTTCTGGAACCCGGTGCTGACCACCGTCGAGCCGTTGATGGTCACCACGATGGTGTCCGGGTTGGAGGCGAGCCCCTTGGCGTCGGTCACCACCAGCGAGAACGTCGCCGTCACCGTGCCGGTCACCGCGGGCGCGGTGAAGGTGGGCTTCTGCGCCGTAGCCGACGAGAGCGAGATGGTGGGGCCGTTCACCCGGGTCCACGCGTAGGTGATGGCGTCGCCGTCCTGATCCGAGCTCTTCGAACCATCGAGGGTGACGACCACGTTCTGGTTCACCGTCACGTCGGCGCCCGCGTTGGCGATGGGGGCGTGGTTGCTCGAAGCCGCCACCACGGTGATGCTCGCCACCGCCGTCGACTTGCCGCCGTGGCCGTCGGAGACGTCGACCGAGAACTTCACCACCGTCGACGCCGTGACGGTCGGCGCCACGAAGGTGGGCTTGGCGATCTTGGCGTCAGAGATCATCGCCGTGGGACCCGAGGTCTGCGTCCACTGGAAGGTGAGCGAGTCACCGTCCGGGTCCGAAGAGCCCGACGCGTCGAGGGTGACCATCGCGCCGCTCGCCACCTGGGGCGCCACAATCACACTCGCCACCGGCGGGTGGTTGACCGGCATCGAGCCGGGCTCCACGGTCACGCTGGTGGTCGCCGAGACGTCGTGCGTCGCGTCGCTCACGGTGAGCTTGAAGACGATGGTCTGAATCGCCGTCACCGAGGGCGCGGTGAACGTCGGCTTGGCGATGAGCGCGTTGTCCAGCGAGACGGTCGGACCGCCGGTCTGAACCCACTTGAAGAGCAGCACATCGCCCTCAGGGTCCGAGCTGCCCGAGCCGTCCAGCGTCACCACCGCCGAAGAACCGACCGTCTGGTCCACGCCGGCGATCGCCACCGGTGGCTGGTTGCCGCTCGGGTTGGGGTTGGGGTTCGGGTTGGGGTTCGGGTTCGCCGGGTCAGGGTTGTTCGGGTTGTTGGGGTCGATGACACCTGCACCTACACAGGAGGACGCCGCGGCCATCAGCAGGAGCGTCGCGGTTCGAAGAAGGGTCGGGGTTCGTCGGGTCATGTTGCCTCCAGATGCGCTCACATGAGCAAGGGTTGCGCCAGCCTCCTTTGAACGTAATTCCAGCAGGTTAAAACGCCCCGACTGATGCGAGTTGCCACCAGGTTGGGGCAATCGTCATCGAATGCTGACACTTCGCTCGCGCCGGTTTTGCTCGCCCGGAGCGCGCTGACGTGTCCATACTCCGCGCGGTTTTTTCACCCAGGAACCTCACACCTACATCAGGCGTCCGAACGCGTTCCCAAGGAGCAGTCATGCGTCTGTCCAGTGCCCTCTTGTCCGCTTGCGTCGCGATCAGCGCCGCACCCGCCGAAGCCTTCTGCGGCTTCTACGTCTCCGGCGCCGGCCAGGGGCTCTACAACAACGCCACCCAGGTCGCGTTGATGCGCGAAGGCACCCGCACGGTGCTCTCGATGCAGAACAACTACCAGGGGCCGCCCGAGAACTTCGCCATGGTGGTGCCGGTGCCGGTGGTGCTCCAGGAAACGAACGTCAAGACGCTCACCAAAGACATCTTTCAGAAGCTCGACCAGCTCGCCGCCCCGCGCCTCGTGCAGTACTGGGAGCAGGACCCGTGCCGGATGCCGGAGTACGCGGAGCGGAAGATGGCGATGAAGAGCGCCCGGCCGTCGGCCGCGATGGGCCGCGCCGACTTCTCGGATGAATCGTTCCAGGTGACTGTCGAGGCCAAGTTCACCGTCGGCGAGTACGACATCGTCATTCTTTCAGCCAAAGACGGCCTGGGGCTGGAAGGCTGGCTGAACGCCAACAAGTACAAGATTCCCTCGGGCGCGGCCCCGCTGTTTCGCCCGTACATCCAGCAGGGCATGAAGTTCTTCGTGGCCAGGGTGGACGTGAAGAAGGTGCAGTTCGAGAACGGCATGGCCAGGCTCTCGCCGCTCCGCTTCCACTACGACTCCGAGACGTTCGCGCTCCCCATCCGCCTCGGGCTCATCAACGCCAAGGACAAGCAGGACCTGATCGTCCACATCCTCGCGCGCAACCAACGCTACGAGGTCGCCAACTACCCGAACGTCACCATCCCCACCAACATCGACCTGAAAGAGGAGGCGCAG
>CAZFXD010000160.1:0-11475 GCA_964522795.1 uncultured Myxococcaceae bacterium
ACGGAGACTCGATCGTCTGGGGAGCGGTGGTGCTCATGGCGTCCCTCCCCCGCCGCCGTCGGGCGGTGGCAGGCCGCCATCAGCCGGAGCGCAGCGGCCGGACTGACACTCGAGCCCCACCGGGCAGGTGTGCGTGGCATCGCACTTCTTGCCGGTCAGGTCATGAAAGGGGGGGAGACAAGCTCCGCTCAGGGCCACCACTGCCGCCACCGCCCACGCGGCACCCGCGACACCGAAACGAGCTGCGCGTGCGGACGCGGGCAGCACGGGCCTAGAGGACTTTCGAGAACGCCATCAACGCCGCAGCGCCCCCCAGGTGCCAGGCCACCAGCGTTCCGGCACGGCCCATCTTGGCGCTCAATTTCGGCATCTCGGCCACCTGCTCGGGCGTGGGCTTGCCTCCTTGCGCCGCGATGGCTGCCTGCAGCGCCGCGATCTTCACCGACGTCGGCCGCGACACGACTGAGCCGATGACCATACCGCCCAGGCCCAGCACCGCTCCCGCCGTCAGGCAGAGGCCACCGGGCGTGGTCAGCCAGGCGCTGGAGAACACGAGCATGTACAGCCGGATTCCAGAGAGCACGGACGCGAAGCCGGCCAGGTTCATCACCAGCACGAACCGTCGCTTCATCACCGCCGCCATCACCGGGCCGGCAGCGCCCGGGCCCGCCTCTTTGAAGGCGGGGAGCAGGTACGCCCCGAGGAAGATCGCGAACCCCGCCCATACCAGCCCGCCCAGCAAGTGAATCGCACGCAGCGCCGCAAATTCCATGGTCACCCCTTGAAGCCCCCACGACTACTTCAAGTTGACGCTCCGGCGCTCGAAAAACGGGTGGAGCGAAAACATGTGACACGCCGGGGGCCCGCCCGCATGCTTCGCCCCATGAAACGACGCTCGAAGAAATCGACCGAATTCAAGGCGTCACGCCGCGTCTTCGTCCGCCGGGTGGCGCTGTTCGGTGGCGGCACCCTGCTGTTCGCCGGCGCGTGCAAGCGAGGCACGACGGTCGACGCCGGAACGGTCAAGCCCGGCCCCCAGACCACCAGCCACCAGACCTTCACCAATGACGAGTTCGCCGTGGTCTCCGCGGCGGTCGACCGCATCATCCCGGCCGACGAGGAACCGGGCGCGCTGGCGGCCAACGTGCCCGAGTACATTGACCGCATTCTGCAGACGCCGGTGCTGGAGAAGATGAAGCGCGACTTCGTCCCTGGCGTCGCCGCGCTCGACCGACGCTGCAAGCGGCTCCATCAGGTCGGCTTCGCCGAGGCCACCGCCGCGCAGAAAGACGAAGTGCTGACCATCTTCAAGAACTCTGAGGAGAAGACCGGCGAGTACCGCTGGTTCGAGATGCTCATCACCCTCACCATGGAGGGGTTCCTGGGAGACCCCAGCTACGGCGGCAACAAAGACAAGGCGGGCTGGAAGCTGGTGGGCTTCGACCTGGTGGGCGCGGCCGACGCGGACCCCAAGGCCCTCTACAACGGCGCCGAGAAGCTCCAGCACCTGCGCTGCGGCGGCGGGAAGGGCTGCTGATGGCGACCGACCTCACCGACGTGTGCATCATCGGGAGCGGCGCCGGCGGCGGCCCCCTGGCCCTCACGCTCGCCCGCGCGGGCATCAACGTGGTGCTGCTCGAGAAAGGCGCGCACTACAAAAAAGAAGACTTCGTTCACGACGAAATCCTCAACAGCCGCCGCAACTTCTTCATGCCACTCCCGTGGGACGAGCCGCACCTCTGGCGCGCCGGTCCCGACAAGCCGTTCGCGCGCAGCAACGAGGCGTGGACCGCCAACTGCGTCGGCGGCGGCACGGTCCACATGAGCGGGTACTTCTACCGCTTGAAGCCCATCGACTTCCGGCTCAAGTCGACCATCGGCGCGGTGCCGGGCGCCAACATCACGGACTGGCCCATCACCTACGACGAGTTCTCGCCCTTCTACGACATCGCCGAAGAAGAGCTGGGCGTGTCGGGCAACGCGGTGCCCCACCCGTTCCTCGAGCCGCGGAAGAAGAACTACCCCCTGCCGCCGCTCGCCACCCACCCGGTGGGCGAGGAGATCGACAAGGCGTGCAAGTCACTCGGGTGGCACTCCATTCCCACCGCGCGCGGCATCATCTCCCGCGAGTACCAGGGCCGGGCACCGTGCGTGTACTGCGCGCTGTGCGGCAGCTACGGCTGCGAACACGACGCCAAGTCCGGCACCAACGCCTCGGTCATCCCCAAAGCGCTGGCGACCGGGAAGGTGGACCTGCGCACGCGCTGCATGGCGAAGGAGATTACGGTCGACGCCAAAGGCCTCGCCCGAAGCGTCATCTACCTCGACGCCGACGGCGTGGAGCACGAACAGAAGGCGCGCTTCATCGTCTCCTCGTGCACCGCGGTGGAGAGCGCGCGCCTGCTCCTCAACTCGACCTCATCGAAGTTTCCCAAAGGGCTCGGCAACGACAACGGGCTGGTGGGGAAGAACCTGACCTTCAGCTCCTTCGGCGAGTCGCGCGCCACCTTCCGCATCGCAAAGAACAAGGCCGCCCGCCCCTGGCTGGAGAGCAACGCGCCCTTCATCAACCGCAGCGTGCAGGACTTCTACGCGCTCCCCGACGACAAGTTCGGCTTTCGCAAGGGCGGAACGCTGGGCTTCATGTGGCAACACCCCAACCCGATCTTCGCAGCCGTGGGACTGGCGGGCAAAGGCGAGAAGGGCGTCTTCGGCGCGGCGCTCAAGCAGAAGCTGCGCGACCACCGCGACTCGCGCGTGCTGCAGTTCGAGGTGTACGGCGAGTTCCTGTCCAACAACGACACCTACGTGGGCGTCGACGCCAACGTGAAGGACAAGTTCGGGCTCCCGGTCGCCGCCATCACCATCAAGCGCCACCCCATCGACTTCAAAATGACCAAGTTCCTCGTCGAGCGTGGTGAAGAGGTCCTGCAGACCATGGCGCCCGACTCCATGGAGCGGCTGGGCGCGGCGGGCGAGACCACCATTCTCCAGGGGGGAACCTGCCGCTTCGGCAATGACCCCGCCACCAGCGTGCTGGACAAGAACTGCCGCAGCCACAGCGTGAAGAACCTCTACGTGGTGGACGGCAGCTTCATGCCCACCAGCGGCGGCGTGCCGGTGACCCTCACCATCGCGGCCAACTCCTTCCGCGTGGGCAAGCACCTGGTGGAGCGGCTGAAGGCCGGCGGGAGCTGACTTCAGTTGGTGGCGCCGTTGAGCCGCGTCGGCGCCACGTCGATCTTCAGCATGAACTTCGATCTCGCGTCGGACGTGACCGTCACCAGGTGGTCCCCCACGCCCGACAGGTCGGCTTTTCGAAACACCACACCGGTCTTCTCGAACTCGTCGAGCAGCGCCTTGCCGTTCACCGCCTCGCGTTGGCGTGCGCGGCAGGCATCTTCGTTGAAGTTGAAGACGGTCTGAGCGCCCGCGGCGCTGGTCTCCTCGAGGTAGAGCGACGCGGTCACCGTTGACGGCTCAAACAGCTGAACGATGACCCGCGCCTCGCCGGGAAACTTCCCTTCCACGTAGCTGGTGTCGCCCAGCAGGCACCCGACGATTTCGCTGCAGACCGGCCACTCACCGTTGCAGCTGTCTTTGACCCGCGTTCCGAGGAATTCCTGCTTCTTCGTCCCACAGGAGAAGAGCGCGACGACGCACAGAAGCTGGACTAGAAGGGTGTTTCGCTTGGAGGTGGTCATGGTGCGATTCGCGCCGCTGTGCATTGTCGGTCTTCTTGTCTCGTGTGGAAAGGGGATGTCGACAGACACCTTGCCAGACGGCGGGTGGAACACCGCTTACATCTGCAATTCTGACAACCCCCTGCAGAGCAAGGCCTTCATCTGCACCGACCGGGATTCGATCGGCTTCGGCCTCGAATTCGGCAGCGGCACGGTCATCGGAACCATTCCGCAGGAGTCGCTGCTCATTCAGAACCGGGGCTCGGAGACGCTCAAGATCTCCTCCGCCAACGTGTCGGGCGACGCGGCGTTCACCATCGAAGGCCCGGCCTCGCTCGAGCTGAAAGCCAACCAGAAGACCTTCATTCGCATCTTCTTCAAACCGACGGCCGAGAAGGCCTACTCGGCGGCCATCGACATCGCCAGCAACGCGGCCAACGCGCCCACCAAGTCGGTCGGCCTCCGCGGCCGCGGGTGCAAACCCGGCGCCTCGTGCCCTGACGCGGGCATGTAGCGCTCACTTCTTCTTTCGCACCGCCGCTTTCAGCGCCCGCTGAACCCGCGCCGCGGCCCGCAGGGGCTCGGTCGCTTTCCACGAGCGGGTCCGCTCCATCACGCCCAGGCGAACGCGCAGGTCATTCGCTTCGGTCTCCACGCGGTCCAGGGCCGCAAACGCGCTCTTCCGCTCGGCGTTGAGTTCGCGGTTCTGCGAGGTCAGCCGATTCACCGCCGCCTCGAGCGTGCGCCGCTGGGCGCGTTCAAGTTCGAGGAGCGCGTGGAGACCACCACCTCCGCGCGCCTCGACGGCAGGCCCATTGGCCGTGTGACGCGAGTCACCGGTGACGAGCTCGACCCAGGGCCGGGCCAACTCACTCTGGCGCGTCGTCGCGCGAGTCGTTGGACGTTGGCTGTCGAGCACCGCTCGCAACTCTCGCGCGCCCGCCTCGGCGACCGTCACCAAAGCGGCCGCCACCTGCTGATTGGCCGCCGACATCGCTTCCAGCTGTGGGCGGGTCGGCAGCGCCCCGGCCACGAAGTCGTCCACGCCAACGGTCTGGTAGCCCAACGCGGCGAAGTCGCCGATCTCGCGGCTCTTCACCACCGGCACACACCCACACGCCAGCGCCTCGGCCAGCTTGGTCGGGCACGCCACCCGGTTCACCAGGTGGTCCTCGCGCAGGACGAACGCCAGGTGCGAATGCTCCAACGCCGCGGGAACCGCCGCGGGCGGCACGGCCCGGGCCTGCACGCGGTCGGACAGACCGGCTTCCGCCAGGACCTCGTTGAACTGGTGCGGCACCGGCGTCAGCACCTGCAACGCCCACGGCGCCGAAGTCTTCTGGAGCGCGGCCAGCATGCCGCCGACGTGCTGCCAGACCGAGTTGTGGCCGGCATAGATGAGCCTCCACGGCGGTGCGTCGGGCCGGCGCACGGGTGGGCGAGGGGCCATCGCCACGGGCAGTCGAATGAGGGGCGTCTTGAGCTCGGGATACTTCGCCCGAAGGTGCCCGCTCATCGCGTCGCTCACCACCAGCACGGCCCGCGCGTGGAGCACGGCCTCACGCTCCACGCGCCCCAAGAAGGCTGCGGCCTCGGGCGCGCCCCGCCACGCTTCCTCTTCTGGAACCACGCCGTGGAGGTCCGTGACGACGTGACCCAGCGCGTAGAGCGGGAGCACCAACTGCGCCCAGTAGACGGAGTGGACGATGACCGCGCGCGCCTCGAGCGCCAGGTGCACCACCTGCGCCCATTGGACGGAGTCGTGCACTGACGGTCGCGCGACCGCGTGCAGTGGGTCGAGCGTCTCCAGCTCAAACGGCCCCGTCGACACGTCGAGGGTCGGCTCGAGGTAGACCCGGGGCTCATCGCCCAGCAGCGCATCGATGGCGGCGATCCGCTGGTGCATGCCGTCCCGCGCGACCCCCGCCCTCGGCGGCGTGCCAATCACCAGAATCATGCGCGCTTTCTCACGGTCGTCAGTCCTACACGATGTGCTAGAGGCCGCGCCATGAACGTCCTCGTTACGGGTGGGTGCGGATTCATCGGCAGTAACCTCGTGCGGTACCTGCGCAAGACGCGGCCCGAGTGGACCGTGGTGAACTTCGACAAGCTCACCTACGCGGGCAACCTGGAGAGCTTGAAAGACCTCGAAGGCGACCCCAAGCACGTCTTCGTCAAGGGCGACATTCTCAACCAGGAGTTCACCGAGCACATTCTTCGCCAGCACCACGTGAACGCGGTGCTGCACCTGGCAGCCGAGAGTCACGTGGACCGCTCCATCTCGGGTCCGGAAGCGTTCACCACCACCAACGTGCTCGGCACCCAGCGGCTGCTGGAGGCGTCTCGCGCGGTAGGCTTGAAGCGCTTCGTGATGGTGTCGACCGACGAGGTGTACGGCTCCCTCGGCCCCACCGGCGCGTTCAGCGAGACGTCCCCGTTGAAGCCGTCCAGCCCCTACTCCGCCTCCAAGACGGCCGCCGACCTGCTCTCACTCGCGTACGTGCACACCTTCGGGCTCGACGTGGTGGTGACGCGCTGCTCGAATAACTACGGGCCCTACCAGTTCCCGGAGAAGCTGATTCCGCTCATGGTGGTCAACGCCATGCACGACAAGCCACTGCCGGTGTACGGCGACGGCATGAACGTGCGCGACTGGCTGCACGTTGAAGATCACTGCCACGCCATTCTGCTCGCCCTCGAAAAAGGCAAGAAAGGCGAGGTCTACAATATCGGTGGCGGCAGCGAGCAGCCCAACATCGAGATCGTGAAGCGCATCTTGAAGGCGCTCGGGAAAACCGAGTCGCTGATCAAGTACGTGACCGACCGCCCCGGCCATGACCGCCGCTACGCCATCGACCCCACCAAGGCGATGAAGGAGCTGGGGTACAAGCCGCAGCACACCTTCGAAGAAGGCCTCGCCTCCACCGTCGCCTGGTACGTGCAGAACAAGAGCTGGTGGGAGCGCGTCACCTCGGGCGAATACCAGAAGTACTTCCAGAGCCAGTATCAGAAGCGGCTGGCCGACGCGGGCCACTGAGCCCACGGGCGTGGAGTGAGGCGGCCTACCCCAGCCGGGGAATGCGCGCGCCCAGCCAGCGCACAAACTCTTCCGGCACGCCGAGGCGAATCAACTCGTGCTTGGTGGCGGTGCGAATGGTGGCGTTCTGCCCCGCCTCGACGCTCTCCAACTTCGCGGTGAGCTCGGCGATGCGAAGGTCCTTCGCGCGCAGCACGTCTTGAATCGCGATCAAAGAACGCTCGCGGGCATCGAACGCCTCCACCAGCGCCTTCCAGGTGGGGTTGTTCTCGAGCCCCGCGTCGCGGCCCCGGGCGACCAGCGGTGAGACGTGGTCGGGAGAGTTGAGCGCGGCGTGCGTGGCTTCGAGCCAGCTCCGCCCGTACTTCTCGTCGGGCTCCAGGTGGCAGCCTTCGCCCCACTCGTTCCAGGCGTTGATGAAGACGAAGCGCTGCTCGGGCGGGAGCGCGAGGGTGGTCTGTCGCACCATGGTGGTGAGCCAGTACTGGTACTCGGTGGGCGACGAGTTGATGAACATGTGCGGCGTGTTCTGCCGACGCGCCGTGTTGTCCCACGACGGCATCACCCCGCGGTACCGCGTGTAGTCGACCAGCGGGCGCTGAATCGCCTGGCTCATCACCTTCAGGTAGTCGAGGACCCCGCCCTTGAAGTCGGGGTTGGTGAACGTGGGCACGCGGTCGGGAATGTTCTCGGGCCCAATCATCTGGTGCGGCGGGAACTCCACCGCGGCGTCAAAGCCCCAGGGGCGAGGGTCGGTGATGCCGTAGAACTGCACCGCGCACAGGTGCACCTCGGGGAAGCCGGCCTCCCGGGCCACCTTGCGCCAACGTTCCGCGGTCGCCTTCGCATCGGGGAAGAGGTCGACGCGGTAGACGAGAACCATGGGCGCGCCGTTGACCCGAATGTACCGAGGGTCGGCGAACAGCGGCAGCAGGCTCTTGAAGAACGCCACGTCGTCGTCGGGCGAGTGGTTCTGCCCGAGCAGGATGTCTTTGGCGTTGCCGTCCCACGTGCGGGTCCAGTTCTCGTTGGCCCAACAGACGCAGAAGTTGAGGTCGATGTCTTTGTGTTCAACGAACTGGTTGAGCGGCCGCTCCAGCACGCGGCGACCGTTGAACCAGTAGTAGTAGAAGCACCACCCAAAAATGCCGTACTCGCGCGCGAGCTGTGCCTGCCGCCGCTGCACTTCGGGCTTTCGCAGGTCGTAGTAGCCGAGCTCACCCGGGACGTGCGGTTGGTGGTGGCCCGCGAAGTTGGGCTTGGCCTTGATGACGTTAGTCCACTCGGTGAACCCCTTGCCCCACCACTCGTCGTTCTCTGGAATCGGGTGGTACTGCGGCAGGTAGAACGCGATCGGCTTCACCGGCGGCGCGCTCCGTGGGCCTCATCCGTGACGCGCCGGTGCCCGTTGGTGTGGAGGGGGACGAGCTTCGGGTTGAAGAAGGGGTCGGACAAGGCGCTCGCCACCACGCCGGTCGCGTCTTCGTCGGGGCGCGGTGAGTGGGCGTGGTGCATCACGCGCGCGTGCGGGGTGTAGAGCACGCGCAGGCCGGCGTCATTGGCGCGCAGGCACAAGTCGAGCACCGCCGTGGCGCCGCGCTGGTCCGGCTTGAAGCCGCCCAGTTGCGCCAGCACTTCGGCGCGAACGGCGAAGCAGGCCGGAGACACCGCGAGGTAGTTGCGGGTCCAGTTGGCGCTGCCCATCGTCGTCCACTCACCCGCGTCCGCCATGTTGGCGAAGGGCTTCACCAGCTCGCCGCGGCTGCCGATGAGCCAGCCCGCGTCTTGAATGGTGGAGTCGGCGTACACAATCTTCGGGCCCACCACGCCGATCTCAGACCGAAGCGCCTGCGCCACCAGCTCTTCGAGCCAGTTGGGGTCGATGAGCTCGACGTCTTCGTGGATGAACACGTACGCATCCGCGGGGACCGAGGTTCGGGCCAGCTCGTACATGGCGCCCAAATCGAACGCGCCCTGCCAGGGCAGCTTGCGCACGCCGGGGGGCGGCGTCTCGTGGCACACCACGCACAGCTCACTGCGAAGGGTGGTGAGAGACTTCAAGTAGGCGGCCAGGCGTTCGACCTTCGCGCTGCCGGCCACCACCACGGCGACCGACGCTGACTTCGGGACCTCGTAGCGAATCTGGTAGTTCGTAGGGACCGGGGAGTGCACGGTGCCGCGCTCGCCCAGGCGCTCGAGGTGCAGGCTGAGCGCCCGCATGCCATTCACCGCGGCCTTGGGCTTGTTGTTGATGTTCGACGCCGTGGACTGCGGCGTGGCGCGCCAGTGGTAGAGAACTTCGGGAATGTGGCCGACCCGGCGGGCCTGCTGCGTCAAGCGGAGGACGAGATCGTAGTCCTGCGCCCCGTCAAAGCCTTCTCGTACGCGCCCCACGTCTTCCACCAGGCTGCGGCGGGCGACGAGGAAGTGGCAGATGTAGTTCACCGCGCGGAGCAGGTCCGGAGACCAGCCGGGCTTGAAGAAGGGCAGCACCCGCTGGCCTTTGCCATCGAGGCGATCTTCGTCGGTGAAGAGCACGTCGGTTTCCGGGTGGCGGGCGAGGTGCAGCACCACTTCGCCCAGCGCGTGCGGCGCGATGGTGTCGTCGTGGTCCAGGAACGCCACGTAGTCGCCGGTCGCCATGGCCAGTGCGTCGTTGGTCGCCACGGCGATGCCCTGGTTCCGCCGGTTGATCCGCACGCGAATGCGCGGGTCGCGCTGGGCCAATGACTCCACGAAGCGAACGGTCTCGGGGTTGGGCGTGCCGTCTTCGACGATGCACAGCTCCCAGTGTGGGTACGACTGCGCGAGCACCGAGTCCACGCACGCCTGCAGCCACTTCGGGTCGGCCGCGTACGTCGGGGTGATGAGGCTGATCAGCGGGCGAACGT
The DNA here is from genome assembly GCA_964522795.1 of uncultured Myxococcaceae bacterium. Taxonomy (GTDB): domain Bacteria; phylum Myxococcota; class Myxococcia; order Myxococcales; family Myxococcaceae; genus CAZFXD01. The sequence continues at coordinate 9,612 of CAZFXD010000160.1, forward strand.
CGAGCGATGGCAGCTGCTGCGCCACTTCTTCTTCGCGACGACGCTCATGGCCGAGCCCTGATTCGGGGTACCACGCCCGGCCATCGTCGCCCTGCGCTGGAAGCCCGAAGAGCGACCCCAGGGTCCGGTTGATGGACTGGTTGTAGCGCTCTTGCCGTCGGAACAATTCAATCCAGAACGGGAAGGTCGCCTTGGGCACGCCGGTGAGGTCCTGGGCGGTCGGCATGCTCCCGCAGCGCATCAGTTCGCCCAGCGTGCGGTGCACCTCAGGCGTGGCCTCGCGGCTGTCCTCTTCGAGGAGGCGAACCAGCAACTCCGACGCGTGGCGATTCCACTCACGCTGTCGCGCCAGCGCCGGCTCGAGGGCGCTGGAGGCGAACACCAGCGCCCGCGGCTCTGTCGGGGTGCGGGTCTCGTTCATCAGGCTGTCGAGCGTGGACTTGACGAAGATCGACAGCCCGACACCCGACGCGAAGCGCCCGTTGATGAGCTGCAGGCTGAACTCGAGGAACTGCTGATTGAAGCCCCGCTGTGGGCCGAGCAGCCGCACGTGAATGGGGCGAAGCCCCTCGGCCACGGCGCGCTTGGCCCCGGTGATGAGCCCCCCCACGATGGCGCCGCGGTGCGACCGCGTGACGTCGACGCGGAACAGGTCCCAATTGGCAATCGCGTCCCAGATGGCCTCGCCCGGCGGAATCTGGGGCGCGAGCGCACGGCGACGGAGCTCTTGTTTGACGAACGCGGTGAGGCGGTGACCGGCGGAAAGTTCCTGAGTCGAAATCAGGTTTTCGCGCGCGAGCTTGATCAACAGCTCGGAGTGCTCGAACGCCAGGTACTTGAGCTCGGCAAGGGACACTTTGGCCCCGGGCTCGCCGAGGAGATTCTCTTCAGCCATCGCTGCGGCTCTACCGTGGAGGGTCGGAGGCGTCAACGGGTCGGCCCCCGTCAGGGCGCCGGCGTTTCTCCCTCGTAAAACGGGTGGTCAATGCCACCCCACCCGGTCAAATACGGCTCGTATTTCAGCTCTTTGAGGTACGTCTCGCAGAAGTAGGGCCAATGCGCGGGAGACGGCGCCAGGCGGTTCTGCGGCACGCCGTTCATGGCGGCTTTCCAGTAGCGCCGCATCAACTCCGGGCACTCTTTGGCGGCCACGTCTCCGAGCAAGCTGGAGAACGAATTGGTGCTGTGAATGCGGTAGCCGTAGAGCGCTTTGGGCACGTACACCGGCTCGGTGACGAGGAGCGTCCGGAGCACGAAGTCCCAGTCGTGGGCGAGCCGGTAGGGGCGAAACGAGCCCACCTCGCCCCGAAGCGTGCGCTCGAAGAAGAAGTTCCCCGTCGAAATGGCCACGTTGGTAGGGATGAGGGACCACCCCACCGACGGGAACGTGCTGATGGCAGCCTGCTTCTTCACGAGGTCGGCGGCGTACTCCGAGGTGTCCGTCACATCGTGGCTGTTCTCGTCGACGTACCAGACCTTGCTGAAGAGAAACCGCGCCCCGGTCTCCAGCGCCGCGGCCCGGAGTGTGCTCAAGCGGCCGGGGCCGAAGAGGTCATCGGAGTTGCAGAGCGCGATCCACCGGCCGGTGGCGACTGAAAGCCCGTGGTTCAGCGCCGCGTGCGCGCCCCGGTTGCGGGTGAGAAACTTCTTCACCGAGTGGCGGCGGGAGAACTCGAACGCCTCGATCGCCGCGGGGGTCCCGTCCTTCGAGCCGTCATCGATGACGATGATCTCGAGGCCATCGACGTCCTGCTCGTCAATCGACGCGAGGCAGGCGTTGATGTACCGCTCGTGGTTGTAGCAGGGGACGATGACCGAAAATTCCATGCGCGGGCGGATTCCTCGCCTAGACGCGAGGGAAAAG
>CAZFXD010000161.1:0-11389 GCA_964522795.1 uncultured Myxococcaceae bacterium
GTCGGTGGTGGCGGCGTCGGTGGTGGCGGCGTCGGTGGTGGCGGCGTCGGGGGTGGCGGCGGCGGGGGTGGCGGCGTCGGCGGTGGCGGGGGCGTCTGCGTTCCTCACGTCACCTGCGCGAGCGCCGGGTTGACCTGCGGCACGATCGACAACGGCTGCGGCACGTTCCTCACTTGCGGTCCGGCGTGTACGGCGGGCCAGCCTCCGGCCGGCATCTTGATCTCCTGGGGCTCGAAGACGCTGGCCGACAACGACTTCGTGGAGGGCGGTCAGATCGTCCTCGACTGGCCCGAAATCGAACCGCAGAAGGGCGTGTTCTGTTGGGACGACCCGCGCGTCGGCAGCCGAGGCTGCGGCAGCAATCCCTACGTGAGCAACAAGGGTGAAGGGCTGGCGGCGCAGCTCGCCTACTTCAAGAGCATCGGCAAGCGCGTCACGGTCCAGGTGAACTCAAGCCAGAAGCCCGCGTGGATCTACGCGCCGGGGAGCGGGGTGGAGAACTGCGGCAAACAGAAGATTCTCTTCTACAGCGGCTATTACGACATCCCGATGTACTGGAAGGCCGACGGCTCGCTGAACCAGAGCTACTTCTCGCTCATGCAGGCGATGCTGAGCTCGTTCGCCAACACCATCCGCAGCTCGCCGGACAAGTCGGTGGTCTCGGGCGTGCGCGTCTCGCCCAACCTCATCGGCACCGAGTTCAACGTCGCGGACCCGAAGAAGGTCACGGTTGGTGGCGCCATCACCCTCTCGAACCCTCCGTGTTCCGCTCAGTCGGCGTGGACGAACACCATCGGTCAGCAGGCGTACGCGTATGTGCTGAAGATGAACTACGACACCTTCCAGCCCGACATCCGGCCGATCATGCGGCTGACCGCGTTCACCGGCCTCGGCGCGCAGAACCTCAACCCCGACACCTACCTCGCCAAGCAACCTGGAAAGATTCAGCCCTGGTTCTTCGATACGTCAGCCAACTCAGACGTGACCTTCGAGACCAAGAACGCCTTCGCCTACAAGTGGTCGCGCTCGGGGAGAGCGGTCGCGTATCAGGAGCAGGTGATTGACTCCGCGTCGTTCGAGCACCCCGTCTCGTGGAACTACTGGACGGTGCTCATGCAGCTCGACCGCGGCACGTCGTACATGGCGACGTTCGGGCAGGACATCACCAAGGGTAAGAACAACCCCGAGTACCGCGCCGCGTTCGACTTCGCGAACCTCTACGCCGGGTTCAACGGCCCGCCCGCCGCTGCCACCACCCCCGGCGCCTGGGTGGCCTTCGCGCCGGACACGGGGGAGGCGCGCCGCGCGCTCACCAAGGGCAACTTCAGCATGTTCATGAGCGAGGCCGGCGACGACGGCTCGAAGGGCGTCGACTCGCTCGGCACGTTGGCCAGCGGCTGCTTCGTCGACGGCTCGAACACCCTGTGCGCAGGCGTCAACCCGATCGGAGATGCGTCGCAGCGCTTCGGTCGGTGGGCGCGAAAGACCGACGTCGCCGGGGGACACCCCAGCATCCGGATTGATCTCGACCCGTCCTTCAAGGCCAGCCTGCACGCTCCGGTGAAGCTGACGGTCACGTACCTCGACGAAGGCTCGGGCACCTGGGTGCTGCATTGGGGCGGCGGTTCGCAGACCTTTGCCCGTCACGGGACGGGAAAGTGGGTCACCACCAGCCCCATCAGCATTCCCTTGAGTGAGCTGACCAAGCTCTCGTCCGGAGATGAGTTCGCGCTCACCTCCATCGGCTCCGACACCACCTTCCACATGGTGGAAGTGCGGAGATAGTCGGGCCTCAGCGCTACGCGCCGACGAACGTGTCGTGGCCCGCGCCGCCCTGACCTGAACCCTGGTTGTGACCCGACGGCCAGTTCACCATCACCGAGAGCTTCGACCCGCGGCCGATGGAGAGCGACGCCCCCGACTGCTGCAAGATGCTGGAGAGCTCGGCGTAGTCGAGCTCGAAGTCCGCATCGAGCACGTAGGAGCCCGGCGTCATGGTCTTGGTGCCGAGCTCTTTGATCTTCACCAACGTGCCGTTGATGGTCGTGTAGAGGTCGTAGCTCATCGTCTCGTCGAGGATCGCGCCGTGAGTCCGAATCACCACGTGCGAGCCCTTCGCCGTCGGCTCGTTCCACACTCCGAGAATGTCGGCCGTGCCGCCGGTGATCGGCTTGTCGCCCTTGGTGGTCTTGGGCGGTGGCCAGGCCGGGACGTAGGTCGAGGCGTTGGCCCACGTCTGTTCCTTCGCGTGGTACGCGCCCTTCGCGTCGAGGATGACACCTGACCCACGCTTCTTGGCGTGCGCCTTGGCCTCCGCCAGCGTCTTGAACGCCAGGTAGGCGCCGCTGGGGAAGGCCACCGCATCCGCGCCGACGTTGTTCAAGGTGTCGGGCGGGAACCAGACGCTGAACTCACCGTCGGTCCTCGAGGCGGTGAAGTCCCGGTTGGAGAGCTGCACCTCGACGCCGGCCGCCTGCGCCCACGGCTGCTTGGTCGCGACGTCGCCTTTCTTGTTCAACACCACGCCCACGCCGCGCGCGGTGACGTGCGCCTCGGCGTCCGCTTCAGTGGGGAACGTCAGGTACGCGCCGGTGGGAAACGCGGCGCGGGCCACGCCCACGGTCTGGAGCTGCTGGTAGGGGAACCACACGCTCACCGCGTCTTTGGGCGGCGTCGCCGTCAGCCGGGGGTTCTCCAACTGCACCGCGTACTGCGCCGCCTGCGGCCAGGGTTGGGTGGCGTCCAGCGCGCCGTTGGCGTCCAACACCACGCCGGCCGAGCGCTTCGTTACCTCGGCCTGCGCCTCAGCGGCCGAGTTGAACGCGAGGTACGCGCCGATGGGAAATGAGTTCGCCTCCACGCCCACGGCGTTGAGCGCCGCCTGCGGGAACCAGACGCTCACTTGCCCCGAGGGGGGAGCGGCCGTCATCCGATCGTTCGAGAGCTGCGAGGTGAACTGTGCCGCCTGCGACCAGGGTTGCTTGGCGTCCACCGAGCCGTCCTTGTCGATCACCACCCCGAAGCCGCGCTCCTTGGCGTGCGTGCGCGCCGCGGTGACGGAGTCGAACGACAGCCACGCGCCCACGGGGAACTTCTTCACGTCCACGCCGCCCAGCCGCGCGATGCAGGACTGGGGGAACCACACGCTGACTTCTCCCGCCTTCCGCGTGGTGGCGAGGTTCACGTTCTGCAACTGCGCGACGAAGGGGCCCGCCTGATCCCACGGCTGCTTGGCCGCGGCCGCGCCCGTGGTGTTCATCACCACGCCAAAGCCCGCGCGCTTCACCCGAGCCACCGCGTCGGCTTCGGAGTCGTACGCCAGGTACGCGCCCTGAGCGAACGCGCCAGGGCTCGCCAGCCCCAGGCTCGAGACGTAGTTGCTCGGCGTCCAGACGTTGAACTTGCCGGAGGTGGGCTTGGTCGTCAGGCGCGTGTTGTCGAGCTGCGCCGCGTACGACTTGGCGGAACCCCAGGGCTGCGTCTTCGCCATGTTGCCGTGCGTGTCGAGGACCACGCCGCTGCCGCGAAGCTTGGCGTGCGCTTCCGCCTCGGCCAGGGTGTCGAAGGGCAGGTACGCGCCGTTGGAGAAGAAACCGCCCACCGGGAGCGTGCCCAGGTTGCGCACGTTGTTCTGCGGAAACCAGACGTGGAACTTGCCCGGCGCGGGGGTCGCGACCAGGCCGGAGTTCGCCAGCTGGGCCACGTAGGTCCCGTAGCTGGCCCAGGGCTGCTTGGCCGCTGGCTTCCCGGCCTTGTCCAGGACGATCCCGAAGCCGCGCTGCTTGGCGTGCTCTTCGGCTTCCGCTTCGGTGGCGAAGGAGATGTACGCGCCGCCCGCGACGGCCGTGGTGTTCTTCAAGCCCAGGCTGTCGACCATGTCCGCCGGCGTCCACACGTTGAACGCATTGGGCGTCGGCTGCGCTGTCAGGCGGTCGTTCAAGCGCTGCGCCAGATACTGGCCCGCGCCGGACCACGGCTGTTTGGCCGCGGGCTCGCCAGCGTCATCGAAGAGCACGCCGAAGCCTCGCTGCTCCACGTGCGCCCGCGCGGCCGCCGCTGAGTCAAACGCCAGGTACGCGCCGTGCTTGAACGAGGCCTCGTGCTTGAGCGCGCCCAGCGCGTACACCTGCTGCTCGGGGAACCAGACGTTGAACGCGCCCGCCTTCGGCTTGGTGATGAGGTCGTCGTTGGCCAGCTGCGCGATGAACGACGGTGCCGAAGCCCACGGCTGCGTTTTGTCCGGCGCGCCCTTGTTGTCGAGAATGACGCCGACCCCAATTGCCTTCACGTGGGCCTGGGCCTTCGCCTCGGTGGCGAACGACAGGTACGCCCCGTGGGGGAACTTCTTCGGGTCTTGAATGCCGATCTGGCCCAGCACCCGCGTCGGCGTCCACACGTTGACCGTGTCTTTGGTGGGCTTGGGGGTGAGCTCGTCGTTGGTGAGCGTGGCGAACGCAGCCGCGGCCCGGTACCAGGGCTGCTTGGTGGCGAGCGAGCCGTCCGCTTCCAGAATCACGCCCACGCCTCGCGCCGTCACCTCGGCCTGAGCGTCGTGCAGCGTGCGCATGGTCAGGTAGGCGCCGTGAGTAAAGCGGTGGTGAGGGGGCAGGGTGCCCAACCGCGAAACCACCGTGTCGGGGAACCAGACGTTGATCTCGTTCGCGGTGGGCTTGGTGGTCAGCTCGGCGTTGCGGGCCTGGGGCGCGAGCTGCGCGGCCGCCGCCCACGGCTGCTTCCCGTGCAGCTTGCCGTCGGCATCGAAGATGATGCCCGTGTTCCGCGACTCCACGAACGCCTTCGCGTCGTGCTGTGTCGGGAACGCCACGTACGCTCCGTTGGTGAAGGCCGGCGCGCCCTGCGCGGGCGCGAGGCTCGCCTGCGAGAGGTACTGCGGCGGGACCCAGACGTTGATGGAGCCGGGCGTGGCGGTGGCGGTGCCCGTGGGCGGCGGCGGGGGCGTCGAGGCCGCAGGCCCACCGGGGTTCAGCACCACCGCCGGCGCGGGAAACTGCGACTGGTAGCTGCTCCAGCCGCTCCACACCTGCTGCTTGGGGTCGAGGTGTCCGGCCTTGTCGAGAATGACCCCGGTGCCCTTCGCCTTCACCGCGGCTTTGGCTTCGGCCAGCTTGTCGAACGCGACGTACGGCTTGGCCGAGTTGGCGGGGAAGTAGACGTTGTACTTGCCCGTCTGCACTGCGCTGAATGGTCCCGACTTCGACATGGTCTCTACCTTCGCGTGTTGCTGCGTTGTGAACCTGAAGCGTCGCTAGGCCGCGACGAAGCTGTCTTTCCCGGCGCCGCCCTGACCTGAACCCTGGTTGTGCCCGCTGGGCCAGGTGACCATCACCGACAACTTCGCGCCCTTGCCGATGGAGAGCGGCGCGCCGCCCTGCTGCAGCACCTTCGACAGCTCGGCGTAGTCGAGGTTGAAGTCGGCATCGAGCACGTAGGACGACGGGGTCATCGCCTTGGTGCCCAGGTCTTTGATCTTGAGCAGGGTCCCGTTGATGGTCGTGTAGAGCGCGTAGGTCAGCGTCTCGTTCAACAGCGCGTTGTGCGTTCGAATCACGATGTGCGAGCCCGTCGGCGTTGGCTCGCCGTAGACCCCCAGAATGTCGGCGGTGCCCCCGGCGATGGGCGCCGTGTCTCCCGTCACCGTCGGCGGCGGCCAGACGGGGACGTAGAGGGTCGCGTTGGCCCACGTCTGTGCGGAAGAATCGTAGTTCCCCTTGTCGTCGTAGATGACGCCCACGCCGCGCGCGGTGGCCTCGGCCTGGGCCTCAGCGAGCGTCTTGAACCCCGCGTAGGCCCCGTTCTGGAACGCCATCGGGTCCACGCCCACGGTGCCGAGCGTGTCTGGCGGGAACCACACATTGAACTGGCCGGCCACCTTCGTCGCCTTCAGTTGCGGGTTTTTCAACTGGCCAGCGAATTGGGTCGCGGAGGACCACGGCTGGGTGGCGGAGAGCGCGCCGGCCTGATCGAGCACGACGCCCGTGCCCCGAGCCGCCACGTGCGCCTGCGCGTCGGCCTCGGTGTTGAACGGCAGCCAGGCGCCGGTGGGGAACGCGCCCGGGGCCACGCCCACCGTGGTGAGCTGGCTGTAGGGGAACCAGACCGCGAACTTTCCGCTCGGCGGGGAGGAGATGAGATCTTTGTTCGCCAGCTGCGCGGCATAACTGGCCGCCTGGCCCCACGGCTGAGTCGCATCGAGCGCGCCCGCCGCGTCGAGGATGACGCCCTGGCCGCGCGCGTTCACTTCGGCCTGTGCCTCAGCGGCCGAGGCGAAGGAGAGGTAGGCCCCGCTCTGGAAGGCGTTGGCGTCGACCCCGATGCCCGGGAGGAACTGCTGCGGGAACCAGACGTTGAACGTTCCGGCCGCCGGCTTCGCCTCGAGCTTGAAGTTCGACAGCTGGGCGGTCATCTGCGTCGCCTGGTACCAGGGCTGCGTCGCTGCCAGCGCGCCTTTGTCGTCCAGCACCACGCCGAACGCCCGCTGGGTCGCGTGCGCCTGCGCTTCGGCCTCGGTGGCGAATGAGAGGAACGCGCCCCGAGGGAACTTCTTCACGTCGATGCTGCCGAGGCTCGCCACGTACTGCTGCGGGAACCACACGTTGAACGCGCCGGGCCTGGGCTTCGTCTCGAGCTTCGGGTTCAGCAACTGCGCGGCGAACGGGCCGGCGCCGCTCCACGGCTGCGTCGCGTCGGCGTTGCCGGCGGCGTCGAGAATGACCCCGAACCCGACCATGCCGACGTGGGCCTGCGCTTCCGCCGCGGTCTTGAAGGAGAGGTACGAGCCCTGTGGGTAGGCCTGCGGGTTGGCGATGCCCAGGCTGGGCACATTGGCCGCGGGCGTCCACACGTTGAACATGCCCTTGGTCGGCGCGGGCGTGAGGCGCGCGTTGGAGAGCTGCGCGGCGAACTGACTCGCCTGTGCCCACGTCTGCGTGGCGTCCATCGCGCCCTGGGGGTCCAGAATGACCCCGAAGGTTCGCTGCGTGACGTGCGCCTGGGCCTCAGCCGCGCTGTCGAAGGCGATGTAGCCGCCGTTGGTGAGCGTGGGCGAGTTGGGGAACGCGCCCAGGTTGCCCACGTAGTTCTGAGGGAACCAGACGTTGTACTTTCCCGACGTGGCGGTCGGGCTGACGTCCGCGTTGCGGAGCTGAGCGGCGTAGCTGCCGTACTGCGCCCACGGTTGCGTGGCGTCGACTTTTCCCGCCGGGTCGAGAATGACGCCGAGCCCGACGGCGCTCACGTGGGCCTGCGCCTCGGCCGCGGTGGCGAACGAGAGGTAGGCCCCGCCCGCGGTGAACGGCGCGGCGTTTCCCAGCCCCAGGTTTCCCACCACCGCCGGCGGCGTCCACACGTTGAAGGAATTCTTGGTCGGCGTGGGCGTGAGGCGAGCGTTGGTCAGTTGCTTCGCGAACTGGGTGGCCTGGTTCCACGTCTGCGTGGCCGCCATGTTGCCCTGCTGATCGAGGATGACCCCGAACCCGCGCTGCGTGACGTGGGCCTGGGCTTCGGCCTCGGACGCAAAGGAGAGGTACGCACCGTTGGTGAAGGTGGCGGCGTTGGCCACCGTGCCCAGCTTGGCGACGTACTGCGCCGGGAACCACACGTTGAAGTCGCCGCTCTTGGCGTTGGCCTGCAAGTCGGGATTCAGCAGTTGGGCGGCGTACGGACCGAAGGAGGCCCACGGCTGCGTGGCGTCGACCTTGCCCTTGTCGTCGAGCACGATGCCCATGCCCACGGCCTGCACGTGCGCCTGGGCTTCGGCGGCCGTGGCGAACGAGAGGTAGCTGCCGTTGGGGAAGTTCGCCGGCGTCGTCACGCCGAGGTTTGGCACCAGCGCGGCGGGCGTCCACACGTTGAACGTGTTCTTCGTCTCCTGCGGCGTCAGTCGCGAGTTGGTGAGCTGGGTGGCGAACTTGGCCGCCTGGCCCCACGTCTGGGTGGGGGAGAGCGAGCCGTTGGCGTCGACGATCACCCCCAGGCCGCGCGCGGTGACTTCGGCCTGTGCCTCGGCGAGAGACGCCACCGGGTAGAAGGCGCCGTTGGTGAACGTCACGCCCGAGGGCGCCGTGCCCAGGTTCTGCACGTACTGCTGCGGGAACCAGACGTTGATGCTGTTCTTCTTCGCGTCGGCCACCAGCCCGCCGTTGTGCGCCTGCGGGGCGAATTGATTCGCTGAGGCCCACACCTGGCCCGCGTAGAGCGCGCCCTGTCCGTCGAAGATGACGCCCGCGTTGCTCTGCGTGACGTACGCCTGCGCTTCGGCGAGCGTGTTGAACGGCACGTAGGCGCCGTTGGTGAACGACGTCGCGGCGGGGGCCGAGGCCAGCACCGCCTGCTGCACGTACGCGGGCGGAATCCACACGTTGTACTTGTTGGCGGTGAGGTCGTTCTTCCCCGTGGGCGGCGGCGGCGTGGCCGGGGCCGAAGGCGCGGTGGGGTTCAGCACCACGGGCGCCGCGGGGAAGTTTGCCTGGTACGTGCTCCACCCGCTCCAGCTCTGAATGGTGGGGTCGAGCTTTCCCGCCGGGTCGAGGATGACACCGTTGGCGTTCGCGGTGACGTCAGCCTGCGCCTCGGCGAGCGTGTCGAAACTCACGTACGGGTTCGACGTGCGGTTCGGAATGTAGACGTTGTACTTGCCGCTGGCGGCAGCGCTTAACGGTCCCGATTTCGCCATCTGGTGCCACCCTCTCGTTGCGACGCGAACACTCGAATTCCTGAGCAGCTTCGAGGTGTTGTCGCCAGGGGGCGCAGTTTTTCCGTTCAGGGGCGCGCTGTCCAGCGCCCACCTCGACTGTCACCCGCGCGTCCCGCCTCCGTCCGGTCCGCGAGCGCGGTCAGAACCGGCCGGACATCACCGCCCCGTACGCCGTGGAGCCGTCGGGGGTCGGCGCCACCAGCGGTGCGATCGACACGCTGGACGCGTTCGCCGAGGTCAGAATTCCGCCCAACAGGCCGAGGGCAAAGCCGCCCGCCCATGTAGCGAGCGCCACCGTGGGGTTCGTCGGAGAGACGCCATCTCGGTAGAACCGGGTGAGGAACGTTCCGAAGAAGAAGGTGGTCATCACCGAGAGGCCGATCCCGGCGACCCCCGCGCTCAGCGTCACGTCGGTGGGAATGTCGAACAGAAACGAGAGCGCCCCTGCGGCCACCAGGGAAATTGCGGGCACCATGAACACGATGCGCCAGTCCACCCGCTGGCCGTTCAGCTCGACGAGCCACAAGGTCAGCGCCGTGACGTAGGTCGCGTTCGCCATGGTGGCCCCGATGAAGGCGACGTCTTCCATCTTGATGGTGTCGAGCGCCAACGTGGCCAGCATGAAGCCGAGCAGACTCAACTCAATGCCCCCCGCCACCACCAACAGGCTCTTGCCGGGGTCCCAGTGACTGGTGATGGCGGTGTCGATGAGCGCCGTCGCGGCGGCGGCGAGAATGAGACCCGCCAGCGGCGCCGCGTTCTCGGGCGCGAAGTAGTTGTACAACAACCCCAGGGTGCCGCCGCCCAGCGCGCCGAGAAACGCTCCCAGAATCGCGCCCAGCGCGAGCCCCTTCAGGTCCCGGGCGAGCCGCGCGCCGGAGATGCCGCCCGCGATGCCGCCGATGACGGTGTGCGTCCAGAAGAGCAGGCCTTCGGCGCCGTCGGTGTTGAAGAACTGGCGGGCCCGCCGCGGGTTCGAGGCGAGATTGGCCGCCGACGGGTGCGTTGGCTGAACCGCCGACGCCTGCGGGCTGACCGCCGGCGTCGGCAGGGGAGGCTCGGCCGCGGGTGCCGCCGGTGCCGCCGCGGGAGGCCGTTGGGGCGCAGCGGTCTGGCGGAGCGCGTCAGCGGACGGAAGTCTCTGAACGCCCCCGTCGCTCGGGGCCGAGCGGTCCGGGAGCGTCGCCCAGTCGCCTCCCGCCTGTGCCAACGCGGCGGTCACCACCAAAGCGGCCCCCAGAATCATGCGCCGACGGTAGTGGTCGGCGGTGCGGCTCGCAAACTTCGCCGCGCGATTGTGGGGGCCGGGTGAACTCAGACCCGGACGATGGCGACCGACTCCCGATGGGTGACGTCGCGCAACAGGCGACCCGTGCGGGAGGTGGACCACTCGGCCTTGGCGATGTCCGAGAGGCTGATCACGCCGACCAGGGCGCCGCTCGAGTCCTGCACCAGCGCGCGGCCCTTCTTCTCACGGGACATGCGTCGCTCGAGCGCTCGCAGGCTCTCGTCGGGCGAGCAGGTGAGCAGGGGCCCCGGCGTCATCACGTCGCCCACCGGCGTGGTGTCGGGTCGTCCTTGCGCCAGCACGCGCATCACCAGGTCGCGGTCGGTGATCACGCCCACCGCCACGCCGCGGTCGTCGAGCACCGGAAGAAAGCCGAGCTTCTCGTCGCGCATCATCTGAGCGACTTTGATCACGGGCGTGGTCTTCCGGCAGCGAAACACCAGCGTCAGCATCACGTCTTTGCATTGCATGGGGGCCTCCAGGCGAAGTGTGGCGTGAGAACGCTGCAGCGGTTGTGCCCGCTCTGTTGATCGCGCGCATGGAGCGCCGACGTCGCAGCAACGCCGGCGCGCTTTCGCCGGGAATCAAACGTTACGACGGCGCGACGATGACGACGATCAGCGTGGCGCCGCGCGGGCGCGATGTGTGATCTCCGTCACGCATGCAGGGTGTGCGCACCCGTGTGGGCACCGTCTCACCGCGCCGCAATCTGTGCGCACGGGTGCGGCTCCACGTCGGTTTTCACCGCGCAGGTCTGCAACCTCACGTACGCCACGCGGCCTCCGCTTGGCACGCCGGCTGAACCTCACGCCGTGCACGTGCGTCGCGATCGCCCCGGCGTCGTTCGACGTTGACGACGATCGCGACATTGCCGGGGGCTGCCCCCCGAGGAGGACGCCATGACCGATGAAACCCTCGAACGAGACCGCCCGCTGGTCCCCCATGGCTGGAACCTCGGCCGAATCGCGGTGGGCATCGCCCTCATCGCCCTGGTGGTGGGCGCGTCGTGGACGGGCGCCACTTTCAACCGGCTGGTGCGGCTCGACCAGGCCGTCAAGGCGCAGTGGGCCCAGGTGGACAACGCCTACCAGCGCCGGGCCGACCTGGTGCCGAACCTGGTGGAGACGGTGAAGGGGGCCGCCGGCTTCGAGCAGCAGACGCTGCAGGCCGTGACCGAAGCCCGCGCCCGGGTGCAGAAGTCGCTCCCCGACTCACCGAGCCCGACCCAGCTCCGCGAGTACCAGCAGAACCAGGAGCAACTGGGCGCGGCGCTCTCTCGACTCCTGGTGGTGGTCGAGTCGTACCCCCAGCTGAAGGCGACCGAGAACTTCCGCGATCTGCAGGCACAGCTGGAGGGCACCGAGAACCGCATCACCGTCGAGCGCATG
>CAZFXD010000162.1:0-11378 GCA_964522795.1 uncultured Myxococcaceae bacterium
ATGGGCTGACGGCCGACGCGCGCCCGGCAGTTCGCTCGGCGCGCACCATGGTCCGATGAGTCTGCCGCTCGCCGGCGTTCGGGTGCTCGACGCGTCTCGGCTTCTGCCCGGGCCGTACGCGACGCTCGTGCTGTCTGATCTCGGCGCGCGCGTGGACAAGCTCGAAGAGCCGAGCGGCGGCGACTACCTGCGCCACATGCCGCCCATGCAGGGCGACGATAGCGCGCTCTTCATCGCGCTCAACCGCAACAAACGTTCGTTGGTGTTGGACCTCAAGTCCGCGGACGGCGCCGCGGCGCTTCGAGATCTGCTGGGCTCGTACGACGTCTTCGTCGAGAGTTTCCGTCCGGGTGTGATGGACAAGCTGGGGCTCGGGGTGGACGCGCTCCGTGCCCGCCACCCGCGGCTGATTGTCTGCTCCATCTCCGGCTACGGGCAGACGGGCCCTGACCGGCTCAAAGCCGGTCATGACATCGGGTACATCGCCAAGGCCGGGGTGCTGGGGATGAGTGGACGGGTGGACGACGTTCCCGCCGCGCCGGGGGCGCAGATCGCCGACGTGGGCGGGGCCCTGTTCGCCGACCTCGGCATTCTCGCCGCGCTCTTCGATCGCACCCGGACCGGCACGGGTCGCTTCCTCGATGTCTCCATGACCGAGGCGGCGATGGCCTTCATTCACATGCACCTGGGCGCGCGCCTGGTCATGGGCGGGGAGGGCGCGCCGCTGCGGCGAGGGCGCGAAATGCTCAACGGGGGATTCCCCGGCTACGGCGTGTACCGCACCCGGGACGGCCGGGCGCTCTCGGTGGGGGCCCTGGAGCCGAAGTTCTTCGAACGGTTGGCCGGGGCGCTGGGCGAGCCCACCCTGGTCGACGGCGCCTACGAACTCGGGCCGCGCGCCGACGCCATCGGCGAGCGCCTCCGGGCGATTTTCCTGACCCGCACCGCCGCGGAATGGATGGAGGTCTTCGGCCCCATCGACGCCTGTGTCGAGCCCGTTCCCGAAGGCGACGAGATTCAGGCAGACGCGCACCTTCGCGCTCGCGGAAACTTCGTTCGCGAGCAGGGGCGCGAACACCTGCTCACCCCGCTCCGACTGGGCCCCATCGTGCCAACGCCGGCGCCGGCGCTGGGGGAGCACTCGCGGGAGATTCTGCTCGAAGCAGGGCTCGACCCGGCGCGTGTGACCCGTATACTCGGCCCCTCGTGAGACGAGGCGATCACAGCGTGCTCGGGGTGGGGTTGGTGGCGGCCGGCGTGGTGCTGCTGGCGATCGCGTGCGGCGCGGAGAACGACGTGGCTCCGGCCGCGGTCTACGCGCGACCTGATCTGCTGAAGTGCCAGACGTTTTCCAGCCTCTTGCCTGCGTTCAACGCCGCCATTGCCTCAGGCAAGACGGACAACCTGCGAATTCTGGTTCACGACCGGCTGCTGGGAAACCCCAACCCGCGCATCGCGACCGCGGGCCAACAGGTGTTGGGCGCGCTGCTCCGCGCCATCGGAACGCTGGCCAAAGCGCCGCCGGAGCCAGGGGCGCCTGCCGGGCAGCTCTGCGCCAATCCGCCGCCGCCCATCACGTCGGCCAACGAGATCTGTGAGATGCGGCGCGCCGCGCGCGTGTTGGTGCATGACGCCAAAGGTGTGCAGGCCTTGAAGCTGACCGACCCGCTGATCAACGCCATTCTCGGGTACATCGTGGGAGACCCGACCGCGCGCCTCGCCGATGGGGGCACCCGGCCGTCGCACTACGAGGCGGTCGACGCCCTGCAGGGGCTGTGCGCCCAGGACGCCGTCTGCAAGCTGGAGAACGCGCTCGATCTGGTGATCTCCCTTACCGGCTGGCTGGAGACCACCGAGGGCAAAGACGCCATGGCCACCCTCAAGACGACCCTCGGAAAAGTGAACGTGGCCAACTTCTTGAAGCCCGACGCGCTGACCGAAGACGGCTTCGTCGCCATCGCCGTAGCGCTGGAGAGCGCCATCTTCGGCACCGACCCGGCCCTGTTCGACAAACTGCCGCTGCCTTCAAGCGTCCAGACCGACTTCGCGGCGGTCATCAGCCTGCTGAAGTCACTCTTCAACCCCGCCCACCAGCCCGACTTGATCACGCCCATCAAGCGGGCCATCACCTGCGTGCGCACCAAAGATCCGTCCCATGACCTGACGCGAATGATGTACCGAATCCTGATTCGCGATCAGACCTTGCCGCTCACCGAAACACTCAACGCGGTCAGCGGCCTGCAGGAGGTCGACCCTCGAGGGGGCCTGGTGCACCTGTTGGGCGCCATCGCCAAGGCGTTGCGGGGCGAGCAGGGGGCCATCGATGCGTCGGCCCTGGTCTGCAAGGCGATGCTCAACACCACCCCGCCGGCCCCGGGCGAGAAGTCCAACGCCATGCTCGGGTTGCCCGCCATCGCCGACCTGCTCAAGGCCGGGGTCGGGCCAGAGCTGCTCTGCGCCATGGACACGCTGGTCTACGGCTGCGCCGGCGGCGCCCGGCCGGCCTGCGGCATCAGCGCCGAGTAGGCGCGGCCACCAGCGCTTCCAGGCGATCGAGCGCTGTCTCCAGCACCGACAGGCGGGGCCCGAAGCTGAAACGAACGTATTGGCGAAATCGGGAGACTCGGGAGCTTCGGCGCTTGCCGGGATTGACGTCGAAGAACTCGCCGGGCACGACGATGACCTTCGATTCCAGCGCAGCCCGGAACAGCCCCATGCCGTCGTTGAGCGGCGCCCGGAGCTTCGAGACGTCGCCCCACACGTAGAAGGTGCCCTCGGGGTCCAGGTCCACGGTGACGCCCAGCTTCTTCAGCCGCCGAAGCATCACCTCACGCTTGGTTTTGAACGCTGCGTGAATGGCGGTCGTCTCCTGGGCCGCCGCGGTGGGGTCGAGCAGGGCGATGGCGGCGCGCTGCACGGCTTTGTTCCCACCGCCGTCGAGAAAGCTGCCCGCCGAGGCCACGGCGTCGATCACGTCTTTGGGCCCGACGGTCCACGTCACGCGCCAGCCGGGGTACCGCCAGTTCTTCGTCAGCCCGTCGAAGATGACCACCGGGTCACGGTTGACGTCGTCGACGTAGCGGGCAGCGCTCTCCACCGGCAGTTCGCCGGCGGGCGCTGACCACAGGTAGTGCGAATAGAACTCATCGACCAGCAGCGTGCAGTCGAGCGCGCGCGCGCTCGCCACCCAGCGCTCGAGCGCCTCCCCGCGAATGGCCTTGCCGGTCGGGTTGCAGGGGTTCGACAGCAGCACCGCCGAGAGGCCGCGCCCCTGCACCTCGCGGCGGAAGTCGTCGACCGAGAAGTCATAGCCGCGGGCGCCGTCGAGCAGAATGGGAATGGCGGTGAAGGCCTTGAAGACGTCGAGCAGCTCTTCGTAGGCGGTGTAGTCGGGCAGAAAGTGACCAAGGTTGATGTGACCGAGCGCCGCCGCGGCGCGGGTGAGCGCCACGCGTCCGCCGCCCGAGATGCACACGTTCTCGGGCCCGTACTTGGAGGAGCGCCCGGAGCGGTACATGTGGTTGTAGAGGTCGGCCACCGCGGCGCGCAGCTCGAGGAGGCCCGAGACCGGCGCGTATTCCTGGTCGTCGATGTCGACGGTGATCGACTTCACGCGAGGCGGTGCGCCCGGAAGCTCGAACGTCTCGGGCTGCCCCTGGCCGAGGTTGCACCACTCGGGGTTCGAGGTGGTGAACCCGAGTCGCTGCGCCTCGGTCGTCACGTAGATGACGCCGGTTCGCGGCACGGTCCGGAACGCGTGAAGTGGGTGAGGGTCGGTCGCCATCGGTGACACGCCTTTCGTTACAGCGCCACCGAGGTGTTGAATGAGAGGAAGAAGTCGTGCCGGTCGTTCCCGATCAGCGGCAGGCCCCCCGACAGCTCGAGCCCCACCGGTCCGATGCGGAAGCGAAGCCCGCCAATCGGCATCAGCGCGCTCGTGGGGCCCCACCGGCCGGCCACGTCGAGCACCAGCGCCGCCCAGCTGAAGGGTGAGAACTGCACCCCCACCAGCCCGTTCGCTCCGGGGCGCGCGTCGGGTGTGGCCGCTGAGATCACGAACGAGAGGTCAGCGCCCAGCGCGGCGTGCAGCTCCCAGGCGTCGTGGGGTCGAAAGGTGAGGGCGCCACCCAGCTCGAAGCCCATCAGCCGGCTGTTGGGAATGTGGGAGCCCGTCGGCCACATGATTCGGCCAGACAGCGCCACCGCGACCAGCTCGGCTTCATGGAAGGTCCACGAGGCCCCCGTGGTGAGCTGCCCCACGCTGAGGGTGGTGGTCTTCAGCACCGCGTTCTGCACGTAGTCGGAGCGGACCACCTCGAAGGCGAAGAAGAGCTCGGTTCGGGGCACGAGGACGTAGCTCCCGTGGAGCTGCCCATCGAGGTGCACGTCTCCGTAGAAGTTCGGAGTGTCGATGATGGCGCGGAAACGGCCTTCCAGCCCGACCTCGGTTCGGGCGCAGGCCCGCCGGCCCGACACCGTGTCGGCGTCAAACATCGAGGCGCGGGCCGGGCCTTCCAGGAGACCCGGGTTCTTCCAGCGCTCGCACGCCATGGGGATGTGCTGCGCCGCCGCCTCCGGGGCCGCCGCGACGGTGGACTCGCTCTCGGTGGCCGCGAGCAGCGACGTGGCGACGAGAATGAACAGGCTCATGGCCGACCTCCGGAGACACCGGGTGGCGTGAAGACGCCGTCATGGTTCCAATCGAGCACGAACGGATTGGTGAACGCGCACGGGTGCCCCTGCGTGATGGTGAAGAAGTGGAACAGCGGGTTGTCCGCGGGCGGTTCGGCCGGGTGCTTGAATGGCCCGATCTTCGCGCCGGCTTCCACGTCGGCCTGGTCGACCACGCCGTCTCCGTTGTTGTCCGTGGTGTCTGGAATTCCATCTTTGCCACCGGTCATGCCGCCACCCAGATCGGCGGCCAGGGGCAGGGGCGTTCCGGCTTCGACCACAATCCACGCGTCGCCTGAAATTCCCGCCAACACGTCCGACAGTCGAAGCTGAACGGTGCCCCGGTCGAGGTCGGTGCTGCCGAACGGGTCGGTGACGTTGTTCAACCCTTTGACGATCTGCTGGGTCTGCCCGTTGACGATGACTCGAATCTCCGACACGGGCACCCAGGGGGCCGCGGTGACGTGAATGTTCAGCGAGGCCGTCGCGGCCGCCGAAGCCAGCTTCGTGCCCGGAAGAATCTTCGCGCCGGCCGCGCCGTCGATCCACGCGTCGATGATGGGCCCGTTGGTTCCCAGCACGCTGCCGTTCCGAATCGAGTCGTTGAACGTCTTCACGTCGAAGGCGGGGCCCTTGTTGGTCGAGGTGAACACCAGGTTGCGAGGCATTCCGAGCGTGTTGTCCACCAGGGAGTGTGAGTCGGAGTTCGCCGTCCCCGTTCGCAACAGGCCCTGGTTGAGCCCGTAGAACCACACCGCGCGGTGCTGCAGGTAGGTGGCGTTGTCCGAGCCGCTCATCACCTCCTGCGCGTGGTGCGAGTTGTTCGCCGGCAGGCCGGGCTTGGGCGACCGCACGTACAAGCCCATGTTGGTGCCGTCGTCCGTGCTGGGCAGGTTGCGCGTGGCATCGAAGGAGATGGCGCGCGGGAACCCGAGGTCTCGCCCGAACTCTGCCGGGTCCCATGGGTGGTTCAACTGGACGAGGAGCGGCGAGGTGGAGAGTCCCCGCGCGCGTTCGAACAGCTCACCCGGCTCCAGGCCTTCGTCGGCCGGGCCGCCGTTGTACGGCAGCGATGGGTCGTACTTCAGCGGCCACAGGTTGAAGTGGCCGATGTCGATCGGGTACGGCGACCCGGGCACACGAAGGAATGGAATCAGCGAGGTCGACTCGATGCCCACCACCGCGCTCACGTCGTTGGTAAACCCGAGGCGGTTGATCACGGCGCGGTAGTCGGTCAGCACGTCGTGATCGGTGGCGATGATGACATCGATGTCGCTCGCGGCGAACGACAGCACGCGGTCGTCGTCGGGCAACGAGCTGTCGAAGCTGGCCGCGCCGTGCACGTGGAGATCCGCGCTGAGCGCGTTGGGGGGCTTGAGCGCCAGCGGGCTCAGCACCAACGCCACCGTCTGCGGAGACGGGTCGAAGGTGGCCTTGACGCGGGCCAGCGTCCAGAAGACGCCGTGGTAGGCGTAGGCGAAGTAGGTGCCCAGCGGCACGTTGGCAAAGCCGGTCCCGGCGTGAATCAACACCCGGTTGCACGCCGGCGAGGGGCCGGGGGCGGGCCCCAGGAACGGTGAGCAGCTGGCGAACTGGCCATGAACCGAGCCGGCGCCCACCGCGGCTTTGGTCGCGTCATCGGCGGGAACCAGGAACACCTCGGCTTCAAGGGGGACGTTTCCGACGCTGGACTGCACGGTGAAGGTGACCGGTGACGTGGGCGGCACAGCCATCGCAGGCACCACGGCGTCCGCGGAGCCGTCGAACTCAACCTCCGCCACTTTGTGCCCGAACGAATGCAGCTCGGCCACGTAGGTGCCTCCCCGGGGGACGCGGGCGCTGAACGTCCCGTCGGCGCGAGGCACGACCTGCGTGCGGGGAATTCGCGCTTCGCGGGCCTGCGCGAGCTGGCCTTCTGAAATCAGCACGCTCGCCTCGCGGTCGGTCTTGAGCGTCAACGACGGCGGAGCTGTCACGGTGCCGGACACAGTCACGAACTCGCTCCCGGTGACCTGCCGGCGAACCTCGAGCGCGATGTCGGCGGCGGCGGCGACGTCTTCCCGGTTGCCGACCCCGATGAACCGCTCGTACACGAGGTAGCCGCGCGGGGGCACGATGGTCTTCTTCAGCCCGGCGGCCGAGAGCGTCTCGCTGTTGAACCCGGTGAGCGACGTCTCAGTGCAGCTGGTGGCGCTGTAGGACGCCTGCTGCCCGGAGTGAGAGCTGGCGGCCAGGTAGGGGAACGAGGTGAACCCCTTCTCGATGTCGAGCAACCCGGTCTTGGGGTGCTCAAAACCTTCGTTCACACCGGGGGTGAAAGGGAGCTGCTCGCGAAAGCCCCAATAGAAACCATCGACGAGAAAATAGAGGCGGGGGTCGGCGGCGCCGTTGACGATTTCAGTGCGCACGCGAACGCCGGGGTCGCAGGGCCCGAGCTCGTACCGGGTGATGATTCGCTCGCGCGGCTGTCCGTCCAACGAGCCTTTGACCTGCACGGCCACGAGGGTGGGGCGCTCGTCGATGATCTCCAGCGTGTCGTAGTGCGCCTGGTCTGACGGCAGCACGCCCGTGGCCTGGAAGATGTTGTTGATGCCGTCGGCCTTGCCGCCCGCGGGAGAGACGTCGAGCAGCATGCCCCCGTTGGGCTCGAGGTAGTACGCGTGGCCGATGGCGGAGATCACGATCTCCACCTGACCGTTGGACAGCTTGATGTCGCCCTTGGCCGCGAGCGCGTTCTGGCCCGTGGCCCGGTCGCTGGTGGCCTCAATCACGTGCACATCGAGCGCGCCGGCGTCGGCCGCGCACGTGAAGGCGACTTTGGGGCAAGGGGAGGGCACGCGGCAGTTCGACTCGCCCCCCAGGCACCCTTCTTTTTTGCAGCCGGTTTGCAGAAGCGCGGCGGTGACCGCGAGCGCCAACCACACGATTCGAATTTGAGTGTTCAAGGCCAGAAGTCCCATCCGTGACTTGCGTGACATGAATCGCCGATCAGGTCCAAGAAAACCTGCGGGTCTTTGGCCCGCAAGTCTGACAGCGCGTCGAAGGCATTCTTCGATTCCAGCAGCCGGACTGCGCGATCCAGCATCGCTTTGGCGACAGCGATGGCCCGAAGGTGCTCCGGCTGGGGAGCCCATTGCAGCTCCTTCTTCAGCCGGCCGGTGGTCTCCAGGAAGTGGCCGTAGAACTTCACCATCTGGGTGGCGATGCGCACGGTCTCCCCGGGCGCCTGCCGGAGCGCGTCTTCGTACTGCGCCCGCTCTGATTGCACCCGGTAGAACAAGACCGCGATCTGGTTGTCGACGCGGGCGCCCCACCTCGCGCGCACGGCTGGGAACCGGGCCCAGGACAACACGGCCTGTACGAGGTGAAGCCCGCCGCAGCTGTGGGCGTAGAGCCCCTGCCTCCGCTTGGGCACCATGGGGATGTGATCTCTCAAGGCCACCTTGAACTCATCGGTGGATTTTTCCAGGTAGTCGAGCCCGTCGTCGAAGGCGCGGTTGAGGTCGAGCGTCGTTCCGTCACTCTGCGGCAGCGCGGCGTTCTTCGGGGTGTGGGTGGCGCTGAGCGCGTCCAACGTCCAGGCCGCGTCTTCCCAGTACTCCTCAGACGCCGGCACGTGTCGGAACCAGCGGGTGGCGTTGTCCAGCAGCGTTCCCAGCGTCACCGGGCCGGCGCGGGAGCTGAACTGCCGCGAGAGTGGGACGCCCGCCAGCACCAGCGTCTTCAGGTGCAGGTTGGTATGCGGTTCGATGGGCGTGCCGCCGGGGCCGTACTTGAGGAACCCGAAGCGGCCCCCATTGGCGATGCCTCCGTCGAAGGCGGGGTTGGGAAGGAGGTATCGGCCGATGATGGCGTCGGGCGCCAGCGCACCATCGCGGGCTGAAAACCCGGCGCCGAACGCGGTGATGCCGTGGGCCAGCGCCCACGGATTGGAGGGGTCTGCGGCCTGAACGAGGCAGGTGCGGCGCAGCACGTCCTGCGCGTGCGGCAGCGGCGTTCCCGCGAGTGCGATCAGGACGATGAGGCCACCCATTGGCATGAAACCCGGTATATAGAACCCGCCGGCCGAGCGAAAACGCGCGCGAGAGAATTCATGAAGTGGTCGACAGTCGTTGTTCTTGCGTGCCTCACTGGCGCGCCGGCGTACGCTCAATACCAGGCCACCACCACGTCGGGCGTTCCGTACCCCGCGCTCACGCTGGGTACGCCCGTGCCCTTGTCGGCCGCTGCGGGAGCGGCGCTCGATCGCGGACGGGCCACCGTGCCGCTGGGCTTCACCTTCCCCTTCTTCGGGCGCACGTACACCAGCCTCACGGTGACGGCCAACGGGCTGGCGTTCCTCGAGCCGTCTTCGGCCAGCAATCAGACGTCCGACTTTCTCTCCAACGTGGCGATTCCCAACGTGGCCGAGCCGAACGGGGTGATCGCGCCGTTCTGGGATGACCTCTACGGCCGCAACGCAGGGAGCGCGGTTCGGTCGCAGGGCGTCACCGGAAGCAACGGCCAGGGCCTGGCGGTGGAGTGGTCCGATTGGAACTCGTACGCGGTGGGCATGTACTCGCTCACCTTCCAGCTGCGGCTGTGGGAGAACGGCCTGGTCGATTTCTTCTACGGCCCGATGAGCGGGACGGGGCCGGCGTTGACGGCCACCGCGGGACTGGAGAGCCCGACCGGAGCCGTGGGGACGATGCCGAAGTCCTGCGCGGCGCTGTGCGATCTTGCCGCCTTCCCGTCCAATGAGCGCATTTCATTCGGTCCCGCCCCGGGCGTCGATCTGGTGGCCGATTCGGTGGCGCTCAACTCGGTGGTGACCTCGGGCGCGACCTTGACCGTGGCCACCACGGTGAAGATCAGGAACTTCGGCACCACCGCCTCAGCCCCGTTTCGCTACCGCCTCGCGCTCTCCCAGAACACCACCTACGAGCCGGGGTTCGACTTTGACTTCAGCCCGGCCGAGCGCGGGCCTGTGACCGTCAACGCCCTCGCCACCCTGGAAGACACGGTGGTCTCTACCGTGGCCAAACCTCCCAACGGTCTCTGGTACGTCTTGTTGGTGGCGGACAGCTCGGCGGAGGTGACCGAGACGAACGAGAGCAACAACGCCGCCTCCACGGCCGCGCCGTTCTCGTCGGGCGTCGACCTGCTCGCCCAGGGCATCACCGGCCCGCCGCTCGGGGGGCCCGGCGACACCGTCACCAACACCATCGAATTCTCGAACGTCGGCCTCGACTCGGCCGGAAACGTCCCCGTTCGCATCCTGGTCTCGTCCGACAGCCAGCTGTCGGCCGACGACGTCCCCGTCTTCAACACCACCATCGCGGTGCTCGGCGGTCAGAATGTGAAGCAGAACGTGACCTACACGCTGCCGGGCACGATTCCGGCGGGCGACTACTACTTCATTCTCCAACTCGATGACGGACCGGCGCCAGGCGCGATCGCCGAGCTGGTCGAGACCAACAACGTGGTGGTGGGGACGACGCGCTTCACCGCCAAGCAGGCCGACCTGGTGATCGAGGCGGTCGAGGTGGACAGCGTGCTCCCGCCGTACGACGTCGCGTCCTTCGCGTTCTTCGGTGAGCCCATTCGCGTCAAGGCCACGGTGAGGAACATTGGCGGCGCCTCGGCTCCGAATTGCTCCGCCTTGTTCTACCTGTCGGACAACGACGCGCTGAACGGCGTGACCGACCGCCTGCTCGGCGCGGTGGATAACCTGTCCCTACCGGCCGGCGCCTCGCAATTGGTGGAGCTCGTCGTCACCGTGCCCACCACCTCGGTGGCGGGGGCCACGCTGGTCACCGGCCCGTATTTCTACTTTGGAGCCATTGTGGGCGTCGGCCTGGCGGAGAGGACGCAGGCCAACAACTTCTCGCGTGCGCCCCCGCTGTTCACGCGGCTGCCCGCACCCGACCTCGTCCCGCAGGCGGTGGTGGGGCCGTCCACGGTGGGCGCCGGTGAAGCGATGTTCGTGACCCGCGCGCTGTCGAACGTCGGCAATCGACCGGCCGGCCCGGCGAAGTATCGCTACTACCTCTCGGCCAACAACATCGTCACCGAGGGCGACGTGCCGCTGAAGGTTCGGGACAGCTCGGGGGCCTGGGTCGACACCCAGAAAGTCACGCTCGCGACCGGGCAGACGCACACCGCGACCGACCTGGTGCTCGTTCCCCCGCAGGTGGTGGGCGCGACGTGGTTTCTGGGCGTGATGATCGACCCGCACGACGAGACCCCGTTCGGTGAGGTGGACGAGGTTGACGAGGGCAACAACGGCTTCGGCGCGCAGCCGGTGTTGGTGTTGCCGCGGGCCCTCTCGCTGGCGACGACCGCGCTGCCTGACGCCATGTTGAACATTCACTACCAGGTGCAGCTGACCGCCGCGGGCGCCAACGGACCGGTGTCGTTCGGGTCCAACGCGCCGCTGCCTGCGGGCCTGAGTCTCTCGTCCGATGGCGTGTTGAGTGGAACGCCGACGGTTCGAGGCACTTTCCCGGTGGCCATCAACCTCACCGCCGGGGCCGAGACCAACACCACGGTCCTCAGCTTGCGGGTGCTCGCCCCGTCGGCACCGCTGGCGGTGGCTTCGACCCGACTGCCCCCCGCCACTCAGGGCGCCCCCTACGAGGTTCAGCTCGCGGCGACCGGTGGCCTCGCCCCCTACGCGTGGACCCTCGAGAGCGGCGAGTTTCCCCGCGGCATCTCCCTGTCGGGCG
>CAZFXD010000163.1:0-6157 GCA_964522795.1 uncultured Myxococcaceae bacterium
GCCTTCTAATCTTACAAATAACGCATCCTGATAATTGGCAGCAACATATAAACCAGCGTCGAGTGAGCGCAGGTGCCGAATGAGCCGCATGCGCTTGCCCTGCTGGGTGTTGGCCGCGTTCAGCATGTCGTACGCGCCCGAGATCATCTGGAGGCGCTCGACGCCGGTGTCGACCAGCACTTCCTCGATCGTCTCTTTCCGGTGCTCGACGAAGTCAGACAGCGAGACCGCAGGCTGGGGCACGCCAAGGCAGGTGTGCAGGTTCGCCCCGCCGAGATCCGCGTCCACCACCACCACGCGCGCGCCGCGCTGGGCCAGGGCGATTGACAGGTTGGCCGAGACCAGCGACTTCCCCACGCCGCCCTTCCCTCCACCCACCGCGATGATGCGGCGAGCCCGCGCCTTCACGGCCGCGCGGCGCCTTCTCGGTTTGGGAAAGTCGATGACGTTTAAGGCGGGCATCTCAAGGGCGCCTTCCGTCAGCAGGGGCGCTGGCGGTGCGGCAGGTGCCGTTTGGTCCAGCGCGGCCACGGATTCAAGTGCGTTCATGTTCACTCGTCCTTCAACTCAACGTTCCAGTAGGCCGCCTCTTTGAGGGAGAGGAACGGCAGCCATTCGCGATAGGTCTGTTTCTTGAGCGCCCCGCGGAACATGGGGGTCCACTTCGGTCGCACCGGCTTCTGCAGCAAGCGCATGTTGGCCTGCTCCGGGGTCCGGCCACCTTTCTGCAGGTTGCACTCGATGCAGCTGCACACCACGTTCTCCCACGAGGTGCGGCCCCCTTGAGAGCGCGGGACCACGTGGTCGAGGTTCAGCTCGCTCCTCGGCAATTGCTCGCCGCAGTACTGACAGGTGTCTTTGTCGCGGGCGTAGATGTTCACGCGCGAGAACCGAACGCGCATGGTGGGAATCTTCTCGTAGGCCTGGAGCACCACCACCCGGGGAACGCGGAAGGAGCGGGACACCGTGGCGATGCCCCCGTCGTTCTCCGCCGAGAGCGCGGCCCAGCTCTCGAAGTCATAGAGCCGGTATTGCTCGTCGATGGCCCGCGCCACGCCCTGATAGAGCAGCGAGAAGGCGCGGCGTACGTTGGTGATGTGGATGGGTTGATAGTTCCGATTCAGAACCAACACGGCTGAGTTCAGCATCATGGGCCCCCCTCGTTCGAAGCCGCGGCCACGGCCCCCGACAGTGACTCCAGCGCGGCGTCTTCCAGGCAACGCACATCGAAATAGACCACCCCATCGCGCAGCCGGGCGGCCACCGCGGGCTCTCCCGTGCGCAGGCGCTGGCAGAACCCGTCGGCGTCCCGGGGAATCACCGCCACCGCCCACGAGGAGAGCCCGGCGAGCGGCATGGCGCCTCCGCCCACGCGAGACTCAACCGCAATCAGCTCCGATCGGACCGCCGCCTGGCCGAGCAGCACCTGCAGCTTTTCGGCGCGCCGGCGCAGCTGCTCGGGGGTCTGCTGCATCATCGCCCGCGCGGGGATCTCGGCGTCGCGGCCATTGCGGTAGAGCTCCAGCGTCGCCTCCAGCGCCAGCAGGGTCAGCTTGTCGGCGCGAACGGCTCGCGCCAGCGGGTGCTTGCGAATGCGTTCGATCAACGCAGCGTCGCCCACCAGAATTCCCGACTGGGGGCCGCCGAGGAGCTTGTCGCCGGAGAACATGACCACGTGCGCCCCCGCGGACACGTGCTCGCGCACGGTCGGTTCCTGGGTCACGCCTTCGACGGCGACCGGCGTCAGGGCGCCCGACCCCAGGTCGACCATGAGCGGAATGTTCTTCGCCCGCGCCACCGCGGCCAGCTCCTTCACCGACGCCTCCTCGGTGAAGCCCACGATGGCGAAGTTGGAGCGATGAACCTTGAGCAACGCGCCCGTCTGTTCCGAGATGGCCGCGGCGTAGTCGCTCGCCCGAGTTCGATTGGTGGTGCCGACCTCTTTCAACTTCGCGCCCGACGCCTCCATCACCTCGGGAATGCGGAACGCGCCGCCGATCTCCACCAACTCTCCGCGAGAGACCACCGCCTCCCGGCCTTTGGCCACGGCGGAGAGCGCGAGGAGCACCGCCCCCGCGCAGTTGTTCACCACCAGCGCGTCTTGCGCGCCGGTGAGGGCCGTGAGGTGGTGACGAACCGAGTCACTGCGGTCGCCGCGCTCCCCTTCGTCCAGATCAAACTCAAGGTTGAGGTAGCCGCCGGCCGTGGCGGCCAACCGCTCCACCGCACGCGCAGCCAGCGGGGCGCGGCCGAGGTTGGTGTGCAGCACCACGCCCGTCGCGTTGATCACCGGACGCAGCCGCGGCGTGGACAAGGAGGCCATCGCCGCTTCCACGTCGTCGAGGGAGAACGGCGTGGTGTCGCCAGCGCGCCACCGGGCCCGAACGTTGGTGACGGCGATGCGAAAGGCCTCCAGCATTTTTGAACGCGGCTCACGTTCCACCAGCGCGCGCGCAGGGGCCCACTCGAAGAGCTCATCGATCTTGGGCAGCGCGGCGAGGCGTTGGTTGAGGTTCTGTGAATCGCTCATGGCTGTTGCACGCTGTGTCGAAGTGTAGCGCGCCCCCGGAAGAGGTCGAAATTCCGGCCCTCGGGGCTCGAAATTCCTACGGAGTCTTCGAGAACTCGCCCACCACGCCACCGCGCAGCAGCTTGTAGGTGTTGTACGTACGTAGGACGCGTTTGACGTAACCGCGTGTCTCGGTGAGCGGAATTTCCTCCACCCACTCGTCGACGGGGGCGTCGGGGCGAGCGCTCCACCAGCGGGTGATCGCCCCGGGGCCGGCGTTGTAGCTGCCCACGGCCGAATGGAGGGCGCCGTTGAAGCGGCGAACCAGCCCGGACAGGTAGGTGGCCCCGAGTCTCAGGTTGGTGGCCGGATCCATGATCTGCGCGGTGCTGGGCCGCTTCATCTTCAGCTCGGCGGCGACCATGGCGGCGGTGGACGGCATCAGCTGGGTGAGCCCCAGGGCGCCGGCCCACGAGCGGGCGTTGGGGTCGAGCGCGCTCTCTTCGCGCATCAGCGCCTGGAGCAGGTCGGGGTCGAGCCCCCTCGTGGACGCGGCGGCCTTCTCCACCAGGTCGCGAAAAGCGGGCGGGTACGCGATCTCCCACAGGGCGCGCGTCTCTTCGGTGATGCGCCCGGACAGATCGCGTCGGAGCCACAGCCGCGCGAGGCCGTGCGCCGCGCGCTGATCCTCCGAGTAGCTGAGCACCATCACCAGCAGGCGAATGCCCTCGGTGGTGAGCCCGGTGCGGTCGATGGCCAGCACCTCCAGCGGCACCTCCACCCGGAATCCAAGCCGGATCAACTCCAGCGAGGTCTTGAAGAGCGGGTCCTTGCCCAGCGGCCCGGCGTAGAGCGGCAGCACGTCTTTGCGCTTCTCCGGGGGAAGAATCTTCTTCTCCAGCGCCGCCGCCACCGCCGGCGCCACCGCGATCAGCCGCTGGCGCGCCGACAGGCCGTAGAACGAGGCGTGGTGGTCCACCGCGAGGGCGCTCCAGAGGGCCACGGCGGCGTCCTTCTTCCCCTGCGCCTCCAGCACGCGGGCCTTCCAGTACGAGGCGCGCTCCAGCTCGTAGCTGTCTTCAGACGCGAGGAAGCGCCGCTCAATGTCCTCAGCCGCTTTGAGCGCCGCGTCGTGGGCCCGGGCGCGCCAGGCCAGCCAGAAGGTGCGAAACATGGCCTCCGCGACCGCATCGCCGTCGGGGTAGCGCTCGCGAATCTGCGCCAGCCGGCTTCTTGCTTCCCCTTCCCGCCCCAGCTTCATCAGCGCTTCAAAGCTGGAGAGGAGCGCATCATCGGCGAACGGGTGCGCGGGCAGGCTTTGCACCAGCTCGTCGTAGGTGGCGATGGCCTGCTCAGGCACCACCACCGACTGCGAGAACCCCAGGGTGTAGAGCGCCTTGGCGCGAATGTCGGTCTCGGTGCACTGCCGGGCCACCGGCGTCAGCGCCAGAATCGCCTGCGCGTGCTTGCGGGTCTTCCGCAGCCCCTTCCCGTTCGCGAGGTGGGCCCGACAGGCCCAGGGGCTGGGCAACGCGAGCCCCGGCAGCACGGTGGACAGCAGGCGCAGGGCCTCGTCGTTGTGGTGGGCCTCCAGCAGCGTCTCGGCGCGCTGAATCTTCCACTCGACCGACAGGGCCGACAGATCGCCCAGGCGTTGCTCCGCTGCGCGGGCCTGCAGCGAGAGCGCGTGCAGCGCAACGATGCGGGTGAGCGCGTCTTTCTCACCCCGGGCGTCACCGTGGTCCGCGGCGGCGTCGGCCAGGATGGTGAGCGCTTCGGCGGCGGCGTCGCGGCCCCACGGAGGCGCCGGCTTGGCGGCGATGGCCTGAAGGACGGCCCCCACCCGATCCCACTGCTTGCGGGCGCGGGCCACGCGCCCCAGCCCCAGCGTGGCATCGACGCCCAGCCGCGACCACGCCGGCACGCGCGCGTAGGCGCGCTCGGCGCTGGCGAAGTCATTCGCGCCTTCCGCGGCCTGGCCGGCGAAGAACCAACAGCGATCGACCATCACCGGGTAGCGCGGCGCCAGCGCTTCGAAGCCCTTGGCGGCGGTGGAGAAGTCAGACAGCTTGAGCGCCGTGAGCGCCCGCATGAAGGCCACCTGCGGGCGATCGTCCGCGGGCCATCTGGCCGCCGCCTCCTGGTAGCGGCCCTCGAAGAAGGCTCGCCGCGCCTCCAGCGCCGGACCCTTCTCGAAGTAGCCGGCGAAGTCCTCTTTGGAGATGAGAGGCCCGCGATCGATGGAGACCGCATGGACCAACGGGCTGGGGAACGCGGGGTTGGGCAGCTCGACGTACTCCGGGTCGGGCTCGCCTTCTTCCTCCAGCGGCTGCTCCAGCACCCGAACGCCCGAGAGCCCCGCCCCGAACAACACCAGGAGCCCCAGACGCGCCGCGACGCGAAAGGCGCTACGGCCGGTCAACGGACTAGAATAGGAAACCTCCCGAATGGACATTCGCTCACAAAGCTCGCTGTTGGCGGCCATCGTAGGGCTGGCGCTCGGCGTGTCCATGTTGTTGCGCGACCAACGGGCTCGCGTGCACTCACGATACGCGCTCCTCGCCATTTCGATCGGTGCTTTCAATCTGGTGCGCTTCTTTGAAGCGCTCTGGCCGTGGAGCGAGGGGCAGGCGTTCGGCGTGCCGCGCGTGGTGATGGGCATCGCCCTGCTCCTGGGGGCGCTCATTCCTTCGGCGGCGCTGGGGTTCTTCCTGGAGTTTCTCTCCTTCAGTCCCCGGGCGGCCCGCTGGGGTCGACCAGCGGTCATCTCCGCCGTGACCCTGGGATTCGCGGTGGCGGTCTCGCCCCTGGGCGACATCACCAACTGGCGCATCGCCGTCGGCGTGGTGTCGCTGGCGGCCGCGTCGGTCTCGGTCTGGCTCGTGATCATGCGCATGCGCAAGAGCGAGAGCCGCATCGACAAGGCGCGCCTCGCCTACCTCGCGGTGGGCGGAGGGCTGGCGCTGGTCTTCGTGGCGATTGACTTGCTCGGCCGCTTCGGCGCGCCGGCGCCGGGCGCTCTGGGCCCGGTGGTGACCACGCTGTACCTCTTCTTCCTCTCGCAGACGCTGCTCCGCCTGCGCCTGATGGACCTCCACGAGCTGTTCGGCAAGGCCATCTCCCAGGCCGCGCTGGCGGTCATTCTGGCGCTGCTGTTCGTGTTGCTCACCGCGTGGGTGGGCGACAACCTGGGCCTCTACATCTTCAACACCAGCGTGGCGGCCCTGGTGATGCTGATCCTGTTCGAACCGCTGCGGGTGAAGGTCGACGAGCGCGTGGTGGCGGCGTTCTTCCGCGAGCGATCAGACTTTCTGGCCGCGGTGGGCACCATTCTCGACCGGACCGCGGGGGTGATCGACGTGGGCCAGCTGGCCACGGTGGTGCTGGACGGGCTCAACGAAACCCGCCGCGTCACGCACACCTCCATCTACCTGTTGGCGGAAGATCGTCCGGGGTTCCGCTTGTTCGACGCCCGCGGGCCTCAGCCGGCGCTCTTCATCGATCTGGGGACGGCCCGGGGGCTGCTCGGCCGCTCCGAGAAGGCGCAGCTGTTGGAGACGGTGGAGCGCCGCATCGCCGAGCTGCGCCGCACCCCGCATGACGGGAAGCGGCCGCGAGACGAGATCAAGCGGCTGACCGACGTCAAGA
>CAZFXD010000163.1:6167-11348 GCA_964522795.1 uncultured Myxococcaceae bacterium
CTGGTGATGGGCGCCCGCAAATACGGCCCCCCGACCAAGGCGAAGAAGGGCGACACCCACGTCCTCACCATCCAGACGTTCAAGGACAGTCCGGACTACTACGCCACCGGGTCGGACTTCCGGGAGATCAAGCGGCTGACCGACGTCAAGAACGCCATGCAGCAGATGAAGGCCGGCATCACCGCGCCGCTGGTGGGCAACGACCGGGTGATCGGCTTTCTCAACCTGTGGGACGAGCGGATGCCCGAAGCGTTCGCCTCGGACGAAATCGCGCTCATTCTCGAGCTGGCCGAACGGCTGGCCACGGTGGTGGAGAACTCCAAGCTGTACGAGCGCATGCGAGAGCGAGATCGCCTGGCGGCCCTGGGTGAAATGGCGGCAGGTCTGGCGCACGAGATTCGAAATCCGCTGGGCGCGATCAAGGGCGCGGCGCAGTGCCTCGACCCCAAACAGCTCCCCAAGGACGACGCCGAGTTCATCGAGGTGATCGTCGAAGAAGTGAATCGGTTGAACGGCGTGGTGACTGAATTCCTCGACTACGCGCGCCCGCTGAAACAGAACTTCGGCCCGACCGACGTCAGCGAAGTGGTCACCCGAACGGTGCGGCTGATTCAGAACGGCGTGCCCCCCAACGTGACGCTGAAGACGGAGCTCAACGACGCGTTGCCCCGCGTCGACGGCGACGCCGAGCAGCTCAAGCAGGTGTTGCTCAACCTGGTGCAGAACGCGGTGCAGGCGCTGGGTGAGAAGCCGGGCGTGATCACCATTCGCACGCGGCCGATGGAGCGGTTCAACGAGTTCCGCTCCGCCGACAGCATCGAGATTCTGGTGACCGACGACGGGCCGGGCATTCCGACCGACCAGCAGCTCAACATCTTCGTGCCCTTCTTCACCACCAAGCAGAAGGGCACCGGGCTGGGCCTCGCCATCTGCCAGCGCATCGTGAAGAACCACGGCGGGTCGATCTCGGTTCAGAGCAAGCCGGGCGACGGCACCACGTTCATGATTCGCCTGCCCACCCTGCCGACCGAGCCGGAGCGTTCGACGCCGGCGCCAGGCGGCACGCCCTCGCCCGACGCGCCGCGTGAAGACGCGGGCACGGAGCCCAAAGTGCCCGTGGCCGTCGCCGTGCCCGACACCGCGCGCTGACGCCACGGCCTCGACGAAGCACCCATCGCCGACGCCAGGACCCTCTCGGGGCGAACGCCGCCTAGGGACGAACCGTGCGCCGGCGCACCGCCAGCACCCGTCGTTCGGCGCCCCGCTCGAACTCGATCACCACCACGCTGCCGCGGGGGCCGAGGATCCGCTTCGCCACCGCGTCGACCGGAGGTGGCGACGGCGCGCCGTCGATCGCCACGATCACGTCGCCTGGCGCCACGCCCACCTCTTCAGCCGGGCTGCCGGGAAACACGCTCTGCACGCGGATCTTTCCCTTCGCGTCTTCGAGCACCATGCCCACCCCGTCGTAGGGCGCCTGCGGGTCGAAGCCCGGCGCGGCGCGGGGCGGCTGCGTCAAACGAACATCGAGCTCGCCTCGGCCGTCCACCGGAAACGCCCGCACCTGTCCTCGGGCCAGCATCGTCCCTGATCTGACAAAGAGAAAATCCTCCGGGAACGCCGTGAGGGTGAAGCGACCGGCCGCGTCCGTCACGCGCTGCACGCGCCGGCTGGCGCCGCGACTGCGCATGGAGAACGCGGTGACCTCGGCCCCCGCCACGGGCGCCCCGCCGGCTTCGGCGCGGACCGTGCCGGAGTAGGCCCGGCCCCGAGCGAACTGCAGGTGGACTGACGCGGCGCCGTCACCCACCGTCACCGGCACCGGGTCGGTCTCGGCGAACCCCTCGGCCGTCCCACGGACCGTCCAGGCGCCTGGAGCGACGTGGAGCTCGACCGAGGCCCGGGGCCCGACGGTGCGCTCGCGAATGGGCGCCACGCCCATCGGCCCAGACGCGGCCGCGGTGAACTCGCTCATCGGCCCACCGGAGTCATCGCTCGCGTACACGATGATGCGCGCGCTGGAGAGCCGCAGCACGACGTCGGCGCTCCCCGCCGGGGCCACGCCGCGGGCCCACCCGCCGGGCCCGTTGGCTTCGAGCGCCACGTCACCGGGCACCAGCCCCGTGAAAGCGAACGCGCCCGTGGTCTCGGTCACCCGCACCTGGGCCGACGTCTGGCGCGACTTCACCGTGACCACGGTGCCCACCACGGGCGGCTCTACCCGACCCGCCACGCGCAGGCCGGCCACGAACTCGACGGACCAGTCAGATCGCCCCGGCGCGTGCTCGAAAGGCCCCGCCGACAGCACGCGACCCTCGCGCGAAGCGGCCACCACGTACGTCCCGAACGCCAACCGGGCCGAGCGGAACCGACCGTCGGGGCCCGTGGTGACCTGCGCAGCGAACCGTTCGGTCGCGGCGTCGAGAATGGTGATGGTGAGGCCCGCCACCGGCTGGCCATCGAGCCGCGCCACCCCGGTCACCCCATCGGTGTCGGAGAGATCGATCACCACGCCGTCACGGTCCGCTCCGGGCGAGAGGGTGACGATCGGGCCCAGCGCTTTGGACACCACCGCGTTGCCGGCGGCGAGCTGGAACGTCCCCGGGGCGCAGGCCATGGCAAACCCGCCGTCAGGGTCCGCCCGAACCGGGCCGCACCGGGGCAACGCAGCCAACGCGTCAACCGCCTCGGCCCACACGTTGGTCAAGGCGGCCGCGTCAATTCCCCGCACCACGCCCCTGACGTTGACGCCGCGGCCGAGCGTCAACTCCAGGTCGACCGCGGGGGCATCCTCAGCCACGTGCACCCACTCTGTTCGCCCCACGAAGCCCGCCGCGGTGACCGTGAGGAGCAAGGCGCCCGCCGGGCACGGGGAGAGCTCGAAGCGTCCCTTCTCATCGGTACGCGTGGTGGCGCCGCTCAGCAGGACGCCGGCCCCCACGATGGGCGCCCGGGTGTCGGCCTCCACCACGCGGCCGCGCAGCGCCCGTGACGGCGCGAGCGTCAGCTCCACGGAGGAGGTCGCCCCGGGGGTGACCAGAATCGGCCCGATCAGGGCGCTGCTCTGATCGCCCGCGAAGGCCCGCAGGTAGATCTCGCCCGGCAGGACCTCGTCGAGCCTGAACGCGCCCTGCCCATCGGTGCGGGTCGAGGCTTCGAAGACGCCGGAGAGCCAGACCTGGGCCTCGGGCACGGGCTGCCCGGCGGCGAGCACCCGGCCCATCACCGACCCGGCGTAGGCGCCCATCGACGCGCGAGGCGGCGCGCCCGCATCGACGTGCGTGCCCTCGGGCCCCGCGGAGCTCTCCAGCGGCTCGGCGTTCGACGGCCCGCGGCGGGCCAGCCAGATCAGCGCAAGGCACGCCAGCCCCACCGCTGCGATCACCGCGATTCGTCGCACGCGCCGGTTCTACACGATTGGCGCCACGCGAAAACGGCTCAGGGCTTCTTGGCGCCCTCTTCGTCGTCCACGAACAGGTCTTCCCACTCCTCTTCCCGAGGCGGGGGCGGTGGAACGGTGGGCGCGGCCGACGGGAGGTCTGTCGCGCTGGGGCGGCGGGAGATGGGCGTGACCGAAGCCGGGGGCCCAGGCATGGGCTTGAGCGCCGAGGGACGGGGCGGCACGGGCGCCTTCGGGGCTGCGGGCTTCTGCTTCACCTGGCTGATCTCGGCTTCATGCGCCTTGATCCACCGCTTCAGCGTCACCACCTCTTGATCCCGCTTCGCCACCTGCCCCTTCAGCTCCTCCACCTTCTGAGTCAGCTCGCTGCGCACGGCCTCCAGGCGGTCGACCTCCTGGGTGGAAGCGTCGAGCGCGCGCAACACCTCCACCTTGTCGCCCTTCACGCGCTCCAGCTCCTCGACCACGGCGCTGGGAGAAGCACCGCCGGGAATGGCGCGCTTGAGCGCTTCGACTTCGTCTCTGGCCTCGCGGTACTTCACGCGCAGCTCCACCAACTCCGAGGCGTTGAAGTTGGCCACGGGCGCTGGCGCCGCAGCGCCCGCCCCCGCGCGCGCCTCGGCCTGCGCGAGCGCCGCCTTGAGTTTTGTCACCTCGGCTTCGAGGTTGGCGCGAACGCGAGCCGCGGCCTCCACGTCGGCCGGGCTGCCCCCGGAGATGCGCAGCGCGGTCATCTCCCGGCGAATCCGCTCCAGATCTTCCTGAATGCGCGCCTTCTGGGCCTGGTGCCCGCGGGCCTCGGACGCGGCCTTCTCGGCGGCGGCCCTGGCGCGCTCGGTCTCCGCCGCGAGCTCGGCCCCCCGCGCCTGCTCCCGCTCCACGATGGCCGCCACCTCGGTCTCGCGAGCGGCCTGCGCCGCTTCCACGGCGCTGACTCTTTCCTGCGCGGCGCTCACCTCGGCGCGGAGCGCCCGCTCCGTCTCTTCGCGTTCGGCCAGGGCGCGCTCCCGCTCGTCGATGGCGTCTTGCCGGTGGCTCTCCAGCGCCTCGATGCGCGAGGTGAGCGTGGCCCGTTCTTCGTCGTGGGCCGTTTGCGCCGCTCGAAGGTCGCGCTCCAGCTCACCCACCCGCGCGTCGGCCCGCTCCTGGCCCGCGCGCGCCACCCGCAGCGCCTCATTGAGGGCGCCGCGCTCTTCGTCGAGCTGCGCCAGGCGCTCGCCCGCGTCGGCGCGCGAATCTTCCAGCGCCTGCAAGCGCGCCTGCGCGGCTGCCAGTTCTTCGGTCGCCCGCGCCGCCTGCGCCTGTGCCGATTGGGCGCGGCTCTCCGCCTCGTCGAGGCGGGCGGCCATTTCTTCCCGCGCGCGCCCCGCCTCACCGGTGGCGCGTTCGTTGGCCGCGTTCGCCTCGACCAGCTGCGCCTCAATAGACGCGCGCGCCTGTTCGCTCGCATCGCGCTGCCGCTGCAGCTCTTCGCGCGACGTGGCGCCGGACTGTTCGCGTTGCCGGGCCGAATCGAGCTCGGTCTCAAGGGCGGCGATTCGCTCGCGGAGCGTGGCCTGCACCTTCTCCAGCTCGCTGGCGGTTGAATTGCGATCGCTCTTCAGCGCCTCCAGCGCCTCGGCATGACGGGCGCTCAGCGCCGCCACGGCCGCTTCGTGGCCTTCGCGCAGCTGCTGCTGAACCGCCGCATGGGCTTCCTGGAGCGCGGCCACCTCTTTGGCGCGCGCGGCCTCCGCGGCGGCCAGGGCCTCGGCGGCTCGCGCCTCGCGTTCTGAAGACTC
>CAZFXD010000164.1:0-11339 GCA_964522795.1 uncultured Myxococcaceae bacterium
CCGTGAACAAGGTCACCATCCATACGTTGAAGAAGCAGAAGTCGCGTGGCGAGAAGATCTGCATGGTCACCGCCTACGACGCCACCTTCGCCCGCATCCTCGATGAAGCCGGAGCCGACGTGCTCCTGGTGGGCGACTCGCTCGGCATGGTCGTGCAGGGAAACGACTCGACCCTGCCCGTGACGATGGACCAGATGGTCTACCACTGCCGCGCTGTCTCGCGCGGCGCCAAGACGGCCCACGTGGTGGGCGACCTCCCGTTCATGAGCTACCAGGCGTCCATCGACGACGCGGTCAAGAACGCCGGTCGGCTGGTCGCCGAAGGCGGCGTGGGCAGCGTGAAGCTGGAGGGCGGCCGCGATTTCTGCGACGCCGTTCGACACATCGTTCGCGCCGGTATTCCGGTCATGGGCCATATCGGCCTCACGCCGCAGTCGGTTCACAAGATGGGCGGGTACGTGGTGCAGGGGCGCGACGACGAGACCGCCCGCCGGCTGCTGGACGACGCGGTGGCGCTGGAAGAAGCCGGCGCCTACGCCATCGTGCTGGAAGGTGTCCCGCTCGAGCTGGCGCGGCAGATCACCGCCCGGCTCTCCATTCCCACCATTGGCATCGGCGCGGGCAAGCACTGCGATGGCCAGGTGCTCGTTTGCTACGACCTCCTCGGGCTGAACCCGCACTTCAAGCCGAAGTTCGTCAAGCACTACGCCGACCTCAACACCGGCGTGAACGCGGCCGCCCGCGCGTTCTTCGGCGAGGTGCGCTCGGGCGCGTTTCCCGACGAAGAGCACTCCTTCCGCTCCACCACCATCCGGCTCGTGTCCTCCAATGACGAGCCGGTCGACGCGGCCAACCGCGAAGACAAGACGTACGGAGTTCCCGTCTGATGTCGTTGTCGGTTGTTCGGACGGTCGCCGACACCCGCGCGCTGTTGGACCCGCTGGTGAAGCGCGGATCGCGCGTGGCGCTCGTCCCGACCATGGGGTTTCTCCACGAAGGCCACGCCACGTTGATGCGCGAGGCGAAGGCCCGGGCCGACGTGGTGGTGGTTTCAATCTTCGTGAACCCGACCCAGTTCGGACCCAAAGAAGATCTCGCCAGCTACCCCCGCGACGAAGCGGGCGACGTGACCCGATGCGAGCGGGAGGGCGTCACCGCGGTGTTCGCCCCCAGCGCGGCCGAGATGTACCCGCCCGGGTTCGGGGCGTCGATCGACGCGGGGCCCGTCGCGCACGGCCTCGATGGCGCCCGGCGCCCGGGGCACTTCTCAGGCGTCGCTACCGTGGTGGCCAAACTGTTCGGCATCGTCCGGCCCCACGTCGCGCTCTTCGGAGAGAAGGACTTCCAGCAGCTCCAGGTGGTGCGGGCCCTCACGCGTGATCTGAATCTGGGCGTGGAGATCGTCGGTATCCCCACCGTTCGGGAGCCTGACGGCCTCGCCATGAGCTCGCGCAATTCGTACCTCAACGCCGATGAGCGCACCGCGGCGCGCGCGCTGTCGCGCGGTTTGTTCGCCGCGCAGGCGCTCGCTTCCCGGGGGCCCGTCGCAGCCGACGCGCTCGTCCAGGTGGTGCGCCAGGCGCTGGCCGAGGTGCAGGCAAAGGAAGACGAGATCGCCCTGGTGCACGCGATCACCCTGGAGCCTCTGCGCGCCGTTCAGCCAAGCGTGCCGGCGCGGCTGCTGGTGGCCGCGTTCGTAGGGAAGACGCGCCTCATCGACAACGTGCCGGTCGGGTGAGCTAAGAGCACCGCGTGGCGCCGCCCAAGCCCAAGCTCGAGCATCAGGTCCAACTCGTGTGCGAGAACCGCCGCGCCAAGTTCGACTACACCGTCGAAGACACGGTGGAGGCCGGGCTGGAGTTGATGGGGAGTGAAGTCAAAGCGCTGCGTGAAGGCGAAGCTCATCTGAACGACGCCTACGCCCTGCCGCTCAAGTCAGAGCTCTTTCTGATGAACGCCCACATCGGCCCCTACAAGGCCGCGCAGGCGTTCGGGCACCTCCCGCTCCGGCAGCGCAAGCTGCTCCTGCACCGGAACGAAATCGACAAGTGGTCGACGAAGGTGCGCGAGCGGGGCTATGCCATTATTCCTCTGGAGCTCTACTTCAAGAACGGTCGGGCGAAGGTGAAGCTGGCCCTCTGCACCGGCAAGACGCACCAGGACCGGCGGCACACCATCAAAGAACGCGAGACGCGGCGGGAGATGGACAAAGAGATGAGGCGGCGTTGAGCGAGATCAGCCACGAAGAGAAGAAGAAGGTGCTCCTTCGCGCTCTGGATGACGGGCTGACGATGATTCTGCTCGATGCCCGACGGCCCGGGGTGTTGGTGCCGGATTCGCTCAAGAGCGAATTCAACCTCCGCCTGAACTTGAGCCTGCGCTTTCAGCCGCAGGATCTCACCGTGAACGAGTGGGGCGTGCGGGAGACGCTGTCGTTCTCGGGGCAGCCGTTCGCGTGCGGCATTCCCTGGAGCGCCATCTGGGCGGTGTTCAACCACCGGACCAACGACCTCTTCAGTTTTCCGGATGACTTCCCCAAAGAGCTGCTGGGCACATTGACCGAAGCCGGCGCCGCCGCGACGGAATCGGCGTCAGCGCCGGAGAAGAAGAAGGCGAAACCGAAGCTCCGCAAGGTGGTCGACAACGCGCCCGCCACCGAAGTCGCGGACGAGAAGGCGCCCGAGGTCAGCCCCGCGCCGTCACGGTCGCACCTTCGCGTCATCAAGTGACGCGTCGGGCGAGTCGGTCGGGGCAACCCCGCCGTCGATGACCGACGCCGCCCCCGCGGCTCCCAACTTCACCAACTCCATGTGCAGGGTGGCCGTCTCCCCACCCTGGAACGAGCCCACGGCAGTGATGTACCCGGGCAGGCTCATGTCGAAGCCGGTGGGCCCCTTCCACCGGTTGTCCACCGCCACCGGGGTACTGCCGATCTCGTGCGCTTCGATGCGGACCGCCGCGCCCAGCGGTGTGGACATGAACAGCACCTGACCCGGCGCCGCGCGATCGACTCCCACCACGGTCGGTCCGAGCAGCATCGTCAGCGCGCCCAGGCCGACGCACAGCGCGGTGATGCCCGCGGCCCACCAGCGCATCCCG
Organism: uncultured Myxococcaceae bacterium; assembly: GCA_964522795.1. Lineage (GTDB taxonomy): Bacteria > Myxococcota > Myxococcia > Myxococcales > Myxococcaceae > CAZFXD01. The sequence goes on from CAZFXD010000164.1 coordinate 3,100, forward strand.
CGATAGGGGAGCGGCTCGTCGTCTCGGAATTTCTCGATGCGCGGTTCGACTCTGGGCGCCTCGCGCTCCGCCAGCTCCAGCGGCTCATCCAACGGCGCGTTCAAGGGCACCGGCGCGTCGGGTGACTCCACGCGGGGAACGACCCCTGAGATCCGGCCGTGCGAGTCGAGCGTGGGCCGCCCTTTCATGAACTCGGCGGTGTCCGGCACGGCCTCGGAACCCAGCGGCGCCGACGAGGAGCCCAGCTGCGGATGGGGCCCGAGCCGCCCGGGGTGTGGCTTCTTGCTGTCGGTCATCGCGGGGCCGCCCGCGCGACCTCGTCCAGGTAGCCGAACCGGAAGATGCCGGTGCTGTGCGAATCGGCGAACACGAACGAGAGCGCGTAGTTGCCGACCGTGGAGAAGGCCGTGATGCGCATGTCGACTGGGACTGAGTTCACGTCCAGCGTTCGCTTGCCGGTGGTCTCATCGACACAGCCAGCGCAGGGACAGGCCTGGCGAAGCGCCCGCGCTGGAATCTCGGTCGGCGCGCTGTCGCCCCACTCAAGCAACAGGCTGCGACCTTCGGGACCCAACGCGGCGCGGGTGGGGGCAGGCTCCTGCACGACGGGTTTCAGCTTGTCCCAGAAACTCACGCCGCGTTCTTAGCAGGCTCCGGTGGATTTCACGCCCATCGCGTTCCTGGAAATCGGGTGCTGGTCCGTGGGCGGGCCTACGGGGCGCGTTGCGCGGTCGCCAGCGGGGCCTCACTCATGGTCACGAGGAACTGCTCAATCAGCAGGCGCTCGCTGCGCGTGAGCGTGAGATCGCCGTCTTGTTCCATCTCATCCAGGGCCGAAGGCCACGTGTCTGCCGGCTTACTGCTGGGCGAGCGGAGTGAGTGGCACCCCGAGCACTTGGCCACGTACATCTTCCGGCCGGCTTGCAGCGTCGCCAACGTCACCTCGGGCCAGCGTCGCACCGCGCGCTCGGCGTCGAGGGGCCCCGGGTGGGGCAGGGTGGCGCACCCGGCGAGGGCGGCCGCCCAAACGAAGGTGGCGAGACAGAGGCGCATGGGCATCAGAGGTGGAACGAGAAGAGCAGACGTGCGTTTACTTTTTCGTGCTCGTCCAGCACCAGCAACGAGTTGGTGCTGGTCGTCTTCAGCGCCGGCAGCTGCGGCAGGACCGAGAGCGCGACCCAGAAGTTCTTCGTGGAGTAGGCGAGGACCGGGCCGGCGAAGAGCGAAGAGCTCTCAAACCCATTCGAGCCCGTGAACAGGTTGTGGTTGCGCACTTCGAGCCCGCACGAGAACGCGTCGGTGAAGAAGTAGGTGGCCGCCAGATCCACCTCGAGCACCGTCTCGCTCCCCACGCTGGCCACGTCGAACTCCCACTCCTGCTCGAAGACGACATTGGCGGCCAGCAGCACGTCGCCCAGGCGCTTGTCCAGAATCACCTTGGCTTCGATCTCGAACGCGTCCGGCGCGCCGGTGAGCTCGGCATAGAGCGCCAGCCCCAGCGCGTCGGCCACCGGGTCCAGCAGCTTGTACTTCCACTCCGACGACACGCCGTCGAACGCGAACTCGTTTACCAGCGATCCCGCCACCGGCTCGAGGATGTGCTTGGCGTTCAGGTAGAGCGACGTCTGCAGGTTGTCGGTCAGGCCCACTTCGAACTCGGCTCGCAGGTCGAACCGCGAGTAGTAGTCGTCGCGCTTCACCCGCCAGGTCGACCACAGCTCAAGCTCACGACTCCCGGCGGGGAGCACGGCCGACTCGTACGCGAAGGTGAAGTGACGCTCGTTGGCTTCGACGGAGGCGCCGAACAGCAGCGACGCCAGCAGCACCAGTCGCGGGAGGAGAAGTTTCGAAGTGGTCGTCACGGGCGCGCTCCTTGTGGTGGTCGATTTTGATTCTGATTATCAAAATCAAATAAGCAGGGCAAGTGGGAAGTGGATGGTTGATTAGCGGTGGTTCAAGGCGTGAGACGGGGCGGTGTTTCGGTCATAAGGTCCGCTCTCCCGATGAAGCTGACCTTCCTCGTTCCGGTGTTCAACGAAGTGGCGACGGTGAAGGCGCTGCTGGAGCGGCTCGACGCGGTGCAGCTGGGCGAGGTGGAGAAGGAGCTGGTGGTGGTGGACGACGGGTCCACCGACGGCACCACCGCGCTGCTGCGTGGGTTGCCGGAGCAGCTGTTCCCCCACACGCCCTGGAAGCGCCTGTTTCACGAGAAGAACCGGGGCAAGGGCGCGGCGATCAGGACAGCGCTCACCGCGGCCACGGGCGAGGTGGTGGTCGTTCAGGACGCCGACCTCGAATACGACCCCAACGACTTGAAGCCGATGCTGGAGACGCTGCAGCGCGACAATCTGCAGGTCATCTACGGCTCGCGGTTTCTCCACCCGGACAACCGGCGCCACTCGTCGTACGCGGCCTACGTGGGCGGTCGAACCCTGACCTTCATCACCAACGTGCTGTACGGCACGCACCTGACCGACGAGCCCACCTGCTACAAGATGTTCCGCCGCGAATTGCTCGCCGGGCTGGACCTGAAGTGCGAGCGCTTCGAGTTCTGTCCCGAAGTCACCGCCAAGGTCGCGCTGCGCGGAATTCCGATTCCCGAGCTCCCCATTACCTATCGGCCCCGCCACTTCGCGGACGGAAAGAAGATCAGGCCGAAGGACTTCTTCGAAGCGATTCGGGTGTTGGTTCGCGAGCGCGCTCGCTGAGCCAGGTGCGAATCGTCAGCGCCACCAGCGCGAGGAGCGAGAGCCCCACGCCGGCCTCGAGCGCGAGGGAACGAAAGGTCAGTTCAACCCGGTGAACGCCCGGGGGCAGCGTGAGCGCCATGAACCCGGCGCCGGTTGGTTGGACCGCGACGTCCCCTCCGTCGACCCGGGCGGACCACCCGGGGTGAAACGTTTCGGCGATGACCAGGGTGGCGGGCGCTGAACTCTCGGTCGCCACGTGGAGCCGGGTGTTGGTGCGGTCGAACGCCGTGACGCGCCCCAGGCTTGCCGGCTCGACCCGAAGACGACCGGGCGAACCCAGGTTCCGGTAGAGGTAGGTCGAGGCGCCGAAGGCGGGCGTCTCTTCGGCGAAGACGCGCTCCAACTCGGGCGCGGAGAACGGGTAGGGCGAGACGACGTAGTCCACCCCGGCCTCACGAAGCGCCAGAGCGGGGTCCTTCTGGAACGAGCTGATCCACGCCTGTCGCGCGGCGGGGGCGAGCGAGTACGCGGCGAAGAGGTCGTTGAGCCCGAACTCCAGGGCGGTGGGCGCGCCCAGCTGCAGCCGCTGGCGCAGGAAGAACCTCTCCAGCGGTTCCTCGCGGGACAGGTGCTGGTCCTCGGGCGTTCGCGACTGGAGCGTGAGAATCCGGGCGTCGGGCGCGTTCGCCAGAAGCCAGCGGGCGGCGGGGGGCGTCTGCGCCAGCGCCTCCAAAGGGAGCGTGGGGTTGACGTGCCGGTGCGAGAACCAGAGGTCCGCGGACAGCGCGGCGATCCACACGGCGGCGACGAGGCGGCGGTGCGAGAGCCAGGCCGCCGCGCCGGTGGCCACGGTGAGGAGCATCAGGCTCCGGGCCAGGCTCTCGGGGAGGTGGGTCGCGACGAAGCTGTCCGCGGCGTCCGTCGTCGGCGCGTCGAGGAGCGGAAAGGCGAGGCCGAAGCCCAGCAGCGCCGTGGCGCTCACGGCGAATGCGAGTCGCATGCGACGCTGGCTGATCTGCGCCAGCGCCCGGTCGAACGCGGCCGCGCCCAGCAGGACAAGCGGTAGCGCAGCGAGGAACCAGTACTTCTCCGGAAAGCGGAAGCGGGCCATCGGTGGGAAGACGGTGAAGGCTGAGCTGAACAGCGGCGACGACGGGCCCGGGGCCAGGGACGCACCGAGAAACACGAACACCAGCGCCCAGCGCCAGCGGGCGTCGCGCAGGACGGCCAGGCCGCCTGCCGCCAGGAGCGTGACGCCGATGCCCGGGTAGATGGAATGGAGGTACGGCAGGTTCGCTTCCCAGAAGCCCAGGCCGAACGAAGCGCGTTCGCTCGAGGGAAAGTGGTGCGGGACGAGCAGCGACCAGAATGTGCCGGGCGCGAGGGCCCACCGCGCCTGGTCGGCCAGGGTGAAGGGGGCGGTTCGATCGGAGTGCTGCAGGTAGTCCGCGAACGGGACGAGCTGAATCGCGGCCAACCCCAGAGAGAACGCCACGACTTCTCCCATGCGCAGCAACGCGCCCCCTCGATGGGGTTGTGTCGCCAGCACCAGCGCGCCGCAGAGCGTGACGTTCATCAGCCAGAACTGCGGTTCGCCTCCCAGCAGGGAGGCGGCCGTCGCCAGCGCGGCGAAGGCGCGATGGCGCGGGCGCGCGTGAGGCTGCGCCGCGAGCGGCCAGAGCCACAACATCCACGGGAGCCAGGTGGTGGTGTTGAGCACGGTGGGGAGGTGCCCTGCCGAGACCAGAAACCCGCCCAGCGCCCAGGCGATGGCTCCGAAGCAGGCGGCTTCGAGGGAACACCGTTGAGCGCGCAGAAACCCAAGACAGCCCAGCGCGCTCACCGCGTAGTGGCTGACGATGAAGGCGTTGAAGCCCCAGACCGCGGGGAAGGCGAGGCTCAACACGTGCAGGACGTCGAAGGGGTACGCTTGTGGGTTGCCGAGAAACGGCTGGCCCGCGAACAGCAGGGGATTCCAGGGAGAGAAGCCGTGTCGGTGGAGCCAGTGGTGGTTCGGCAGCTCCTCGGTCAGCACGTCGAGGAGGAAGAAGGTGCGATGCCCGAAGAGGGCCTCGGTGAAGAACGCCGCCACCAGCGCCGCGACGAGGCCCACGGCCACCCAGGTGTCGCGGGGTGCGGCTCCGTCGGCCGTTCGGCTGGAGTTGGTCACGAACGTCGGTGTGGTCCCGAGGCTACTTGTGCGGGGCCACGCGCGAGAGGGCTTCGTGCAGCACGCGCAGACAGTCAATCTGCGAGAGCACGCCCACCAGGTGGCCGTCGTCCACGACGGGCAGGGCGCCGTACTTCTTCTGCAGCATGATGCTCACCGCGTCGAGCAGCGGCATGGACGAGGTGACGGTGATGGGCGACTTCAGCATCGCGCGCTCCACCAGCGTCTCGGCCATCAAGGTGTGATTGGCGTCGTTGGCGCCCGGGACCAGCGGTGACAGTTCGAGCCGGCGCAGGTCGCGGTCGGTCAGAAGCCCGACCAGGGCGTCTTTGGCGTCCACGACCGGAAGGTGGCGAATGTGCTTCTGGGCCATCAACTCTCGCGCGGTGCGAAGCGAATCTGACGGGCTCAGAATGATCGGATTGCGGGTCATGCAGTCTTTGACGAGCATGGCCGCACTCTAAAGCAGGCCGCGCCCAGAATGCTTCGAACAAACCGCAGACGTTGTGTGTGAGTTTGTTGACGCTGACCGGCCACTGAAGTGCGATGCGCCCCGTGCGACAGGTCGGCGCGTTCGCGTGGTGGGGGCTCGTGGTCGCCGGCGCGGGGGCGTGCCTGGTTCCTTTTTCCGGTTCACCCCTGGGCTACGCCTGCGAGGGCGACGCGGACTGTGGGGCGGGCTTTCGGTGCAATGCCGCCCAGGTCTGCGCCGTGCCCGACGGTGGCAGCGGCGGCGGTGGCGGCGGCGCTGGTGGCACCGGCGGTGGCGGGGGCACGGGCGGTGTGGGCGGCGGTGGCGGTGGAGGTGCCTCCGGCAAGCTGTGGTTCGCCGAGTTCTACAACGCGTATTTCGGCACCAGCATGGGGCAGTTCGTCGACAAACCGCCCAGGTTCATGCCTCAGGCCGGGTACTACGTGTCGCGCGATGCGGCGACGATTACGCGCCAGGTGGACGAGATGATGTACGCGAAGATCGATGCCGCGCTCTCCGCCTGGTACGGCCCGATGAAGGGCGGCGACGCGTACCTGCTCGACGCGACCGATCAGACGGCGAAGGGGCCGCAAGCTGCCTTCCGCTGGGCCATCCTCGACCGCACCGAATCGGGGGGCGCTGCTCCGGACGCGGGCAACATCAAGGCCGGGTTCCTCTACGTGGCGCAGACCTACGGCAGTCGACCCAACATGCTGCGCTTCGACGCCGGCATCGCCTACTTCGTCGACGCACCGTATGGGACAGCGCCCTGCGCGCTGGCCGACAAGTGGGTGCCCGTGTGGCGCGACGCGGGAGCCGGAATTCACCTCATCCTTCGAGGGAACGGCGTCGTGTCGTCGACTGCGTGCGCAGGACAGCCGGCGGATTGGTTTGGGTACATCGCCAACCACGCGGTCGAGGTGGTGGACAACTCGGTGTCGCTCTCCCCGGGGTTCTATCAGTGGAACGACACGTCGGTGACGCTGGAGCACGACGCGGGGCGCTTCAAGGCGAACGCCACCACGTGGGCCGCGTCGAACGCGCGCTTTCACCTCTTGTACAGCTACAACAACTGGACCGACGGCACGTCCGTGGAGCCCTCGGTGCAGTGGCCGAGCGACTCCGGCTACGGCCTCTTCCTGGATATTCTGCACAACACGCCGAAGTGAAGCGGTGGGGCTACGGCGGCTCGATGTGCACGACCACGTCGGCGATGTCGGGGAACTTGTGGCGAAGGGCCGACTCCACGTCGTGCGCGAGGTCGTGCGCCTGCGACACCGGTGTCTCCGGCGAAACATGCACGGTGAGGTCGAGGTAGATCGCGCTGTCGATGCCGCGGCTGCGAACGCCGCTCACCCGCACCACGCCGTTGACCGCGTTGCCCACCAACTCCACGTCGCTGGGCGCCAGGCGGGCGGTGTCGATCAGGCGGTCCGCGGCTTCTTTCAAGATGCGCCACGCGGCGAACCCGATGAAGCCCACCACCAAAAGCGCCACGATGCCGTCGGCTTGGGGCCAGCCAAGCTTGACCAGGCCGAGCGAGGCCAGCACCGCGAGGGAGACGAGGACGTCCGAGAGCGTGTGCTGGGCGTCGGCGGTGAGAATCTGGCTCTTGAGCCTGGTGCCAAGCCGCCCCTCGATGGTGGTCACGGTGATGTTCACCACCAGGGTGAAGATCATGGCGACCAGCATCTCGGTGGAGACGGTGGGGTGAACGCCCTGCACCAACGAGGAGATCGCCATCTGACCCACGCCGAACGCGGTGACGCCGACCATGACGCCGATCGCCATGCCGGCCAGCGCTTCGAGTTTGCGGTGGCCGTAGGGATGCTCGGCGTCGGCGGGCGCGGAGGCAAACGAGAGCGCCACCAGGCCGACGATGTTGGAGGCGCCGTCGATGAACGAATGACCTCCGTCGGCCGTGAGTGAGGCTGAGTGTCCTAACAGTCCGAACACCAGCTTCACTCCGGCGACGGCCCAGTTCGCGACCAACACCCACCAGAGCACCCGACGAACGGACCGTCCCCGCTCGGCTTGTGCGTCAGTGAGGTGATCGCTCATGAGACTCAGTGTGAGCGCAGTTGGCCCTGCTTCTTCAAGCCCGAAAGTTCGCCGCGGAGGCGAAGGAGTCGTTTTTCAAGGTCGCGCGCGGCGTTCACCGACGCGTCGGTCACCGCATCGACGTACTGCTCCACCTCGGTGATCTTCGGCTCGAGGTGCGTCCATTCCTTCTTCAAGTCCATGTTGAACAGGTGGGCCTGCACGCGGATCTCGTCGCGGAGCCCCTTCAAGGTGGTGCGGACGTTTTCGAAGTCTTGTTTGACGGTGGTCATGACGGTGGTCCTCCTGCAGCCGGGGTGAGACGCTTCGCACAAAGACCTTCAGTCTCCGTGCCACAGGGCATTCCGTGGAGTTGCGAGCGCTGCGCGCGCAGCTTTTTCGCCACGGCGGAAAGGGGATGCAGGTTGTTCGTTCGGCACGCACGGAGCACGGCCGTGGACTCGCTCCGGCGCTACGGCGCCACGAGTCTTCGGTGGGCGAGCGCCGGCAGCGTAGACCGAATCCGATCCGTCACCGCTGCATCAATCGGCGCCAGCGCGAACCCCGGCCCGTCCGAGGCGCGCGCGAGCACCAGCCCCCACGGATCGACGATCATCGCCTGACCGAACGTCATCCGGTCCTTCGCGTGACGGCCCCACTGGGCGGGCGCGATCACATGACATTGATTCTCAATCGCACGCGCGCGGAGCAGCACCTCCCAATGGTCCTTCCCCGTCATCAACGTGAACGCCGCGGGCACGACGAGGGTGCGCGCGCCGCCGTCGACGAGGCGCCGGTACAGCTCGGGGAAGCGGAGGTCGTAGCAAACCGACATTCCCACCGGGCCAATCGCCGTGGTCGCCACCAC
>CAZFXD010000165.1:0-11259 GCA_964522795.1 uncultured Myxococcaceae bacterium
TTCACGAACCCGGTCTCATCCTCCAGGGTCATGAACGTCACCCCCGCCGCGGTGCCCGGGCGCTGCCGACAGATGACGAGCCCCGCGTACTTCGCCGGTCGCCCGTTTCGGAACGACGAGACCTCGCGCGCGGTGGGGAGTGACTGCGCGGCGAGCGCGCTGCGCAGCTCCTCCAGCGGGTGCCCACGCGCACTGTGCCCCGCGCGCCGATAGTCCCACCCGATCGTCTCCAGCTTGGTCAGCGTCTCGAACAGCACCGGTGCGTCGTCGTTGAGTTCGATGGGCTTTTTGCTCTGCCGCGAAAGCCCCAGCACGCCCCAGAGCGCCTCGCGCCGCCCCATGGAAATCGCATCGAGGGCTCCGGCTTCGGCGAGCGCCTTCAGCGCCCCCTCGTCCAACGACGCGCGCGCTTCGAAGTCAGGCAGCGACGTGCAGTGCTTCGGGGCCGCGCGAACAATCTTCTCGTAGTCCGAGGTAGAGAGGCTCTTCACAAACCGAATTCCCATCCGCACGGCGAATGTCCCCTGGGCCGCCGGCTCCAGCGTGCAGTTCCACTCACTGCGCGTGACGTCGATGGGCCGAACCTCCACGCCGTGGCGCTTGGCGTCCTCCACAATCGTCGCCGCCGAATAGAACCCCATCGGCAGCGCGTTCAGGAGCCCGCAGGTGAACTCCGCCGGGTAGTGCGTGCGCAGATACGCCCCGGCGTAACTGATGAGCGCGAAGCTCGCCGCGTGGCTCTCGGGAAACCCGTACTCGCCGAAGCCGCAGATCTGCTTGAACACCCGCTCGGCGAACTCGGGCGCGATGCCTTTCTTCGTCATGCGGCTGATGAGCTTTTCGTGGTGCCCTTCGAGCCGCCCCGTCTTGCGCCAGGCTGCCATGTCGCGCCGCAACTGGTCCGCCTCGCCCGGCGTGTAGTCCGCCGCCACCACCGCCAGCCGCATCACCTGTTCCTGAAAGAGCGGAATGCCCAGCGTCTTCGCCAGCACCGGCTCCAGCGAGGGGTGGGGGTACTCAATCGGCTCCAGCCCCTGCCGCCGCCGCAGATAGGGGTGCACCATGCCGCCGGTAATCGGCCCCGGCCGCACGATGCTCACCTCAATCACCAGGTCGTAATACGTGCGCGGCTTCAGCCTCGGCAGCATCGCCATCTGCGCCCGGCTCTCGATCTGAAACACGCCCACCGTGTCGGCGCGGCAGATGAGATCAAACGACGCCCGGTCGGCGGGAGGAATGGTCGCCATCGACAGCTCGACCCCGCGGTACTTCTTCAGCAGGTCAAAGCACCCGTGCAGGTGCGTCAGCGCGCCGAGCCCCAGCAGGTCCACCTTGAACAGCCCCAGCGACTCGACGTCGTCTTTGTCCCACTGAATGACCGTGCGCGCCTCCATCGTCGCGTTCTCCACCGGCACCAGGGTGTCGATGGGCTCGTGCCCGAGGAGAAACCCGCCCGGGTGAATGGAGAGATGCCGCGGGAACCCCACAATCTCTCCCGCCAGCTCGAAGAGGTGCCGCGTCAGCTCGCTCGTGGTGTCGAGCGCCGTCGCCTTCACAATCGCCTGGTCTACGCCGTCGTAGTGCCCGAGCAGCTTCGAGAGCCGCTCGAGGTTCGTCTCGGGAATGCCCAGCGCCTTGCCCACCTCGCGCACCGCCGACTTGGCGCGAAAGGTGATCACGTTCGCCACCATCGCCGCGTGGGTGCGCCCGTAGCGTTGATACACGTGCTGAATCACCTCCTCGCGGCGCTCGTGCTCGATGTCGAGGTCGATGTCCGGCGGCTCGGCGCGCTCTTTTGAGATGAAGCGCTCGAAGAGCAACCCCATGCGCACCGGGTCCACCGCGGTGATGCCCAGCACGTAGCAGACGGCGGAGTTGGCGGCCGACCCACGCCCCTGCGCGAGAATGTGGTGGGCTTTGCAGTACTCCACCAACTCCTTCATCGTGAGGAAGTAGCCGCAGTAGTCGAGGTCGTCGATCAGCCCCAGCTCCTTCTCCAGCTGCGCCAGCACGTCGCCCGGAATCTCTCCCCCGTAGCGCCAACGCGCGCCCTCCATCGTCAACGCGCGCAGGTGCGACGACGAGGTGCTCCCGTCGGGGAGCCGCTCGGACGGGTAGCGGTAGCGCAGCTCCGACATCGAGAAGGTGCAGCGCTCGGCGACCTCCAGCGTGCGCGCCACCGCCACCCGGTCATCGGCCCACAGCGCCTCGAACGCGGTGGACGTCTTCAGCTCGTACTCGGTGTTCGGCTTCAAGAGCCGCCCGGCCGTGTGCACCGAGGTGCCGTGGCGAATGCAGGTGAGAATGTCGCAGAGCGGGCGCCGGGCGCTCGAGTGGTAGAGCACCTCGTTCGCCGCCACCAGCGGGAGCTCGAAGGCCGCCGCGCGCTCCCGCAGCCGCTGCTCGAGCGCCACGTCCTCCGCGCGGCGATGGCGGGTGATGAGCGCGTAGAGCGCGTCGCCGAACGCGGCCTTGAGTGTGGCGGCCACTTCCGCGGGAGACTCGGGCTGAGCGAGCGCCGAGCTCTCGCCGCCCCACAGGGCGATCAGCCCCGGCGCGTGCTCACACACTTCGCTCCAACGAACGTGGCTGTGACCTTTCTCTGAGCGCAGCCTTCCTTTGGTGAGCAGCCGGCAGAGGTTCTGGTACCCCTGCCGGGTGGCGGAGAGGAGCCCCAGGGTGGACTGGTCCTCCAGCGTCACCTGCGCGCCCACCAGCAGCTTCACGCCCAGCTCTTTGGCTCGCACGTGCGCCCGCACCACGCCGTAGAGGCCGTCGCGGTCGGTCAGCGCCAGCGCGGGGAGCCCCAGCTCCTTCGCGCGCTCCACCAACTCAGCGGGGTGACTCGCCCCCTCGAGGAACGAAAAATTACTGCGCGTGAAGAGCGGCGCGTACATGGCTCACTCCACCGTTCCCGCCCAGAACCACGCCTTGCGGACCACGTCGAAGTACACCCACAGCACCTCGCCGCGCTCGGTCTCCACGAACGCGTATTCGCGCCGCACCTCGCGATTCCACCAGCCGCCCGAGACCACGTACGGCCCGCAGGCGCGCACCACCGGACCGTGCGCGTGACCGCGAATGAGCCACCCGTCGGGCTCCCGCCCCGGGCGATTGGGCAGGCGAGGGGGCTGTTCAAATTTCCGCCGAATCAGCGGCGCCTCCGCCACTTCGGTGGGCGCGGCGACGGTGAGCTTCCGCATCGGCTCCCAGGTGAACGACGCTTCGGGCAGATGCCCCGGGCGCGGCACGGCGCTCACCACCACGTCGTCGCCGTACGCCGCGCGGAGCCTCGCGAACGCCCGCTCCGCCGCCTTGAAGTCGCGCGCACTCTGGGCGGCGAAGAGCTCCAACTGTTCTCGCGTGGCCCGGGTGGAGTCGACCCGCAGCGCGATGTCTTTGATGCCGCCGCCGAAGTCCACCCGCTCCAGCCGCAGCTTGAGCAGGTTGAGCAGCACCGTGGCGTCGAGCGTGGGCTCGGCGGGCGTGAAGACGTCGTTCTGCGCGGGCGCGCGGTCCACCACGAGGTCGAGGTGCAGCCGGAGCACGGACTCGCCTTTGGAGAACAGCCGCGTGAGGAGGGGGTCGAGCAGCGACTTGAAGAGAAAGAGGAGCCGCTCGGCGTTCCCCTCGGGCTCGTCGAGGTGGAGCGCCTGCGCCAACACCTCGCGCTCGACCTCGGGGTGCACTGGCACCTCCCACGTGCCGTGCGCGAGCTGGTGAAACTCGAAGAGCGCCTTCCCGTACCGCTTCTTCAGGCCCGCCGCGGGGAGTCGCGCCAGCGCGCCCACCGTCGTCACCCCCAGCGCCTGCAGCGAGTCGCGCACGCGAGGCTCGAGGTCGAGCAGGTACAGCTCCACTGCGTTGGCGGCCTGTTGCTCCGCCTCCAGCGTCTCAAACGCGCGCGCCGCGCTGCCGCGGAGTGCTCGCGCCACCGCGCAACAGAAGAAGCGGTTGTGGCCCACCACCACGGCGGAGAGGAAGCCGAGCTCTCGCAGCGCATCGCGAATGGCGTGCGCCCAGGACACCAGCGACGGAAAGACGATGGAGAGCCCGCGCGCGTCGAGGAAGAAGGTGCCCGGCGCCGAGCGCAGGGGCTCAATGTGCGGAGAGAACTCGCGCAGTCGGGCCGTCACTTCGTCAATCGCCGCCTCAATCTCCCCGGGCGACACGGGCGCTGCGTGCAGCGTGGCGCAGAGTGAGAGCGCCGAGGCGTAGCTGAACCCCGGGCGCACGCCCGCCTGCTGCGCCGAGCGATTGGCCCACAACACCTTCGCCGTGGGCCGGTCTTCTTCCACCACCACCGCCGGCGCGGCGCCCCAGGCCGGGTGCCGCCGCAGCAGCAGTTGGAGGGGCAGGGCTGGAATGTCGAGCGCGGCTAAGTGCACGTCTGGAGGTTAAACAGACAAGTGTCTGTATGTCGAGTTTCGGCGGCGCTGATCAGCGAAGGGCGGAATTTCCCGCAAAGAGGACGCGGGGTTGCACAATGCGCCGCGTGAGCGGTTCTTCGACATCGCGCCTGCGCTGGGGGTTGGAGCTTGGGGGCGCGCTGGTGGCGGCCCTGGGCGTGGTGTGTCTGTGGGACTTCACTGTCGACGACGCCTTCATCACCTTCCGCTACGCCAAACACGCGGCCATGGGGCTGGGGCCGGTGTGGAACCTCGAGGGTCCCCGCGTCGAGGGGTACAGCAACGCCTTGTGGATGTGGGGGCTCGCGCTCGGCGCCTGGGCGGGCGCGAACGTGGAGGTGCTCGCGAAGATCATGGGGCTCGTCGCGTTCGTCGCCACGGGGCAACTGCTCGGGCGCACCGTGGGCCGCTGGACGAGGAGCGAGCTCGCCGTGGCGGTGACGTTCTTTGCCTGGTGCTTGAACCCCATGGCGTGGGTTCACAGCGTGTCGGGGCTGGAGACGTCGGTCTACGCGCTGTGCGTGGTGGCGCTCGCCGTCGGCGCGCTGGAAGGGCGCGCGCTGGTGCTGGCCGGGGCGGGCGTCGCCGCCGTGTTGTTTCGCCCCGACGGGGTGGTCCCCGCGGGCCTCGCGCTCGCGATGGCCTGGAGAGCGTTCCCGCAGCACCGCCGCGCCTTCACCCAGGCGGCCGGAATGATCTTCGCCGCCGGCGCGGCGCTCCTCGCCTTTCGCGTCGGCTACTACGGCGCCCCGCTCCCCAACCCCTACCTGCTCAAGTCGGGTGACTTCGCGGGCGGCCTCCGTTGGTTCGCCGCGCTCCTGCCGGTCCTGGCCGCGCTCGGCGCTCTCGGGTGGGCCGTGTGGAAAGCGGCGCCCGAGCGGCGCTCAACCCTCATCGGAGTGTCAGTGTTCGTGGCGGCGCTGACCGTGCCCTTCGTCGGCGCCCATCACGTGATGGACTTCGGGCAACGCTTCTTCTTTCCGTGCACGGCGCTGTTGATGTTGGTGTTGGGCCTGTTCGTGGCGCACGCGCCCGCGAAGCTGCGGCGCCTCACGCCCGTGGCGGTGGCCGCGCTGGTGGGGTGGGGCGCGTGGGAGACCGGCCCCTACGTTCGCGACTACCCGCTCGTGCACCACGTCTACCGGCGGCTCGGTGAGGTGCTGGCCACGTGGGACCGGGGCGAGGCGAGCGCCACGCTGGCGATGGGAGACGCCGGCCTCGTTCCGTTTCTCACCGACTGGAACACGCTCGACCTGTACGGCTTGAACGATCGCGGCGTGGCGACGGGCGACGATCGCACCGAGCGCTTCTCGGCGGCTCGCCCCACGGTGGCCATCGTCTACTCCGCCGATGGGAATCGAAACGATCGCCCCCACGGCATGGAGGCCTACAACCCGCGCGGCCTGGAGCAGGCGTACACGCCCCTGGGGAAGTTCTTCGTGCGCGAGTACTTCCTGCAGGTGTGGGTGCGGTCAGACGTCCCCGAGGCGAACCGGGCCGCGCTCGCCGCGTCGCTCCAGCCCGAAGCCATCGCCGCCTTCAAGTCACTCAAGTCACAGACCGGGTGGAGCGAGTTCTTCAGCCGGGTGTGGCGTCGAGTGTCTGGGCGAATGACACGTCCTTCTCCGTGATGGCGTTGGCGTCGTGCGTGAACAGTCGCAGCGTGACCTTGCGATAGCGAATGTCGATGTCCGGGTGGTGGTCGCGCCGTTCCGCCAGCGCGCCGACGCGCACGACAAAGCTCAACGCTTCGCCGAACGAAGGGAGTTCGTAGGTTCGCGTGAGCGCACTTCGCTCGATTTTCCAGCCCGGAGGCGGCGTCATCGGCAGCTCCTGTGACAGCGTGGGCCCGCCTCGGTGCGGTCAGAACTTCTTCCGCATCACGTACCCGTTCGGGCCCAGAAACCAGACTTGTCCGCTGGCCTCGTCCCCCCATATTCGCGGCGGCGTGGGGAACGAGCCGGAGAGGTTGAACATGAGCGATGTGGGCACGCGTTCGACCTCGCGGGTGATGCCCCCGTCAAAGAGTGGAACTTCGAGGAGGCTTCGTGAGCGCATGGTCCAGGCTCGCGCCCCTGAGACGAACAGCCCGTCGGCGGCGGCCAGATTCGTGCTGAAGGGGTCCGAGCGCCACGCTCCGCCGTCGGGCTCGGCGCGATAGACCACCGTACTCGACGACGTGCCGGTGTTGGTGGTCTCGAAGGTGTAGTTGGACGGCGTCGACGCCTGGCCTTTGGCGCTGGCGCCCATGCGGCCCAACCGCACGCCGGCATCGGTGGAGATGCCGAGCAGATTCGCTGGAGACACGGAGAGCCCAGCGTCGTTCCAGCGAACCAACTGCGTACCCCGCTCACGAACGACAAAGAACGTCTCCTGGTCCGCCGTCGCCACCACCGCGTTCATCAGCCCGGCGTCGGGCCACGCGGGGTCGTCCAGAATCACGGTTCCAGCGTCAGGTGAAAGGCCCGCCGCGCCCGAGACCCAGTCCCCCTCCGGTGTGAACGGAAGCAGCGAATGGGGTGGCAGCACGTTGGCGTTCGAAATCAGAAACCCGCGCGGCAGGCTGGCGATGAGTGGCCCGGGGAAGTACCCGATGAAGCTCCAATCGCTGGGGAGCGGCGTTCGCTTCACGCCGCCGTCGACCAGGTTGATGAACGCGGCCGAGGCTCCTTCATGAATCGCCAGCGTGTCGCCGTTCAACGCACTGCCCACGAATGAGCCTCCGTCCGGCGCCTGGGTGGGGCCGGCTTTCCACAGGCCCCCCGAGGTGCGGAACATGGTGCGATACCCCCGCGCCGTGCTCTTGGAAACGGCGGCCAGGAGTGGCTCGCCCCCGTCGGGTGATGGCGCGCCGGTGAGCTGCGCGGGTGAACTGCCTTCGAGCTGAACGTAGGAGCTGCTCACGGGAATGATGAGGCCGCTCGTGTGACAGCGCATCATCAGGCCGTTCGAACCGACCAGCAGGACTTCCTGCTCGCCCGTGGGAACGGCGCGGGTGATGTTGAGCAGTAGAAAGCCGCAGTTCACCCTTTTCAGCTGTCGATATTCTGCGATTCGCACCGAGCCGTCCGAACGCACGAGCCACGCCGCCCGGTCGGTCGCGGCCATCGCGATCACATCGGTGCCGAGGTCGGGCACGGCGCCGATGTTCCGCCATCCCCCGGCCTGGGTGTACCGCGCGATGGTCGTCCCTCCATCGATGCTCAGCGCAGCCGTCGCTCCATTCTTCGTGGCGCTCAGGGCCAGGACCGTGCCTCGGCCGACCGGTGAAAAATCGCCCCGGGCGGAATCGCTGAATCGCCAGGTGCCGGTTCCGGTGGCCGTTCCGACAGACCACTCGTCGTTGTCCGGGTCTTTGGGGCCGGTGACCAACAGGTCGCCCGAGCTCAACTCCACGGCGTTGGTCGCGCTGGTGACCCCAATCGTCCCCGCATCAATCACGGTGCTGTTGCTCACCACGAGTGCGGACTGCGCGTTGGGTGGGCCGAGATCACTCGAGCGGTACAGCAGCGCGCGGCCGTCGTGGAGTGCCACCACGCGATTGACCTGGGGCCCCATCGGCGTGTGGACCGACGCTTCAAACACGGTCTGCGTGTTGAGCTCGTTGACGCTCTGCAGTGTTTTGAGGACCGCTGGCCGGCCATAGGAGACGGCGAACCACGCGGCGTTGTCCTCCGGGTGGGCGAAGACTTCGATCTGGGCTCTTCCTCCGTCGGGGAGCAGCCCGGCATCGAGAGGCCCCTGGCGAAACTGCCAGCCGCTGGAGTTGGTCAACCCGAGCGTCGACCACTGCTCTGGCGCCGTCGTTTCCGGCCGTACGCCCACGATCGCTTTGTTGCCGCGACGCATGGCGACCGAGCCGAGATCGAGTCCCTGAGGGCGGGGGTTTTCCCAGCACCAACCACCGTCACCGCCCACGCAGGCTTCCTGACCACACACGTTGGGAACGCCGCCACCGCCGCAGCGCCCGGGGCTCACGCAATCGGCCTGCTCACAGTTGAGGTCGCCGCCGCAGCCGTCGCCGGCGTTGACCGTTCCGCACATTGAGAAGCACGACAACGGCTCGCATTCGGGGCCGGCGTCGGGCAGTCCGGAGCGACATATTCCGTCAGCCCAGCAGGTCCCGCCGGCCGGACAGCCGCCGTCGGTGTTGCACTTCACCTCGGTCCCCGCGGGAATGGAGGCCCACTGGCAAGCCAGCAACTGGGCAAGTGCCACCAGCGCGGCCGCTCGTCGCCATGTTGCCCGCCGGCGCTGCGTGTGTGCTGAATCGATGGCGGATTCTCCCGAGGAAGCGGAGGGGCAAGCTACCACGAGCCATTCGCTTGGCTGCCGTTCAAAACAGCCCCGGCGGCCCGGCGAACTTCGCCGCGTGCGTCCACCCCGGAGCGCGCCGTTTGTCTTTTTCCGCCACCGCCCGGCACTCGAACTGACGGTGCGTCAGCCGCCGACGCTCGGCGTGCGCCCGCAGCGCCACCAGCGACCCGAGCGACGGGGTGTGGCGCGGTTTTTCCGTGAGGCAGAGCAGGGCGGTGTGGTGCTTCTGACAGAGTCCGAGCAAGCGCGACTGCATCGGGGTGGACAGCTCGACGCCTGAAGGCAGGTCCACCACCAACAGGCCAAAGGCGCCCGACCGGAGGAGCTGCTCGGCCCCGCGCGCCAGGGTGTCGGCTTTCTTGAGCCGCACCACCGGGAGCGCCGCGAGATCAATTCCCGAGGCCGCTACGTCGGGAGGAAAAAACGCGGTGTCGGTGATGGTCACCCACGCCACCGGCTCGCCCTGGTGCTGCGCCTGCTTCACCACCTCGAACGCCAGCGTCAGCCGTGCCCCGCCGTGTTCGCTGGAGAGCTCCGAGAGGACGCCGCGAAGGTTGTCCAGACTCCACGGCGCCGCGACAGACTCGGCCCGCGCTTCCAGCCGAGGCCGCAATGACACCACGGCGCTCATGCGACGGGCTCTAAGTAGCGGCGGACTTCAATCACCTTGCCCAGAATCAAGGGCTCGTCAGGCGGCTTCACCACGATGGGGGAAAAAGCCGGGTTGGCGGGGCGAAGTTCGATGCGCCCGGGCTTCAGCTCCAGGGTCTTCACCGTCGCCTCCTCGCCCACCATCGCCACCACGATCTCGCCCGAACGCGCGGTGCTCTGCTTGCGAACAATCACCACGTCTTTGTCGAGGATGCCCAGGTTCTTCATGCTCGGCCCCTTCACCTTGAGCGCGAACAGCCCGTCGGGCTTCACCGCCTGCCCCCGCGAGAGCCCGGCGATGGGCACGTACCCCTCGAATGACTCCTGCGCCGTGGTCAGCTCGCCCGCCTGCACCCGCCCCAACAGGGGAATGAACACCGCCGCGCCACCCACGTTCTGTTCTTTCAAAGAATAGCCGCGCGCCCGCCCGGCCGACTTGAGCAGCCGCCCCTCGGCCACCAGCGCCGACAGGTGTTGCTGCGCCGTCTGCACCGCGCGAAACCCCAGCGCCGCCTGGACTTCACGCACCGTGGGCGAGTGGCCCGACAACACCCGCTGCCGCACCCACGCCCATACTTTTTCGCGCGTTTGGCCGCGTGGCCGCCTGGTCGAGGTCATGGGTCGACCATAAACAGACTTTTGTCTGGTTGTCGAGAGCCCTAGGTCTTGACGCCGACCCGCTCGGCCGGCGCCTTCTCGGCTTCGGCGCCGGTGACGTCGCTGATGGGCGAGAGCCCGGTGGCGCGCGCCAGGAGCAGGTCGTTTTCTCTCGCGGTCTCGGCCAGCGCGTCGACCCCGATGAGCAGGTCCGACAATTGCTCGCCCACCTGCGACGGGCTCGCCATGGTGAGCACCTGATCGCGCAGGAGCCGCACGGTGTTCTCGATCAGCTGCATCTGCCCGCGCGCGCGGGTGAGGAAGAGACGAATCTCTTCGATGCTCTTCACGCGCTTCTCCAGGACGCCCCGGTTCTTCTGCGCGATGTCCGTCACCGTGGGATCTTTGGAGAGCCGCTCCTGCTCGGCGGTGGCGTGGAGCTGACGCTGCAGCTCTTTCATGTCCACCGCGCCCAGGTAGGTCTCGGCGCGCGAGCAGGCGTTGGCGAGAAACACGAAGCTGGCGTGGAGGTGCTTCAACTTCTCCACTTCCGGTTCGAGCAGGATCGCCTCGAACGACGGGTTGTTCTCCATGTCGCGCTGAATTTCCTTCTTCAGCTCTGCCAGCGCCTTGGCGCGCTGCCAATCACGCTCCGGCAGGGCCTCGCTCATCTTCTCGATCCGAAGCTGCTCCTGGCGTTCGCGCTCTTCTCGCTCGGAGTTTCGAACCGCGCGCTGGAAGGGCTTGAAGTCCGGGCCGAGCAGAAGCCACAGGGCTTCTACCCCCAGGGCGGCCGCCCCCACGAACCAGTCGCCGGTCATGACCGCGACGGCGAGTGAGCCCCCGAGCAGCGAGAGGTTGTAGACGTTCTGAAAGGCGGCCTTGAGAAAGTTGCTGCCCGATTCCGCCATCTCACAGCCCCAGTCGAACGTTTCCCTGCACGTTCAAGGTCTGCAGGAGGTCGAGGAGGTGATTTTCCACCTTCTTGAACTCCGCCGACTGTTTCACCTGCGGGGAGCGAGAGTCGAAATAGGGCACCTCGATGCGGTGGAGCACCTTGGCCGGACGATGCGAGAGCACGAACACCACGTCGGCCAGAAAGACCGCTTCGGAGATGTCGTGGGTCACGAACAGCATGGTGTTGTCCTGGGCCTTCAAGATGTCGAGCACCAGCGACTGCATCGAAAAACGCGTCTGAGGGTCCAGGGCGCCGAACGGCTCATCCATCAGCTCCAGCTTCGGCTGATTGACGAGCGTGCGGGCGATGGCCACGCGCTGCTTCATG
>CAZFXD010000166.1:0-11215 GCA_964522795.1 uncultured Myxococcaceae bacterium
GCGTTCAGCCTGTCCGAGGCTGGAGTACCCGTGGGAAACGTGTCCTTGATTCGGTTCGCCCTCGGCCCCACGTTTCGGTGGACGCTGGGACCCATTCGCCTGGAACCGGGTCTGAGTTACGCGTTCGCGCAGCTCCCGGTGTTTGGCGACTCCGCGTCGCCCATGGCCGCGGCGGCGCAGCGCCACGCGCTGATGTTGAGGGCGCGCGCGGGCGGCTTGTTCGGGCGTGTGTGGTGTGAGGTCAACGGCGAGCTGCCCCTGGTGCTGGCCTCGTCGGGCCCCTCGCTTGCTGCGGCCTCGGCCCTCTCTGGTGGCGCGGTCGGGCTGGGCGCCCGTGTGGACCTCGTCCGTTGGGCGCCGGTGACCCTCGGCGTGCGAGTCGACGCTCAATTCCTCGGGGACTCGCTCAATGTGACCGGCGGCACGTCGTCCCAGACGGTCTGGCGGGTCGGCGGGGGCCTTGAAGTCACTCTCCGCGACGAGCTGCCGCCCCCCGCCACGACCACCGCGTCGTTACGGGTCGTGGTGTCGAGCGCTTCGAAGACCCAGGCCGTAGAGGGCGCGGCGGTCGAGCTGCAGGGGGCCGGAGATTCCAACCCGCTCGTGACCGACGCCACCGGGGTTGCAGTGTTCAAGGGGCTGTCGGCGGGGACCTACGAGCTGACGGTCCGGAAGACGGGCTTCGACGAGCTGAAGCGGCCGGTTGAGGTGATCTCCGGGCAGGACGGTTCAGTGGAGGTCGCGCTTTCTGAAACCCCCGATCCGACCGGCGGGCTCGACATCACCGTGTCCGACGCCATGTCGCGGGCGCTGCTGCCTGACGTGGTGGTCAAAGTCGGCGCCTTGCAGCTGACCACCGATGCGGAAGGGAAGGTGGCGTTCAGCGGGCTCAAGATCGGCAACGTGGCGATTGATGCGCGGAAGGCGGGGTACAACCCGGCCAGCGAGGCCGCCGCGGTCGTTTCAGGTCGGTCGACCGCGATTGCGATTGCCCTCGTGCCAGAGAAGAAAAAAGTTCCGGCGATTGTGAGCGGACTGGTTCGCGGCGCGAAGGACGGAAGTCCGGTCGTGGCTCAACTTGAGATTCCCGAGGCCGGCATCAAGGTGAAGGCCGACGCGAAGGGCGCGTTCTCCATGACCGTCCCGCCGGGCACCTATACCGTGAACATCTCGGCGCCCGGGTACATCGGGCAGTCCAAATCGGTGGTGCTCAAAGAAGGCGAGCGCACCATCTTCAACGTCGACCTGTTCCCCAGGTGAACGCGTCTCGTTCCATTCTCGCGTCGGTGGGGCTCGCGCTGTGGCTGACGATGCAGGCCTGCGACGAGCCGCGAGAGGCGCCGCCGGCCACCCAGCGACCCGACGCGGGGTTGGTGATCGCGCCGCAAGTGGCCCTGGCGCGCATCGAGGCGGTGAAGGGCACCACCACGCTTGAGCGCGCCGGCGCGGTTCGACCGGCGGCCGAGGAGGCCTTGTTCGCGCATGATGCGGTGGAGACCGGCGCAGAGTCCGGTGCGGACATCGTCTTCGCCGATGGGCGGCGCCTGGCGCTGGCCGAGAACACCCGGCTCGCCATCTCCGGCGACGCGCGAGCCACCGTGGTCAACCTGATGGGGGGCTCGTTGCAGTCGAGCACCGGGCCGAAGCGAGGTTCCACCATGACGCTCACGGTGCTCACCCCGTTCATCGAAGCTCGGCTCGGCGCAGATGATGAGGCCCGCTTCACGGCGAACAGGGGCGGCACGGCCATCGATGTGAGCCTCGGCGAAGTGGAGTTGCTCCGCCCCGACGGCGGCACAGGCACCGCGAGGTCGTTCTTCGTGGTGGGAGATCCAGAAGTCGTGGCCACGGCTCGCCCGGTTCGTGTCGACGTGGAGTCTGGCGGCGCCGAGGTTCGTCGCGCGGGGAGCAACGGCTGGAAGCCCCTCAAGCGGACCGGAGCGGAGACGCTCGGCCCCGGAGACCAGATTCGCGCCGGCAAAGGTGGGGCTCGGTTGGGCCTGCTCGGGGCCTCCCTCGCGCTCGGCCGCGGGAGTGAAGCGCGCTTCGAAGGCGCCGGAGGAAATGACAGCGCGGCCGGGGTCAGGTTCGACGCCTGGTCCGGAAGCGTGGCGGTGCGCGCGCCCCCCCAGCGCTCCTTTGAACTCGCCATTCCCGGTCTCCACCTCTATTCGGGGCGCGGCTCATCGTTTGGCCTGGCCACGCGCGGAGAGGCCACGAACCTCGACGTCTTCATGGGAACGGTGCACGCGGCGGGCCCCACCGGGGCCGAGCTGTTGCTGCTCGGAAACGAGTCGCTCAGCCTCGACCGCAACGGTCTCCGGGCGGCTCCGCTGCGGGCCGAGGCGCTGACGTTGTCTCCCCGGGAGCGAGTTCGCGTCTTTCACTCAGGTCAGGTGCGGGCGACCGCCACCTGGGAGGGCGATGAGGCGTCGGTGTACCAGGTCGAGGCGGCGAGTGACGCCGCGTTCACCAACCTGGTCTCTTCCGGGCAGGTGCTGGGAAACCGAGCCACGCTCCCCACGCCTCAGAAGGGTGCGCTCCACTGGCGCGCCTTGCGCAAAGGTGAGGCGGCGGGGGCAGGGAGCGCGGTCTTTCTTCCCGACGTGAGCGCGCGGGAGCGACCCCGCTCGCGAAACGAAGTCACAGACGGGGCGGAGCAGACCACCATCTACTTTCAGGACAAACCGCCCTCGGTCACCTTCGCGTGGGCGCTCGAACCCGGCGCCGTGTCGTACGAACTCAAGATCTTCCGCGACGGCGAGCTGAACACCCCGGCCCACGCGGAGACGTCCAGTGAAGCGAAGACGGCGGTTCCCGAAGGCACGTTGAGCGAGGGCCGCTATTTCTGGAGCGTCGAGCCCAAGGACGCGCGAGGCAAGACGCTGCGCGGCGGCAAGCTGAACCGCCTGAATCTGGCCTACGACAACGCCGTGCCCGACCTCATCCTGAAGTCCCCTCGCCCCAATGCGACAGTGGGCGCTTCGGTGGCCCTGGAGGGGGTAGTGCCGCTTGGGGCCCGGGTGTTCGTCAATGGCAAGCCGCTTTCTCTTGACGAGAGCGCCCGGTTTCGAAGCACAGTCCCGACACCGACGAGTGGAATTCTCGTTTTCCGCGTTGTTCAGCGGAACGGGAACGAAACGCTGACTGTTCGATCGGTACGCGGGGCGCACACGGGGCATGCCGAACCCAACAGACGATGACGCGACGGCGCTTCGGCCCTCCCGCCAGGGGGTGGGCACGAATGCCCTGCGGCCCTACGGCAAGTACTTCCTGCTCAAGAAGCTCGCTGAAGGCGGCATGGCGGAGATCTTCCTCGCCAAGTCGCTCGGCCTGGAGGGCTTCGAGCGCAACGTGGTCATCAAGCGGATGCTGTCGCATCTGACCGAGAACCCCGAGTTCGTCAGCATGTTCCTCGACGAGGCGCGCCTGGCGGCGCGGTTGGCACACCCCAACATCGTCCAGATTACCGACCTCGGCCTGGCCGAAGGTTGCTACTTCATCTGCATGGAGTACCTCGCGGGGGAAGACCTCTCGACGGTGCTTCGCACCGCCGCCCGCAATCGGACGTTCGTCCCTCTTCGTTTCGCCGCGCGGGTGATTGCGGACGCGGCGCACGGCCTTCACTTCGCGCACGAATTCGCCGACGCGAGCGGGAAGCCGCTCAAGCTTGTTCATCGCGATGTTTCCCCCTCGAACATCCTCGTGACGTACGCGGGCCAGGTCAAAGTGCTCGACTTCGGCATCGCCAAGGCCGAGACGCGGGCCACCAACACCAGCGCGGGCGTGGTGAAGGGCAAGTACATGTACATGGCGCCGGAGCAGGCCGACTCGAGAGAGGTCGACCGCCGGTCTGACGTGTACTCGCTTGGGGTCAGCCTCTACGAGGCGCTCTCCAACATGCGCCCCTTCGCGCGCGACACCGACCTGGCCATTCTGCAGGCGGTGCTCACCTCGCAGTTTCAGCCGCTCCGTGAAGTGCGGCCGGACGTGCCCGCGGAGCTGGAGTCGATCGTGGTCAAGGCCATGCAATTGCGGCCCGAAGACCGCTACGCGACGGCCGGCCAGATGGCCGCGGAGTTGGAGCGCTTCATCGCCTCGTCCACGAGCGGGAGCGGGGGCCAGTCGATCTCCGAGTTCATGGTGGGGCACTTCTCGGCGGACCGCGTCGCCTCGAGGACCAAGATCGCCACCCTCGAGGAGATGGCGCGGGAGGGCGTGGAGATTCCCGGCCGCGACACGGGTGCGTCCACGCCGGCCTCCATCAACGACGCGCCGACCACCGTCGCGCGAAAGTCCGACCCCAACGTTCCAGTCACCCGACCCTCTCGAACCCTGGCGTACGTGGGCGTGGCCGCGGGCATCGCGCTCGGGGTAGGCGCCACGTGGTCGTTCCTTCGCTCCGCGTCGCGTGAAGTTGAGGCGCCGGCACCGGTCGTGGAAACCGTTCGACCTGCCGATCCGCGCCCCGCTCCGCCTCCCGTTGTGGTGGTGCCGCCTCCGGAGCCCCCGGCGCCGGCACTCCCCGACGCGGGGGCGCCGGTCGCCGAGGAGGTCGCGCCGGTTCCTGCGCCTGCGCCCGCGCGGCCCATCGAGCTGACGGCGGGGGTGGTGAAAGCGCGCGTTCAGAAGCAGGCGCGTGGGGTGCTGCAGTGCATCTCCGACAACGCGGCGTCGCTCCCGCAGAAGAGCGGCGCGCTGGTGGTCACGGTGCGAATCGAAAAATCGGGCAACGTGTCCAGTGCCGTGGTGGACGCCCCGTTTCGCGAGACGCCCGCCGGGCGCTGCGTGGAGAAAGTGGCAAAGAAGCTCTCGTTCCCGCCCAACGTGAACGCCCCGACGATTCGGTTGCCGTTCGCCTTCAAAGCGGAGTGACGCGCTACATCTCCCGTCGGGAGGTCAGCGCTCGGGCGAGCGTCACCTGATCGGCAAATTCCAGGTCGCCCCCCATCGGAATGCCCTGGGCGAGCCGGGTGACTTTGAGGCCGAGCGGCTTCAACAGCCGGGTCAGGTAGAGCGCGGTCGCTTCGCCTTCGATGTCCGGGTTGGTGGCGAGAATGATTTCCTCGGCCGGCGTCACCGATAACCGTCGCACCAGTTCGGCGACGCGAATCTGATCTGGCCCGATGCCCTCCAGCGGCGAGAGCGCCCCGTGCAGCACGTGATAACGGCCGCGGAATTCACGCGTGCGCTCGATGGCCAATTGGTCGGTGATGCCCTCCACCACGCACAGGACCCGGTCGTCGCGGCGGGCGTCGGTGCAGAACCCGCACAGCGAACCCTCGGGTCCATCGGTGAGACTGAAGCAGCGTTCGCACAACCGCACCCGGTCGACGACTTCCATCAGCGCGTTGGCGATGGACCGGCCGACGTCGCCCTTGCCGCGCAAGATGTGAAACGCCAGGCGTTGGGCCGTCTTCTCGCCGATGCCGGGGAGGCGCGCGAGTTCCGCCACGAGTCGATTGACGGCGTCGGGAGTCATCGCAGAGCAGGGGCCGGGGAGTGTGCCGACTTACGTAATGCCGGGAATCTTGATGCCGCCAGAGATCTTGGCCAGCTCGGCCTTCTCAAGTTCCTTGCTCGACTTGAGGGCGGCGTTCACGGCCGCGGTGATCAGATCTTCCAGCATCGCCGTGTCGTTGGAGTCGATCACCTTCTTGTCGATGCGAATGCTCTTGAGCTCCTGCACGCCGTTGGCGATCGCGACCACCAGCCCGTCGCCGGCTTTGCCTTCGACGGTCTCGGCCGCGAGCGACTCTTTGCGCGCTTCAATTTTCTCAGTGAGCTTGTTGGCCTGCCGGAGGAAGTAGTTGAGGTCGACGCCGGGCATTTCGTTCTCGGTGGCTGGAGTTGAACTGACGTGGGACCCTACACGAACTCAGGAGCGTTCGTCTTCGGGCGCGTCAAACACGGGCGCGGCGTCTGCGGGAGGACCCAGGACGCGGACCGATTCGAGTGAGCCGCCGAGCATCTCCAGAACCCGGTTGACCGCCGGGTGCTCACGAACCAGCGCATCCACGGACTTTTCGTGGCTGTCTTTGCGGGACGCTTCGACTTCCGACACGCTGGGCGGCGAGGTCGCCCACGCACTTGAGGGGGCCTCGGCGAGTTTGAACGAGCGGCCGAGAAACTTGCTCAGGCTGTCCTCGATGCTCCCGCGCGACGACCCGAACACGGTCGCCCGGTGGAACGCGTGCTCCTTGGAGAACGCCAGGGTCACGCTGTTGGATTCGAAAGACGCTACGCGCGCAACGCTGAGCGATTTGTAGACGCGCGAAGAGCCCCCGCGGAGCGACTCGATGGCCCGGCCGAACGCCGCTCGATCGAATGCGGTCGCTGCGGGCGGGGCCGGGGCCGTGTCGGGCGAGGTGATCGTCGCGCGCGGGGGCATCGCGGCCGGCGCGGTCGCGGCCGCCTGGTTGGGCGCCGCTGTCGGCGATGCCGCGCCGCCCGCGCTCCCAGCGGGGGAACCCGCCGCGGCCGAAATGGCTATCGCCGCGGCACGATCGTCCGGGAGACACTCACCCGAGGCACATCCTTCGGGGCTGGCCTCTTCACGGAAGAGGCGGACCTCGGTCTTCGACGGAGGTGGTTCGTCAGGCGCGAAAGGGGCTCGAATCGGAGCGACCCCCGGACGCTCCGGTCGTGGCCGTTGGGGCCGGGAGGCCGCGTGAGAGTTGTTCCAGTCGGGCCACCAGCGACGGAATGCTCGCTTCGGGCGCTAATTCGACCGCCTTGAGCAGCGTCACCTCGAAGGCGAGCTTGGGCTCGGGGGCGCGGGCGATTTCCCACACCGCACCGAAGATGACGTCGAACAGGCGGATCAGCGCGGCGGCGTCCGCGGCGCTGGCCAAGGTGGTGACCTGCGCGCGATCCGCGTCCGCCAACTCAACGGGCGCCTGGCCCGTCGCTTTCGCGACGATCACGTGACGAAGCATCGCCGACAGTTCTTCCGCCACGCGCTTGAGGTCGAGGCCGAGCATCCACACCGTGTCCGACTTCTCAATCAGCGTCTTCGCGTCGCGGCTGATCAGCGCCTGGGTCAGTGCCAGCACCAGCGTCCGGTCGATTGCGCCCAGCGCGTCGGCCACGCCGTCGTCGGTGGGGGTGTTGCCGCAGGACGCGAGCACCTGATCAAACATCGACAAGGCGTCGCGCATGCCGCCCTCGGCCTGGCGCGCCAGGAGCGAGAGCGACCGGTCGGAGATCTTCACGCCCTCTTTGGAGGCGATTTCTCGGAGCCGGGCTGCCATGGCGACCTGCGGGATGCGACGAAAGTTGTGCCGTTGGCACCGCGAGACAATGGTGTCGGGAAGCTTGTGCGCTTCGGTGGTGGCGAAGATGAACTTCACGTGACCCGGGGGCTCTTCCAACGTCTTGAGCAACGCGTTGAACGCGGCCCCCGAGAGCATGTGAACTTCGTCGATGATGTAGATTTTGTGGCGGTCGCGCTGGGCCGCGTACCGCGCGGCTTCGCGAATCTCGCGCACGGAGTCGACGCCGTTATTGGAGGCACCGTCGATCTCCGCCACGTCGACTGAGATACCGTCGCGAATCTCCACGCACGAGGGGCACGTCCCGCAGGCCTTCGCGGTGGGGCCCTTGTGGCAGTTGAGCGCGCGGGCGATCAGGCGGGCCATGGTCGTCTTGCCCACGCCCCGAGGGCCGCAGAGCAGGAACGCGTGGGCCACGCGGTTCTGCGCGATCGCATTCTCAATCGTGCGAACGATGTGCTCCTGCCCGGTCATTTCTTCGAAGGACTGAGGGCGGTATTTGCGAGCGAGGACGGTGTAGCTCATGGCGAGTGGCGCAAGTCGTACCGGGGCGCGTGCGCCGGCGCAACGACCATTCGGCTTTTCTCAGCACGCGGGCGCTGATCAGCGCGCGGCAGCTGCATCGATGACGATGTGCGCGCGAGGATCACACTGGCGCCGTCGATTGATCGGATCGTGCTTGTGCGGTGTTCGACGCGGCCGATATCTTTCGCGCGCCTCGCAATTTCTCGCGAGCGCATCAAACCAAAAGGGGACGTTCACAATGCCATCGATTCGCCTGACTGACCGACAGATTGACGCCGGCGTGAAGCGCGCGCTGAAAGTGTTTTTGAAGGCCGATACGAACAAGACCGGCCGCGTCTATGACGACGAAATCAACAAGTACAAAGGCAAGGGCGCGGCCCAGCTGAAGCGCGTGTTCGACTACGCGCAGCACGTGGAAGGCCGTGGCGCCGAAGCCGACCTGGTGAAGATCTCGACGGTGAAGCGTTCGCTGGAGCGCCTGGCGAGCGGCTTGAAGACGGTGGGCGACACCAAGGGCAACAAGGACAGCGTGCTCGACGGGAGCGAACTGTCGAAGGCCTCCACCGCCGGTGCGGCCCTGGCGCGGTTCATCCACGCCACCAAGGCGCGCTGAGTCGACGTATTGTTGAGACGACGTGGCGTCAGGACCTCCTGGCGCCGCGTCGTTTGTTTTTGGACCTGTTGAAGCGGGGTGAGCCATGAGCCGAATTTCGAAAGACCGCAGCCCGGCGGCAGTGCCGGCGACCCGCCTCCCGGCCCGAACCGAGGCGGACGCCGCGTCGACCGAAGTTCCTGCCGGAACGCAGAAGTCCGCGTCGTTCGAGCCTGTGCCAGGCGCGCCCTCGATCGACGCGCCGGCTGCGGCCTTTCGTCGCCTGAAAGACGCTGCGCCGACCCTGAAGGCTTCGGTCGCGTCACTCGATGCCCACGCCACCGCCGCGTCGCAATTGAAACGATGGAATTCGGAACTCAAGCGGGGTTGAGCGGCACGTTCGACGGAGCGCCCGGGAGCGGGCGTGCGGCCAGCCTGCGGCGCATGTTCGACGCCGCGATCGCCAACGCCAAACTGGCGCGGCTGATTCGAGGCAACCTGCTGGTGCACGTGCCCGACGTTGGGACCTGGACGGTGCTGGCCCGTACTTCGCCGCCGCGGCTGCTCGACTACGCGTCCGAGGACAGTATTGATTTCGCCATGTCGTGCGACGACGCCTTGCTCCTGCAATTGATGATGGGCGTGGACGTCGACTTTGAAGCGGCCATCGCCCAGAAGCGACTGATGCTGGAAGGCGACGTCGATGTGTTCGTGCGCTTTGTCGCATGCGTTCCCTGACGCGCTCAGAAAAACGCGCTAGACGCGGGTGGGCATGCTCCTCAAAGACAAGAAAATTCTCATCACCGGCGTTCTGACTCCGCAGTCACTGGCGTTTGGCATCGCAGAAGAAGCTCAGCGCCAGGGTGCGGAGGTCCTCCTGACCAGCTTCGGTCGCCCCATGTCCTTGACGCAGAAGTCGGCCAAGCGACTCTCGACTCCGGTCGACGTGCTGGAGCTCGACGTGGAGAACCCGGCCCACTTCGCAGCGCTGACCGAGACCTTGAAGGCGCGCTGGGGGCGCGTCGACGGGTGTCTCCACGCCATCGGCTTCGCGCCGGAAGACGCCCTGGGCGGAAAGTTCCTCACCACGCCGTGGGAGAGCGTGCAGAAGGCGTTCCGGGTCTCGACGTTCTCCTTGAAGGAATTGGCGGTCGCCGTCGCCCCGTTGATGACCGGCGGCGGCAGCATCGTGACCCTCGACTTCGACAACGCGACCGTGGCCTGGCCGCTCTACGACTGGATGGGCGTCTGCAAGGCCGGCCTGGTGGCGTGCGTTCGCTACCTGGCTCGCGACCTGGGCGCGAAGAACATTCGCGTCAACGCCGTGGCCGCAGGGCCCGTGGCCACCATCGCCGCCAAAGGCATTCCGGGGTTCAAGCACATTGAGTCGCGATGGGAGCGGCAGGCGCCGCTGGGATGGAAGGCCACTGAGGACGAGGTGCGGGACGCCGTCGCGCGCTCGGTCTGTGCGTTGTTCTCAGATTTTCTGCCCAAGACCACGGGCGAGGTGATCCACGTCGACGGTGGTTTCCATGCCATGGGCATCGAGCCCGCCGATGCGGTGATCACTTCCGGAAGCTGAGCGTCAGGTGCTCGCTGGTGGCATTGCCATCGGCGACGGCGGTGCCTCCGTTGGTCAACGATCCGAAGAGCAGGGCTTCGGCCAGCGGCTTCTTCAGCTCCTGATCAATGAGGCGAGCCATCGGTCGAGCGCCGAAATCGGGGTCGTAGCCCTTCTTTGAAAGCCAGAGGCGCGCGCCTTCGGTCAGCTCGAGTGAGACCTGCTTCTCCACCAACATCTTGCGCAGCAGGCCCACTTCCTTGTCGACGACCTGGAGAATGACTTCGGTGTCGAGTTGGGCGAATTGAATCCACGCGTCGAGTCGGTTGCGGAACTCGGGCGTGAACATCTTCTCGATCGCGCCTTTGGCTCGACTGGGGTCGAGGGACGCGCTCTCGCCGAACCCGACGCGCTTCTGCGCCATTTCCCGGGCACCGGCGTTGGTCGTCATGACCAGCACCACGTTGCGGAAATCTGCTTTCCGGCCGTTGTTGTCGGTGAGGGTGGCGTGGTCCATCACCTGCAGGAGGATGTTGAAGAGGTCCGGGTGGGCTTTCTCGATTTCATCCAGCACCACCACCGCGTGTGGCGCTTTGCGGACCGCGTCCGTCAGCAGCCCCCCCTGCTCGAAGCCGACGTACCCCGGCGGCGCGCCGATTAACCGCGACACGGTGTGCTTCTCGCCGTACTCGGACATGTCGAAGCGCAGGAATTCCACGCCCAGCACGCGGGCCAGCTGTTTGGACAGCTCGGTCTTCCCCACGCCGGTGGGACCCGAAAAGAGGAACGCGCCGATCGTCTTGTCCGGGGCTCGCAGGCCACTGCGCGAGAGCTTGATCGCCGCCACCAGTTCGTGCACCGCGTTGTTCTGGCCGAAAATCACCGCCCGCAGTTCGGCCTCCAGCCCTTTGAGTTTTTCCTTCTCATCGCCGGCGACCGACTTGGCCGGAACGCGGGCGATCTTGGAGATGATGGTCTCCACGTCGCCCACGGTCACCTTGCCGACCCGTTTTTCCGCCGGGCGGAGGCGATCGATGGCGCCCGTCTCGTCGATCACGTCGATCGCCTTGTCGGGGAGGAACTTCTCGTTGATGTACTTGTGCGACAGCTCGGCCGCGGCGCGGAGCGCGTCTTCGTCGTACTTCACCTTGTGATGCTCTTCGTACTTCGGCGCCAGGCCCTTCAAGATGGCGATGGTGTCTTCGACGCTCGGCTCGCCGACGTAGACCGGCTGGAAGCGCCGCTCCAGGGCGGCGTCCTTCT
>CAZFXD010000167.1:0-11213 GCA_964522795.1 uncultured Myxococcaceae bacterium
GCCTTTGTGTCCGCCCGGACCGTCCTGCACGTACGTCGACGTCAGATAGACCGGGGTCATGTTGGCGCCGGTGGTGGGGTCGGGAGACTGGCCTGCGTGGATGGCGAGGGTGTCGAATTTCATGGCCGGGGAACGTAGCCAAACCACGCCGGAATGCAGCTAAGACGCGCGC
This sequence comes from uncultured Myxococcaceae bacterium, assembly GCA_964522795.1. GTDB lineage: Bacteria > Myxococcota > Myxococcia > Myxococcales > Myxococcaceae > CAZFXD01. The sequence goes on from CAZFXD010000167.1 coordinate 173, forward strand.
TGTGCAGGCGTTTACCAACCGACTTCTCAAGAACTGGAAGCACCGGAAGAAGTGGGCCGCGAAAGAAGGCCTGACGGCGTTTCGCGTCTACGACTTCGACATGCCGGAACACACGGTGGCGGTCGATGCATACGCGGGCCTGGTGCACGTCACCGACGTACCTCGGCGCGCGTTCGATCTCGACGTGCGCAAGCAGGGCTTCATCAACGCCTGCGTCGAGGTGTTCGGCGTGCCGGCGAGCGACGTGTTCTACAAAGTGCATCGCCGGCACAAACCGGGCGAGACCCAGTACGAGCGCGTCTCCCGCGCTTCCGTCACGCGCCTGGTGGAGGAGCACGGGCTCACCTTCGAGGTCAACCTCTCCGACTACACGGACACCGGGCTCTTCCTCGATCACCGCGAGACGCGGGCCATGGTGCGGTCGATGGCCAGCGGGCAACGGGTGCTGAACCTCTTCGCCTACACGGGCTCGTTTTCCGTGGCGGCGGCGGTTGGCGGCGCGTTGACCACCACCACGGTCGATCTCTCCAACACCTACTGCACCTGGGCGGAGCGGAACCTCACCCACAACCGCGTCTCGCCGTCGAAGGCCCACCAGGTCATTCGGGCCGATGTCCTGGAGTGGATCGCCGGAGCCACCGGCACGTTCGACCTCATCGTGCTCGACCCACCCTCATTCTCGAAGTCGAAGATGATGAACCGGACATGGGACGTGCAGCGAGATCACGCGCGCCTGATCGACGCCTGCCTCGCCCGGCTGGCGGCGGGTGGTTCGCTCTTCTTCTCCACCAACCTGTCCACCTTCCACCTGGACGGGCGCTTCAAGGCGGTCGAGGACCTGTCCGAGAAGACGCTCCCCGACGATTTTCGCCGCGTCGGCCGGCGGTGCTACCGGTTCCTCGGCCAATAGGCCGGCGGCCCCGATGAGGGCGGCGGTGGGGGCGGCGGCGTGGCGAACACGTCGAACAGCAACCACAGGACCACCAGCCCTCCGAAGAGAACGAGCATCAGCCTGGTGCCGGGCTTGAGTCCGGTGGGTTCAGCCGGCCCGTAGGAGGCGATCACCGCCTCGCTCACCGCCATGTACTGGCCGGCGTAGCGCGCCAGCGACAAGAACTCCGTGGCGACGCGCTCAGCATCAGCCTCGGTCACCTCCTTCATCAGGTGGGGGTCCACCACGCGGAGGCCCAGTTGGTCAGCAAGCGCGGAGGCGCCGCGAAGCACGGTCTTGAGCAGGTCGGTCTTCTCCGAGAGTGGCACCCGCACCTCCGAAGCGAGCACCTTGTCGCCCTCAGCGAGACGAAGGACTTCGACGGTGTGGAGGCCGAACGGCCACATCAACGTCCCGTCAGGCCGGCGCCGGGCCCCCAACGCTTCGAGCGCGGCTTCCACCGCCTGCGCGTCGTGCGCGGCGTGAGGCGCTTTCGGTTGAATCAAGAGCTCGTACCCGGCGGCCACCTTTCAAGTATACGCACGTCATGGCCAAGGTCTTGGGCGACGTGGTGCTCCACGCCATCAACGACGGCTCGATTGCCTTTGACGGCGGCGCCATGTTCGGCGTGGTGCCCCGCTTGCTCTGGGCCCAACAGTTCGAGCCTGACGCCAAGAACCGCATTCGGCTCGCGCTGCGCTGTCTGCTGGTGGAGACGAAAGCGCGGCGCATCCTGATCGACAACGGCGCCGGCACGCGCTGGGAGGCGATTGAGAAGGCCCGCTACGGCATCAAGTCGGAGCCGGGTGTCATCTCCAGCCTGGCCGCCGCGGGGTTCCGGCCCGAAGACGTAACCGACGTGGTGCTGACGCACCTGCACTTCGATCACGCCGGCGGCACCACGGTGGTGAACGGCGGCGTCGCTTCGCTGGCGTTCCCGCGAGCCGACTACTGGCTGCAGCGCTCGCACTGGAACTGGGCGCACGCGCCTTCCGAGCGCGACCGGCGGAGCTTTCGCCCCAGCGAGTCCGAGCTGCTGGAGTCGAGCGGGCGCCTCCACCTGCTGGACGGCCCCACCACCCTCTTCGACGTGGTGCACCTCACCCTCTCCGACGGCCACACCCGCGGGCTGCAGATTCCGCGCGTCGAGAGCGGCGGGCAGAGCGTGGTCTTTCCCAGCGACCTCATCCCCACCGTGTCCCACCTGAACCTGCCGTGGATCGCGGCGTATGACCTGGAGCCGATGAAGGTGCTCGAAGAGAAGCGCGCCCTGCTCCAGGCGGCGGTCGAGAACCACTGGTCCATCTTCTTTGAGCATGACCCGAATGTGGTGGCGTGCACGCTGCGGCGCGCTGCGAACGGTGAGGCCGAAGTGGCCACCACGGAGGCATTTTGAAAAAGCCAGACCCCAGAGATCGAAAAGCGCCCGGCCACGTGCCGCAGCGGCCTGCTCGACCGGCGGACCCGCGCAAGGCGCGACCCGCGGGCTCCGCGGCGCCGGTGGGTCCCTTGAACGCCGACACCTGCCGCGTCTCGCGCGCGGGCTTCGAGCGCTGGCAGAAGGGCCAGCCCTGGATCTACCAGGTGGACACCGAGATTCCCGAGGGAGCCAGGAGCGGCGACGCGGTGCGGGTGATCGACGGCCGCGGGTGGTTCCTGGGACGCGCGTTCTTGTCACGGGAGTCGAAGATCTCGCTCCGTTTCCTGACCTGGAAGGACGAGCCCGTCGATGAGGCGTTCTTCGCCAGGCGAATCGCCCAGGCGGCGTCGCTCCGAAAAGAATTGTTCCCCCAGAGCGACACCTACCGCGTCGTCTTTGGCGAGGCCGACGGCATTCCCGGGCTGGTGGTCGATCGGTTCGGGGAGAACCTCTGCGTGCAGTTTCTCACCGGAGCCACCGAGCAGCGCCGCGAGATGTTTCTCAAATTGCTGCGCGAACAATTCAAGCCCCAGTGCATCGTCAATCGTTCGGACGTGCAGGTCCGCGCGCTCGAGGGGTTGCCGCAGGAGAAAGGCGTGGTCTTCGGTCAGCTCGCGCCGGTGACGCACTACCGCGAAGGAGAAATCGAGTTCGAGACCAACCTGCTTGAAGGGCAGAAGACCGGCGCGTTTCTCGACCAGCGCGAGAACCATCTGGCCGCGCGGAGCTACGCGCATGGAGAGGCCCTGGACTGCTTCAGCTACCTCGGCGGGTTCGCGCTGCAGATGGCGAAGGTGTGCCCGAAGGTGACCGCGGTGGAGATCTCCCAGCCCGCGTGCGATCAGATCAAGGCGAACGCCACGCGCAACGGCCTGTCCAACGTCGAGGTGGTCTGCGCCAACGCGTTTGACTACCTGCGCGACGCCATCGACGAGGGAAAATCATTCGACACCGTGGTGCTCGACCCACCCGCCTTCGCCAAGAACAAGGCCGCATTCGACGCCGCCATGCGCGGCTACAAAGAGATCAACCTGCGGGCGCTCCAGTTGCTCCGCCCGGGAGGAACGCTGATCACGGCGAGCTGCACGTACCACGTGAGCGAAGAGCGCTTCGAGCAGATGCTCGACGACGCCGCCGCCGACGCCAAGCGACGGGTGCAGATCATCGAGCGTCGCGGCGCCTCGCGAGATCACCCGGTGCTGCTCGGGCTTCGAGAGACGCGGTACTTGAAGTGCTTCGTGCTGCGCGTGTGGTGAACGGGTGACCGAGACCGAACGGGTGCTCCAGAAGGCCGACGCGCTCTACGGCAAGTGGCGCTGCGCCGAATCGGCCGCCTGCTGCCAACTCTCGAAGACCGGCCGCGAGCCCTGGCTCTATCAGCGGGAGTGGGAACTCGTGCGCGACGCCGTTCCCGCCCTGCCGCCCGAGCGGGCTGACGGCGCCTGTCCATTTCTCGACGCCGCCGGGAAGCGCTGCACTGTGTACGCCGCTCGCCCGTTCGGCTGCCGCACCTTCTTCTGCGAGAAGGGGCACGGGCCCTCGCGGCATCTGGCCGAGCGGACCGATGCACTGCTGCGCGAGCTGGCGGCGATTCACCTCGACGATTCGGTCAGCCCGACGCCACAACCCATCTCAGCCTGGGTTCGCGCCGCGCGCGCTACCGCCGAACGCTGAGCATCCCCGGGTCGGGGACCAGCGGCCGCACACACCGCCGTTACTTCATCGAGCACTTGTCGGGCATGGCGGGGAGTCGGGGCGAGCCTGCATCTTTCCAGGCCCGCACCAACAGGTCGGTCTCCGCGCGAATGGCCTCGGAGAATCGACGCGCCGTCAGCGCTTTGGTGGCGGCGAACAACTTCGTCGCATCCCCCTTTGCGGCCACGTCGGCGGCGACAATCTGGCCGGCCAGCGGAAGCCCGCTCAAGATGGCCTCGAACATGGCGTCCCGCGGGGACTTGGCCTTCGTCGCCCTGGGCACTGCAACAGCCGCCGCCACCTCATCGAGGCGGCCCGCGGGCTCGAACATTCGCTCTTCGTACCGAATGTGAGCGCCGTCGCCGTCCTCGGGGCCGAGCTTGGGGTTGTATTCCAGCGTCGCGTGCAGGGGTGAGTACGCGTCGGAGATGTAATGCGTCGCCTCCGCGAACGCGGTGGCCACGGCGGGCTCGTCGCCTTTCTTGAACAGCGCCGTCAGCTCACTCAGCACCGACTCCACGTGCCAGGGCAAGCGCCCCAACTTCTCTGCCCGGGCCTCGCCGAACTGTTTGACCACCGCCTCCAGCTCGCGGGGATACGACGCCGGCGGGGTCACCGCGTCGACGTCGAGGTAATGGCGAGGCCCCTCGTGAGGGTCGAAGGTCTCGCTGTCGCGTTCGCGGCGCACGTCGGGCGCCATCGACGCCTCCCGAAACCCGTTGTCCGCCCGGGCGGCCAGCCATTGGCGCAGGCAGTGCGTGGTGGGCAGCGCGTCGAGCGCGTGGGTGGCGAGGTAGTGGTGGCCCTGCTGACCCCAGGCCCAGGCCCCGTCGGAGCCGAGCAGCGCCACGACCAACAGCAGTCCACCCGCGCGCACGCTACCCACCTCCCAGCTCATCCATCTTCTGCCGAAGCGCACGCACCCGGGCCTCGCTGGTTCGAAGCGGGTCTTCAGGCTTCTTCAGCGACGTCCCCACAATCGCGTAGTCGATGTACGGCAAGACCGACTCGATGTTCTCCTCGGAGACGCCACTGGCGAGCCCCAGAGGAAACGCACCGGCCAGCTCGCGCGCGCGACGAACACGCTTCACGTCGGCCAGCACCCCGGTGGCGGGGCCGGTGATGTTGATGCCGTCGACCAGCCCCAGCGCCCGCTTCATCGCCTCGTCGAAGCTGTAGCCGTCGAGCGGGCGGGTGTACTTCATATGGACGCCCCCGGTCAGAAACGCGGCGGGGTAGTTGCGGTGCTCCTCCGTGGCCGCGTCCGGGGTGATTACCTCAGCGGCTTTGTACGAGCCGTCGTCGTCTTCGTACTCGATGCGCTCTTTGGGGACGGTCTCCAGCCACACCATCTGCGCCTTGAACTTCTCCGCCAGTCGGTAGCCCTCACTCAGATTGTCCGGGCCGTAGGCCAGGGCCGAGATGCCCATGGGAAAGTCGGGGTACTTCTCGCGGACGGCGGCAATCACCCGCTCGTAGAGCGGCATCTCGCAGCGGGAGTTGATGAGAATCATCAGGTCCGCGCCGCCCTTCACCGCCGCATCGGCGTCGGCGAGCGCCCCGTCGGTCAACCGCTTCTCGTCCACCGTGCCGTCGGCCTTCTTCGTCTTGTTGGCCCGAACGTGGAGGACGACCCAGAGCTGGACTTTTCGCTTCGAAATCTTCGCCAGGTGGGCTCTCGCTTCCTCAGCGGTCGCGACGGCTTCCGGGTTGCGAATGATCTTCGGCGCACAGCCGCACATCAGAACCGCGCCCAGAGCGCCCGCGGCCCAACGGCGCGCCGGCGAGACATTGGCGCCCCTGGAGCGCGGTGACGAGGCAGAGTCGGGCGACGGCACGAGGGACGAAGGCATCATTGAAACGCTCCTTGGAGCCGACGAAGGTACGCAACGGGCCCGGCGATCTCTATCGGAAACGGGTCAGCCCCTACCGTGCGATCTGCTCAGACGCGGATGACTGGCGTAGGAGCACGTCGTGGCGCACCAACGGACCCGGGCTGGACCGGCCTCCTCGCGGCGCTCGCGACGTAAAGCGCACCCAGATTCTGCTGCTGATGCTTCAAGCTGGTGCGGTGCCGAAGATCACCCGCCGTGCGGAGGTCGTACCGCTGCAAGTGGACTTCGGAGAGTCGTCCTTCCCCATGCGCCTGTCGGTCGAAGCGCAGGCCGCGGCGACGATGGTATTCCCGACGAGCGATTGGCCCCGGGGCGCGCCACGGGCTGCACGCGGCGCACGACTTCTTCGCTCAGAATCGCCGCGTTCGCCCTGCGGAACACGCCGACCGGCGGAGTGGCCATCCCCGCTCGGTAGCGGCTAGCGATCAGCGGACGCTTCGACCAACACCTTCGCCCACCGTTGGAAGACACCGAACAGGGCGTCGTCGTGCGCTCGCACCACGGCCAGGTTGTGAGCCCCCAACACCCGCTGCGCTTCGCTCCACCCCGCTTCTCCGGCATCGCCGCCTTCTGCCAGCCCCAGCAGCGCGCCGAGCGCGCGATCTCGAGTCTTGTCCGACAGCCCCAGCACCGCTTGATCGATCGAGGCTCGCGTCGCCGGGCTCAACGGCGGCCGGGAGAGTCGATGCGCCGCCACCAACGCACTCGCGTCGTCCAACAGGCGCTCCAACCGCGCGTCGACGCCGTGGGTCGCGCGCAGGGCCGTGGTTCGCCGCAGGCGCTCGGCCGGCGTGAGCGCCCCGCCGTCCGACGACGCGAGCTGGAGCAGCGCCTCTTCGAACGCGAGGTAGCGCGCCACGTCTTCCGGGGTCAGCTCCACCCCGGCGTCGCTCTGCGCGACCGCCAGCGCGGGCGAGGGCGCAGCGCTCTCCTTCTGACACGCCCCCAGCGCGAATGCCCCGAGGACCAGCGCGACGCAAAGCGTGGAGGCGTGGGGGCGGCGGGTGTGCATCGCGGTGAATGTACAGCGAGGGACAACGAAATACCTGACACAGACGCGCGTGGTAGATATCGCGCCATGCTCCGTCCCGCCCTGCTCGCCCTCGGAATGTTGGTCGTCTCGTGCGCCGCCAAGGAATCGCCGCCCGATGCCGGCCCGCCCCCGCCGGCGACGCTGGAGGAGGCCATCGACAAGTCGATCAGTGCGTACTGCGAACACTCCGCGCGCTGCGAAGTCTCGACCGATCAGGCCACCTGCGAGGCGCTCTTCCGCCGCACCCTGGTTCACACGCCCAACGACGCGGACTCGGTGCAGGGGCGACTGCTCAAGTCGATCGCCAAAGGGCGCGCCACGTACGACGGGGCCGCCGCCAAGGCCTGCATCGAATTGTTCAAGACGCTCCCCTGCGACGTCGACGCGATCGCCACCGGCGCCTGCGCGCCGTTCGCAGCGGGCAAGGTGCCGGCGGGCATGCCCTGCTACTCCAGCGCCGACTGCACCACCGACGCATTCTGCACCGCCGATACGATGGTCTCGGGGCCCTCCAACTGTCCGGGGACCTGTGCGCTCCGCGCCGCGGAGAACGCCACCACCACCGCCTACTCGGGGTGCCAGGCGTCGCTCTATGCTTACACCACCTCGAGCACGCAGCTCACCTGCAAGAAGAAGGTGGAAGCGGGCAGCTCCTGCGCGCCGGCCGCGCCTGGCACCACCACCCAGCAGTGCGTCGTCACGGCGACCTGCAACGGCGCCACCTGCGTCGCAAAGAAGGGTGCGGGGGTGATGTGCGCCAAGGACGACGAGTGCGCCTTCAACCTCCGTTGCCAGGCGGGCGTGTGCGGTGCGCGGTTGGCGGTGGGCGGAATCTGCACCTTGAGCCCGTCGGGAAGCGCCACGAGCTGTCGGGTGGGTGCCACCTGCATTCGCTCGGGCCCCGGCGCGAACAGCGGCACCTGCGGCTTGCCGGGAAAAGATGGCGCCGCGTGCAACGGAGGCGACGAATGCGACTTCGGCTTCTATTGCGTCGGCGCGACCGGAACCACCGCGGGCGTCTGCCGCGCCTACCGTGCCGAGAACGAGAGCTGCGACGTGCTGGGCGGCGCCCCGAGGTGCGGCGAAGGCCTGTACTGCGCCCTCGGAGCCACCTGCGCGAAGAAGAAGCCGGCCAGCGCCAGCTGCGCCGTCAACTCCGAGTGCCTCAGCAACAGCTGCCAGAGCGCGTCGTGCACGGCGCCGACCGACGTGTGCCTCGACAGGACGTGAGCGCCACAGCGGATGGTCTTTGACCCCCGCACAAGCGTCTGGTTACCTTCGCCGCTCAGGTTCAAGCCCCGTGAACGTCTTCCTCGTCCGACACGCTGACGCCGACGCCGAAATTCCCGATGGCCTCGGGGACGAAGCGCGTGCGCTCACAGCCAAGGCGCGAGGCGTGGCCGCGGGGCATTTCTCGGCCCTGGCAGAACGCTTCGGCACTCCGGGGCTGATCTTGACCAGCCCGCTGGTGCGAACGGTTCAGACTGCGCAGTTGTTGGCGACGGCGCTCGGGTACGAAGGGCTCCTCAAGACCCACCGTGCGCTCCTCCCCGACATGCCGGTGGGGGCCATCGACTCGCTCCTCCAGTCGCTCGACGTCGACTCGGTCATCTGCGTCGGTCACCAGCCGTCGATGGGCGCCATGACCGCCCACCTGCTGGGACAAGGGGGCTTCACCCGGCCGTTCAACCCGGGCACCGTCGTCGGCCTCGCGGTTGAGCCCGGGGCCTCCGCCCGCCTGCTCTTCTACGCACCTCCCGGGCAGTCATTGGTCGAAGGTTCGGCGTAGTGCTCCCCGAGCGGGAATACGACGCCCTGGTGGCCGCTTCGTTCAAGCGATTCTTGCGAGCATTCGACGCCCTCGACCCCGACGCGCTCGAAGCCGACGGCACTGCCGACATGGTGACCGTGACCGCGCCGCGCACGGGGGAAAAAGTCATCATCAACACCCAGCGGGCGGTGCACCAGATCTGGGTGGCCGGCCGTGGCTCGGGCATTCACTTCAGCTGGGACACGCGCACGTCCCGCTGGCTGGACGACAAACACAAAGGGCTTGAGCTGTTCGCCTTCGTCGCCGACTGCGTTGAAGCGGCCACGGGCGTGCGCCCGACGTTTCAGGACTGACGCGGCTCGCGCTCTCGCTTCGAGACCGGGCTCTTCGCGACTTCGACCCGATTACCGCCGGCCTCTCGGGCGCGGCGCTGCGCTTCGGTGGCTTCGCGGAGCAGCCCCAGCGTGTCCGGTGGCTTGCCCTTCTCTTTGGCGGGCGGTTCATACCCGGCCAGTCCGACCGAGACGCGCTCCCACACGCCGTTCGAGGCCCCGCGAAACTCCTCCAGCACGCGTTGCGCCACGGTCAGCGCGCCGGCTTTGGCGGTGTTGGGCAGGTAGAGCAGCCACGCCCCATCAGTATGCGGGGCGATCACATCGACGTCGCGCAGGAGCGCCTGAAGTTTGACGCGCACGGAGTCGGCCGCCGGGTCGGGCTCCGCGGTGGCGGCCGGGTTCGCCGACGACGTCACGCGCTCGCCCCCGACCAGAATCAAGGAGACGGGAAACCGGTACCGCTGCGCGCGCTTCAGCTCAATCGCCAGGTAGCGCGTCATGAACTGACCATCTTGCTGCGGCGTGGGGGCGGACGGTCGCGGCAAGGGCACACCGGCGAGGGGGAGCACCATTTGCGAGCGATCATCGACCGCGCGACTGAGCTCGGCTTCGAGAAACTGCACCCGCCCGGTCAATTGGCGAACCTTGAGCATGGCGTGCCCCACCGCCCCGACCTGAGATTTCTTCAGAGGCCCGACCAGGTACGCCTGGGCACCCGCCGTGGCAGCCCGCGTCGCGGGATCGACTTCATCGGAGGGGAACACCAACACCATCGCCACATCGAGCTTCTGGCGTTTGACGGCCTGACAGAGGGTCTCGCCGTCAAACGACCCAGAGGCCGCGGCGAAACAGACATCGAACGCCTGCCCCTGGAGCTTCTGCGCCGCCTCGTCGAGATAGCGGGCGGACTCGACGTAGAACCCTTCCGCTTCCAGAAAACGCGTCAGCGACCCCGCGGCCGCGGGCGAAGGCTCGGCCACCAGCGCGGCGGGAGACTTCAAACTTCGAGAACCTCTTTTTCCTTCTTCGCCACGATCTCGTCCACCGACGCGATGCCGGCGTCGGTCTCTTTCTGGACCTTCTCGCCCGCGCGCTTGTTGTCGTCTTCGGTGATGACCTTGTCCTTGAGCATCGACTTCAGCTTTTCGTTGGCGTCGCGGCGCTCATTTCGAACGGCGACCTTGTGCTCCTCGCCCTTCGCCTTGACCTGCTTGGCGATCTCTTTCCGGCGGTCCTCGGTGAGCGGGGGAATGGGCAGGCGAATCAACTCGCCGTCGTTCTGGGGGTTCAAGCCCAGGTTCGCCTCGCGAATGGCCTTCTCCACGTCCTTCATGATGCTCTTGTCCCAGGGCTTCACGGTGATCATGCGCGGCTCGGGAACGGCGAGCGCTGCACACTGCGCGAGAGGCGTCGGCGTGCCGTAGTAGTCGACCTTGATGCCGTCGAGCACCCCGAGGCTGGCGCGACCCGTGCGAATCTTGGTCAGGTTGCCGCGGAGATCTTCCAGGGTCTTCGCGATGCGCTGTTTCAGGTCTTTCAACACCTCGTCGGTCGTCGCCATGCGTTCCTCCGTCTGCGCGTTCTACGTCGAATGTCTATGAGGCCCAGCGCGTCTCGTCCGCGCCCACCAGGGTGCCGATCTCGGTCGGCGAGTTGACCGCCTTGACGATGTTGCCCTGCGCGGTCAGGTCGAACACCACGATGGGGAGCTTGTTGTCCATGCAGAGCGAGATGGCCGTTGAGTCCATCACCTTGATGTCGTTCTTCAGCACGTCGAGGTACGTCACCGTGGCGTAGCGACGCGCGTTCGATTCCTTCTTGGGATCTTTGTCGTACACCCCGTCGACCTTGGTGCCCTTCAAGATCACGTCGGCCTGGATCTCCATCGCGCGCAGGCTCGCGGCGGTGTCGGTGGTGAAGTACGGGTTGCCGGTGCCGGCGGCGAAAATCACCACGCGGTT
>CAZFXD010000168.1:0-11210 GCA_964522795.1 uncultured Myxococcaceae bacterium
GACCTTCGACAGCGTCTACATTCACCACGTCGGCGACGCCTTCAACCTCTCCGATGGCGCCGAGAACTTCACCATTCGCGACTCGCACATTCAGGACGTGCGCGACGACTGCGTGCAGAACGACCGCTTCCACGCCGGCAACGTGCACCACAACTTCTTCGACGGCTGCTACGTGGGGTTCTCGGCGCGAGAAACGGCGGGCGTGACGCCCAACGACGGCCACCTCAACAACTGGTTCGTGACGGACAACGTGGTGTGGATCAAGCCCATGTACTCCGTCTACAAAGGAGACAGCCCGGGCAACGGCCAGCTGATCAAGTGGGAGAAGACGGCTCCGCAGTACGCGCCGCACCTGGTCTTCAAGAACAACATCGTGCGCGTGGGCAAGACGGCCTTCCAGGTGGGGAGCAGCGGCGGCGAAGACTTCTTCTTCCCCGCGGGCATGGAGTTCTCCAACAACGTCCTGGTGTGGGACGGCGCCGGCCCCGTGCCCGCGTCGCTCGCCAACATGTTCAACACGGCCCACAACAGCCGCATCGGCACCATGGCGGACTGGGACGCGGCGGTGGCGGCCTGGAAAGCGGCGCACCCGGGCGTGAAGTAGTTCCAACAACCACAGCCAACGTCAGTCCCGAACGCGCCCCTGAGATTGGGGCGCGTTCTTCGTTTTCGACGCAGTTCGTCACGCTTCGTCACGGCCGTGTCAGGGCCGTTCGTTCAAGCCGTCGAGCGTCTGGGCATCTCCGGTAGCCTTTGAAGGGAGGAGATTCCCCTTTGCACGCAACCACCACGCGCCCTCCGGCGAACGCTGATCGTTTCTTTCAAGACCTGAAGGCCGTCGTGGCCGCGGACCTCGAACGCCGGGGCCTGCGCTCCGACGGGGGCCGCTTCGCGCTCCTCAAGTCTGCGGCGCTCCTGGTGCACTGCGCCTTCTGGTACGCCGCGTGGCTGGTGGCGCTCACCCACGGCCTCGGCTGGGCGCTCCTCACGCTCATCCCCTTCGTGTTCGCGATGGTGGTGCTCGACACGGGCGTCTTCCACGACGCCAGCCACGGCGCGCTCCACCGCAACCGGTTCGTCAACGGTGCGGCGAAGTTCGTGATTCGAGTCTTCGGCGCCTCAGCCATCAGCTGGCACAACGAGCACGTGGTCAAACACCACGGGCACACCAACGTGCACGGCCTGGACACCGACCTCGAATCGGGAGGTTTCCTCCGCTTCCACCCCAGCCAGCCCCTCAAACCCTGGCACCGGTACCAACAGTTCTATGCGTGGGCGCTCTACGGCGTGGTCATTCTCCGCTGGGTCTGGTTCGAGGACTTCGACGACCTCATTCGCAACGCCTACCGCATGAAGCCTCGCGAGCGCTTGATTCACGCGGTGGAGATTCTCGCCAGCAAAGCGTTCCACGCCTTCGCCTTCATCGTGGTGCCGTGCTGGGCGGGCGGCATCGCGGCGGGGCTGGGCACCTACGTCCTCGCCTACGCCATGTTCGGGGTGGTGGTGTCGAGCATCTTCGTGGTGGCACATCTGTCCGCGGTGCAGGAGTTGGCCCACGCGCGCAGCGACCTGCCGCTCGATTGGGGGAGAATGCAGCTGGCCACCACGGCCAACTTCGGCGCCCACCAGCGCTGGTTGGGCTTCCTCATCGGCGGCCTCAACCACCAGGTCGAGCACCACCTGTTTCCCACCATCTCCCACCGGCACTACGCCAGCCTGAGCCCGGTGGTGCGCGAGTTCTGCCGGGCCCGAGGGGTGCCGTACCTCGAGTACCCGTCGTTCCCGGCGGCGCTCCAGGGTCACTTTCGCCACCTCAAGCAGCTGGGCGCGCAGCGTGCGGTGACCTTCGTTCCGCAGTTGGCCAAAGCCACGACCTGACCCGCAGGCCAGCGCGCAGTCGACCCCCGAAACAGTTCCGCTTCTGGTCGCCTTGAAAGCGCCGTACGCTTTTCGGCGCCGGTATGTCTCTGACGTCTCGATTGAAGCGGGTCGAACAGCGGGTGCGCGTCGCCTCGGCCCGCTATGAGGAGAACCCGGCGCGCCTGGCCGGCCGGCTCTTCTCGCTCTACCGCCGGCAAGGCTTTCGCCCGTTCGAGGCGTTGAAGCTGGGGCTGGTCGATCCCCAGAACACCGCGCGCGCCCTGGCCGGCTGCATTCCCAAGAAAGAGCTGATGGGCCTGCAGAACAGGCTCAACCCGCCTGAGCTGGCGTGCCTCACCGAAGACAAGAGCGTCTTCTACCCGCTCTGCGACGCGCTTGGGCTGCGCGTACCCCGGACGTTCGCCGCATATTCGCGCGAGGGCGGGTGGACGCTGGGCGGCGGCCCCACCCACGGCCTCGACGCGTGGAAGCGCTACCTGCGCGAGACCGCCCCCGACGCCTGGGTGATGAAGCCCGCCGACGGCGTCTACGGGAGCGGAGTCCACGCCATTCGCCGCACGCACGACGGGTTCGTCGACCACCGCGGCCACCACTTGTCGGCCGACGCCCTCCTGGCCCTGATGCACCGGGAAGCGGGCCACTCCAGGCTCGTGCTCCAGGAGCGGCTCGTGAACCACCCCGACCTGGTGCGGCTCACCGGCGCGGAGGGCCTGCAGACGGTGCGCATCTCCACCCTGGTCACCGCCTCGGGCGAGGTGGTGGTGCTGTACGCCGAGTGGAAAATCATCGTGGGCGACAGCGTCATCGACAACTTCAAAGGCGGCGAGACGGGAAACCTGCTGGCCAACATCTCTGCCCAGACCGGAGCCCTCGCTGACGCGCTGGCCTTCTCGCACGATGGGGTTGGAATGGCGGCGCTCCCCACCCACCCCACCACCGGCCTGCGATTTCGAGACTTCACCCTTCCCTATTGGACCGAGCTGCTCGCGTTGGCCCAGCGCGGGGCGCAGCTCTTCCTCCCCTCGCACACCCTCGGCTGGGACATCGCCATCACGCCCACCGGCCCTGTGGTGGTGGAGGCGAATCGCTGGTGGGACCCCGCCAACGAAGTCGCGCTCGGCCCGCTCCCCGAGGGCGTGGCCGAGCATGACCTGGTCCACGGCCTCCGCCGCCTGCGCGAAGAGGCCAGCCGCTTCGCCGCCCCGCCGCCCACGCCGGCGTTCAACGTGCGCACATGAACTGGGACGTCTTCGCCAGAAAGCTGCAGCACTTGAACCGCCGCGAGGTGGCCACGCGCTACGCCTACCGCGCGCTCAACCGCGTGGTGTCGCTCCAGTGCTACTTCGCCCTCGCGCTCACCGAGGCCTCGGCGCGCGAGGTGAACAGCTCGCTGCAGAACATCGAATGCCGGTTCATCGAGGCCGAGGTGCTGCGCAGAGAATCCGAGAACCCCGACGCGGGCGTGACGGGCACCTCGCTGGAGCAGTTTCTGTCCAGCGGTGAGCGGTGTTTCGGCACGTTCGTCAACGGCACCCTGGCCGCTCAGCTGTGGCTTGCCGATGGCCGCGCGCACCTGTCCGGCGACGTGTGGGTGCAGCACGACCCGGCGTGGGCCTACAGCCGCTGGGCGCACACGCGCCCCGAGTTCCGCGGCCACCACCTGCACGCCTACACCAAGCGACGGGCGCTGGACGTGCTGGTGCGCGAGGGCCGGCGAGGCATTCTCTCGGTGGTCGACGCCGCGAACTTCGAGTCGCAGCACTCGGCGGCGCGGGTGGGCTGCACGCGCGCAGGGACCTTCGTGTTGTCGCAGGCGGGCTCGCAGACCGTCACCTGGGCCAGCCCCGGCTGCAGCGCCTACGGACTTCGGCTCGAGGTCCAGAAACCCTCGCCGCGCCCTACCGGTTGAGAAGGCCGCTCAGTCGAGAATGACCCGGAGCAGGCGATTGAGCCGACCGGGCTCGTGGAGCGTGAACGACTTTCGGATTCGCTCGGGCACGTGCCACACCGCCTGCGCGCCCGCGGGGAAGAAGGCGGTGTCGCCCGGCCGTAGGGTGTGGATCTCGCCGCGGTACTCGATGTTCACCAGCCCCTCGAGCAGATACACGGTCTCATCGATGTCGAAGTGCCACCGGAACCTGGTCGGGCCGGTGCACTCCCAGATGCCGGTGAACGTCTTTCCGTCGGGCGAGGTGGCGTAGACGCGCGAGCTGAAGGTCGGCGTGCCTTCCAGAATCCATGCCGGGTCGACGTGCAGCGGCTCCAACGGCTGCGCGTTCCTCGCCGCCACATCGGGGAGCTGCGGGTGCTGGAAGACGGCGTAGTACGCCGCGCGGCCGCCCAGCATCAGCCCTTCCCAGACAACGAGCGTGGCGACGACGAGGAAGACCCGGCTTCGCAGCACCCGCTGCAGAACTCCTGGGCCCCCACGCGACGCGCTCATTGGCGCGAAACGCTAGCGCACCCGCGCCGGCGGACAGAAGGACAGATGCGCGGCGTTCAGCCGAAGTTGTTCGCCATGCGACGGAGGTCGTCCACCGACGGCCCCATCTGCGCGAAGAGGCCGATGAGCAGTCGAAGCCCGAACACCATGTTCTGGTACTCGCCCGGCGTGCCACGCAGCATCTCTTCCAGCTGGCGCCGCTCGGCCTCCCACGACTCGGCCGCACCGGGGTTCTGGTTCAGGGTGACGCCGCCCGAGATGTCGTCGACGGAGGCTTCGTGGTCGCCCGCCAGCGCGCGGATGTCGCGCGCGTCGAGATGCACGCCCAGGCTGTCGATGGCGGTGAGGCCATTCCGGGTATCGAAGTCGACGCCGTTCACCTTGAGGTCCACCGCCGTGCCCGCGCCCACCGACCCCGACGCGCTCCCCACCACCGGGACATTGCCCTCGAGCGACGCCTTGTTGAGCTCAGCGTGGAGCTGCATCTGGCCGCGGCTGACCTTGAGCCCCGTGCGGGAGTCGAACTTCACGTTGCCGCGACCCGAGAGTTGGGCCAGGCGAACGTCGATGGCGGCGATGCCGCGCCCGCCCTGAAAGTCGGCCAGCCCCACCTTGCCGTCGACCGTGCCCTCGAGCCCGATGCTGCCGGGCTCCACGTGGAGGCGACCTTCGACCGTAGAGCGACCGAGCGTCACCGTGGCCGTGCCGTGCTGATCGGGAACGGTCAGCTGCGCGCCGGTCACCGTGCCGCGGAAGTTGTCGATGGTGAGCGAGCTCAGGTGATGGTGCACGTCTTCCACGTGCGTCCCGTCGAGCCGCATCGTCTCTTCCATGCGAATCGAGCCGTCGCGAATCTCACCCTGGCCGAGCGACACGTAGTCGCCGTTCTCACGGCGCGAGACGGCGTACTGCGTCTTCACGTTCAGGTGGTCGAGGTTGGCCTTCACCGTGGTGCGGCCGTCGTTCTCGCGATGCAGGTCGACCGCCACGTCCACCGACCCTTCGCCGCCCTTCAGCTTCACCCCGTTGGTGTCGAGGTCGAGCGAGCGCACGCCGACGTGGCCGCGCACTTTGACGTCGTTGAGGTTGCCGTCGATGTTGAGGCGCGCGCCGGGCGCGAGGTCCACCGAGCCCGCGGGCCCCAGCGACAGCGGGCCGGGGTACATCTCGACGTTGTCGAGGTGCACTTTGACGCCGTTGAAGTTCACGCCGGGCTGCGGCTGGGCACCGCCCTTGCCGCCAAGGCCGAGCGCGTGGGCGCCCTTCCCAATCACCGCGCCCGCCACGCCGATGGCGCCGACCACGTAGCCCGGCGCCGAGAGCTTGGCCCCGTGGTCCGAGACCGTGGCCAGCTTGATGCCGAAGACCGACACGTCGGCCGAGCGGCTCTGCACCGCGCCCTGCACGGTGTTGATGAGTCCGGCCAGGTCCTTCGGAAGCTTCGGCCCGATGGACGGGTCCGGGCAGCCGCGGATGTCGAGCGTGAGACGACCGTCCTTCACCTTCGCGCCCCGAACATCCGCCCAGAGCGGGCCATCGAGGTCCGGCTGGAAGTCGGCCTTGACCGAGTCCATCACCAGCTTGCCGTCGCGCACCGTGGCTTTGAACTTCATCACCGTGCCGTCTTTCACCTTCACCGGGCCCAGCTTGCCGGGCTCGAGCGGGAGCTCGAATTCGACGTCGCCGTTCTTCACGTGCTTGATGAGCTCCAGCGGGTCCACGCTGGACGCCGGCGCCGTCGTCTTCGGCGCGCGGCTGGGGCCGGCCACCCAACCGCCATCGGCGATGGCCTGGCCGGACGCGCGCCCCTGCTCGTAGGCGCTGTTCGGGCGCGGCGGAGTCTGGCTGGCCGGCGGCGTCGACGCGGGTGCATTCGGCGTCGCGGCTTTGGTCGGCGTCGTGGTGCGGGTCGTCGAGTCGGTAGGGCGAATGGTCATGTGCGGGGCCTCATAGGAGTTGTGGGCCCGGCACCGGCCCGGGTTGCGGGCCGTCGCGCTGCATCTTTATTATTAGTTTCAAGATGTTACACGGTCCATCGGACCGGGCTGAGGCGCCGTCGCGGCGGAGGCGCCGGGGAATCTGTAAAGCCCCTTGCGACGAGGGGGCGGCAGAAGGCCCGATCGTCCTGCACGCGCTCGTGGCTCCGAAGCCCGACCGGAAATAGAAGGCCGCGCATGAGCTCACCAAAACCGCCGCGCCCGTGGCAGGTGCTCCCGCATCACCCGCTGGAGCAGCTGGACGACAACCTCTGGCAGATTTCAGCGTCGTTTCCCGGCACTGACGCGCTTCGCCGGCAGATGCACATCATCCGGCTCGACGACGGGCGGCTCGTCTTTCACAACGGAATCCCCGTGGACGACGCCACCCTCGCGGCGATCAAAGCGTTGGGAACTCCGGCCATCCTCATCGTGCCGCACAAAGATCACAACCTGCACGCGCACGCGTTCGCGAGCAGGCTCAACCTCGCCGTGTACTGCCCGGCCGAGGCGGTGCCGTTCCTGTCGCCCACCCTGAAGGTCACGGGCGACTACGCGACCTTTCCCAGACAGCGCACCGTCGAGCTGCTGCCGCTTGCGGGGCTGAAGCACGGCGAGGCAGCGGTAAAGGTCACCAGCGCGGACGGAAAGCGAACGCACCTGCTCTTCGCCGATGCCTTCATGAACAACCCTCGCACGGGCGGCGTGGCCGGCTTCGTCTCATGGCTCGTGGGCTTCACCGGCAAACCGGTCGTGGCGCCGCCGGTGTTCCGGCTGCAGTTCCTCAAAGACAAGCCTTCGTTCAAGGCCTCCGTGCGGAAGCTGGCCGACGTGCCGGGGCTCGACAAGCTCGTCCCGTCGCACGGCGCGGTGGTGTCGCAAGGGGCCGCCGAGCTCCTTCGCCGACTGACCGACGCGCTCTAGACCGCGTTCGCCTTGTGATGGTCTCGGGTCGGCGGCGGGATCTTCGTCGAGGCGACGAAGCGACCACCGCGCGTGCCGGTGGGCACGCGAGCGAGGAGCGACCAGGGCATCGGCGGAAAGACCCGGCCAAACGAGATCATGTCAGGGCGAAATCGATCTCGTCGCGCCCCGGCCGTCAGCCTGGAGACGACGGCGGCAGTTCGGGCACGGGGTGCGGCGCGGTCGGCGCCTGGCCGTGCGCACGGCGGGCCCGCAAGCCGTAGTCAGGTTCCTTCTCCAGCTGTGACAACACCCAGCGGAGCGCTTCGGTCTCATCGCTGAAGACGCGCTGCGGGTAGTCGCCCTTCACCTTGGTCAGCACGGCGTTGATGAAGCCCCCGAACAGGCGCGAGCTGACCAGCACGCCAAAGCAGATGCAGTACTTGGCGCTCGCTTCGCGCGTGCGGTGAATGAAGTCGCGCGCCGCTTCGCGCACCTCCAGCGAAGGGAACTTGAGCCCGCTGTACTCGCGCGCGTCGTAGAGAATGGCCGTGCGGCTCTTCCGCGCCAGGTTGTCTTCGAAGAGCTTGAAGATGGGGTCGAGGTCTTCCCTGCGGTCCGGGGTGCCCAGCACGGTGAAGCGCAAGAGCGGCAATTGGCGCGCGTCGAAGCGGAAATACTTGGTCTCAATCACCGCTTCGGCGGTCGGGTGATCATCGTCGCCCAGGGGAACGCCCGCGGGTTGTCCCGGCTTCGGAGGCGGCGGCACGGCGGAGCCGCGCAGGGAGACGGTGCCGGTGAGCTCGCCCTCTTCTTCCTCGGCCTCCTGGGCCAGCGAGCGCTGCACGCTGGAGGGCGTGTTGCGGGTGAGGCCGAAGTCGAGGCGTTGATCATACCGCTCCAGCCATTCGGCCAGGGCGCGCTTGCCGGCGTCGGGGTTCTGCGCGCACTTCAACCCGGCGATGGCTTCGGCGAACTTCCCGGCCGACGGGAAGCGATCTTCGGGCGCCTTGGCCAGCGCGCGCAGCACCACCGCGTCGCACTCGGTCGGAACTTCGGAGCGCAGCGAAGAAGGCGCGACCGGCGCGTCATGAACCACGCGCTGCATGATGATGAGATCGCTCGGGTCCTTGTAGAGGCGGCGGCCGGCGAGCAACTCCCACAGCACGATGCCCAGCGCGAAGACGTCGGTCCGCGCGTCCACGGCTCTCGCCAGGACCTGCTCGGGGGCCATGTAGCTGACCTTGCCCTTGAGAATTCCGGCCTCGGTCTTGTAGTCGCGCTTCTTGGCGCGGGCGATGCCGAAGTCGATCACCCGCACGTCGCCGAAGTGCGAGACGAGGATGTTGGGTGGGCTGATGTCGCGGTGCACCACGTCCAGACGCTCGCCCTGCTCGTTGCGCGCGGTGTGAGCGGCCTCCAGGGCCAGCGCCACGGCGTGGGCGATGTAGACGCTCGCCTCGACCGGCAGCTGCTCCAGCGCGCGGGCGGTTCGCATCACCCGGCCGAGGTGCGGCCCGTCGACGTACTCGAAGACGATGGTGGGGACCGGCGTCTCGAACGTGGCCAGCGCCGCCGCGATGTTCGGGTGCTTCAAGTGCTCGACGAGCTGCGCCTCGGCCTTGAACATGGCGATATGATCTTTGTTCCGCGCCAGCTCAGGCAGCAGCTGCTTGAGCACGACGAGCTCGCCCGTGCCGGTGTGTCGGCCGAGGTAGAGCAGCGACATGCCGCCGACCGCGAACTCGTGCAACGGTTCGTACGGTCCAATTTGAATTGCCGGGGTCCCCGAGCCGCTCACGCGGGACAGAATTGAGCGCACTCTCCCTCGGGCCGCAAGCGCGAGGGACGAGAATCAGCGGGGCCGTTCGCTCTGGTACCAGAGGGGGGAGCTGTCGGCGTAACGCTGCAGCGTGTCCAGGTCGCGCACCACGTAGTGGCCATTGCGCTTGGTGACCAGCCCTTCTTCGAACCACGCTTTGAGCGTGCGGGTGATGGACCGCCGCGCCACGCCGAGCGATTGCGCCAGCGAGTCTTGCGAGAGCGGAAACCGAATCACCGTGCCCCCCTCGGCGGGCAGCCCGAAGCGTGAGGCGTAGGTATGGAGCAGGTTGGCCAGTCGCGACTCCACCGAGTGGAAGGCGATGGCCCGCTGCTGCTGGGCCGAAATCGAAAACCGCTGCGCCATGTCGAACACCAGGTTGCAGGCCAGCTCGGGAGAAGCCGCCAGCAACGAGCGCACGGTGTCTTTGGTGAGCTCGAAGGTGTCACAAGGCTGCAGCGCCTCGACCGAACAGAGAATGGGCGACTCCGAGAGGCACTCGAGGTCGCCAAACAGCACCGGCGCCTCGAGGAGCTTCACCACCACCTGCCGACCGTCCGGGTGCGCGAAGTAGATGCGCACCGCGCCCTTGAGCAGGACGAACAGGCGCGACTCCCGACTCCCTTCGCGCAGGAGAAGGGCGCCGGACACGTACCGCTCGCGGCGGCCTTCGGCTTCGATGCGCTGCATCACGTGCGGTTTGACGCCCGCGAACAGCTTGTGCGCCTGCAGATCAAGCGGCGGTGGAACGACGGGGCGGGTGGCGCCGGTGGACTTGCCCGTGCGCACCCAGGCCTTCTCGCGCGCGACGTGCGCGTTGAGCGCCGCGTGGAGCGCGTGCATCGCCTCGGTGAGCGCCAGGACCTCGGGCGCGCGCAACCGGTGGCTGTGATTGAACGTTTCGAGCTCGGACGGCGGCGGCGTGGTGGTGTCGAACTCGAACGCCGCGGCGGCACTCATCAATTCGTCGAGCGTGTCGAGACTCATCGCGGCGGGGGCCTCCGTTCCTTAGGTCATCGGAGCCGCCCGCGAGGGGGTTGCGTGGTGCGTTAACCGGCCGAATTCGCTTCGGGATTACGTCTTGTCCAACACGCCTTTTCGGTAGTCGTCCCAGGCCTTGCGGATCTCCGCCTCGGTGTTCATCACGAAGGGTCCGCTCTGGACGATGGGCTCGATGAGTGGCTTGCCGGCGGCGATCAGCGCCACCACGCGCTCTTTGGTGGCCTGCAGCCGCACGGCGCGGCCTTCGCCGAGCACCGCCAGGTGGCCGGGCGCGACGTCGGTGGTCTTCGGCTCGTCGCCCACGCGCAGCTCGCCGCTGGCGACGAAGAGGAACGCGGCGTGGCCTGCGGGCAGGTCGACCTGGAGCGGCTGATCATCTTCCAGGGCCACGGTGGCGAGGAAGGGCTGCGTCGGGCGGTCGCGCACCGGGCCATGGAGCCCTTCGAAGGCGCCGGAGATGAGGCGCACCGTCGTCCCGCCCGGGCCCACGCGCGCCTCGGCGAGCTGTTTGGGCTGCAGGTCCTGGTAGTACTGGGGGCACAGTTTTTCTTTCGCCGGCAGGTTCACCCAGAGCTGGAACCCCGAGAGCCAGCCGCCTTCCTGCCGCGGCATCTCGGAGTGAACGATGCCCCGGCCCGCGGTCATCCACTGAGCGCCGCCGCCCACGATGTCGCCGTGGTTGCCCTGGCTGTCGCGGTGGAGCATGTGCCCCTCGAGCATGATGGACACGGTCTCGAAGCCCCGGTGGGGGTGGTCGGGGAACCCCTTGATGTACGCCGCGGGATCGTTCGAGTGGAGCCGGTCGAGGAGAATGAACGGGTCCAGGTTTCGCAGCGCCGGTTGACCGATGATTCGGGTCAGCTGCACGCCCGCGCCGTCGACCGAAGGCCGCCCTTCCAGCACCTGAGCCACGCTGCGAGGCGCGCGCTTCTGAATCAACGGCGCCCCCCAGGAAGTCGAGGCGAGGCCGCTCCCGGCCAGCACCACCGCGTGTCCCAACGCTTCGCGACGAGTCGAACGCATGGCACCGAACGTAATCTCGAGCCCTTCGCCGCGCACGTCTGCGAAGGTCGCCAGTGCGAAAGCGCGGGGCTAAAACGCGCTGGGTGAACGACCCCATCGAAGTCGCGGCCGCGAGCAACATGGAGTTCTTCCGCGCGCACGGCAGAGCGGGCCGCGTGGG
>CAZFXD010000169.1:0-10966 GCA_964522795.1 uncultured Myxococcaceae bacterium
GCACCATCGGCGGCAACGTCTGCCTCGACACGCGCTGCGTCTATTACAACCAGACCCACTTCTGGCGCCGCTCGCTCGGCTATTGCCTGAAGAAAGACGGCACGGTGTGCCACGTGGTCAAGGGCGGGCAGAAATGCGTCGCCGCCGCATCGAACGACACAGCGACCGCGCTCTTGTCGCTGGGAGCCTGGGTGGTGCTGCGGTCGCCCCGCGGTGAACGCCGCATGGCGCTCGAGGCGTTCTACGTGGCCGACGGCGTACGCAACACCGTGCTCGAGGCCGATGAGGTCCTGACGGAGATTCAGATTCCCCGCTGGAGCGGGCGGGTGACCGCCGGCTACCAGAAGCTGCGCATTCGGGCGGCCATCGACTACCCCGTGCTCTCGGTGGCGGTGGCGGCCGAAGTCGACGCGCGAAACAACGTGACCCGGAGCGCGGTGGTGATCTCCGCGCTGGGCGCACGGCCCCACGTGGTGAAGCGGCTGGAGAACCTGAACGGTCGGCCGCTGGACGCCGCGGTCATTTCAGAAATCGGCACGCTCGCCCAACGGCAGTGTCACCCGCTCACCAACATCAACGTCGACCCGGCCTGGCGTCGCGCGTTGATCCCCGTCCTGGTGCGGCGCGCGTTCGCCCAGGCGGCCTGGCGCGGTGTCGCGGCTACTTCGCCTTCTGCTTCTTGAGTGGCTTCTTCGCGTCGAGCACCAGCTCTTCGTTGAGCGCACGGTCGATCTCTTCAGAGAACGCCCGCGCCACCGGGTAGGCCTCGGGCGAGATGCGCCCACAGGTGGTGGACATCGTCTGATCGATGCGCACGCTGGTGGGCGTCTTCTGCACGGTTCGCTCGAACACCAGACAGTCACTCGACTTGAGCATCGGCGCGGGGAGCTTCGAGATGGTGACTCCCTCGGGGAGCGAGATTTCGGTGCGCGCGCTCGTCTTCTGCGGCTCGCCCAGCACCAGCGGGTGACGGCGGGTCTTCAACCCGAACAGCCCCTTGGAGCGCCAGAGCACCGGTACCTTCAGACGGAGCGAATTGCCCTCTTTGAAGATGGCGGTAGAGCTTTCGATTGAGGCCTCCAGTTCGGCCGGCGACCGCAGGTCCAGTACCTCGTTGGCTCGGACGTCGCTGGTGGCCGCGCCGGACAGCGTCTCGGACGCCACGCGCTGGACCAACTGCACCATGCCTTCCTTGTTGCGGGCCGCGCGCCGAATGATCGAGCCGGGGCCGCCGACGCCGCTCCACACCATGCGCCCGGTGAGGCGCGCGTCGGGATCGAGCGCGAGCTTGAGCGCCACGGTGGTCGAGTTGACGTCGGGCGTCTGGTACTCGATCGGCCGCCAGGTGAGGTCGGAGGCCGTGGGCGAGAACACCAGTGAGGTGGTGCCCACGTCGTCCCCGCGAACCGCGCCGAGGTCGAGCATGTCGGTGGTGGCGTCGTAGAAGTGATCTCGTTCGATGCCCGGCTGTTTGGGAATGAAGGTGATGGCGTGGTTGAACTGAAGCGTGGGCACGTCCTGAACCACCGGCCCCTGATCGCGCGTGCGGACCAGCGCGAAGTGGGCGTCGATGCCGAGCTTCTTGGCGAGCGTGATGAAGAGGACCGCCTTGTCTTTGCAGTCCCCGTACTTCCGCTCCAGGACCATGGAGGCGGGGTGGGGCTTCCACCCGGCGACGAAGGTCTCATAGTCCTGCTGGTAACGAATCTCCTGCATCACGAACTCGTGGATGCGCTCGACCTTCTCCTGCGGCGTCTTGGCGACCTGATCGATGCGCTGCGCCACCGCGTTCAACTCGGGGCTGTCGCGAAACGCCCCGTCCAGCAGCGCACGCTCCCAGGACAGCCAGGTGCTCCAGTCGGTCACGGTGGAGAGCATCAGGTTCGCGGCCAACTCCCGGGTGTTGGGCATGCCCGGCTCGGCCACCAGGGGGGGCATGTTGACGCTCTTCCAGGAGATGCGGCGAAGCTCGCCACGCATCTCTTCGCTGCGGTCGACCGCGCCGGTGCGCCATTCGTGCAGGTTGACCGCCTTGGGGAGCCAGACGATGTACTGCGCCACCGACGCCTGATCGGCCAGGTGCTGAAAGCCCCACGATGACGTCCAATACCGCGCGAAGAGCCCGGCCGGGCTGGCGTCGTACCGGTACTGCAGCACGGTGATGCTCCCCACCTTGAGGTTTCGAAAGAGCACGTCGCGCCCGCGCTGCTGCGGGTCGGTGCGGTTGCCCGCGGGGTCCAGCGCGTAGGCTTGCAGCACGCGCACGCGCCCCGACGCCATCATCGGAGCACGGGTCAATGCGTCGCGGCCGTGTTCGTTGAACGCACGGCTGACCTCGGTGACGATGCCGCTGGCGGACCCGTCGCCGCTGACCGAGACCACCTCGTGGTCCAGCACCCGCGCCGAGTCGGCGCCAGCGATCGGCTTGAGCGCCCGGGCCTCATTCACTGCCGCTTCAATCGCGGCGTCGGAGGGGACATCGTCGGTCCAGGGCTGCTTCTTCTCGGGGGAGAGATAGTCGAGGCGCGTCAAGACGCGCTCGTTGTCGGGGTCGACTTCAAGCGCGCGTCGAAAGCGGGCGATGGCTTCTTCCCTGCGGCCCTGCTCATCGGAGAGCGCGCTCAGCTTGACCAGGGCCTCCCCGGACTCCGGGCACAGCTCCAGCACGCGGTTCAAGAAGCGCTCGGCGCTTGCGTAGTCACCAGCCCGGCGGGCGATCTCGGCGCGCCGGAACCAGGAGGACAGCGAGGTCGGCCGGTACTCCAGAATCGACTCCACCACCCGGTCCGCCTCGCGCAGCTCGCCGTCTGACAACAGCCGCTGCGACAAGACATCGGCCACGCGCTGCTGCCCCGGGCGAAGCTTGCGCACGCTGTTCCACTGTTCGATCGCCTGGGCACGGCGGCCCTGACGCATCAGCGCGTCGGCGTAGTCGAGCCGGGCCCCGATCGACGGGATCTGTTCCAGCAGCGCGCGGCGCAGGCGCACTTCATCCGCCGTCCAGTCTTCCGCCCGCGCGATCTCGATCTTCAGCTCGATCACAGAGGCGAGGTTCGGCGCTGCCTGCTCAAGGCCTCGGGAGATCTCTACCGCCTTCTGCTTCAACCCGTCTTGCAGCAGAAAATAGCCGCGGTGGTTGCGCACCCCGTAGAGCTGGTCTCCCACCTGGCGGTCGAGGCTCATCAGGAGGTCGGCGGCGCGCCCCCGCTCGCCGTTGCTCCACAGGGCTCGCACCAGCGCCATGCGGGCGGGAATCGAGTTGGGCGCTTTCACCAGCCACGCGTCAGCCGCCTTCACTGCGTGCAGGCCGCCCAGCGTTTCCTGAGCCCAGACCGCGGTGGCGGCCGCGCGACGGACCTCGCCCCGGAGACTGGCGGTGCGCCACTCCAGCAGCGACTCCGGCGTTCCTGCCGTGGCCACGGCGCTGGCGCCGGCCTCGACCACGCGCGCCTCGACCGTCCAGTCTCCCGACTGGTTGCACGACTTCACCAACAGCCGGTGACGGCCGGGGGCCAGCTTGAGCGGCACCACGATGTTGTCGACCGCGTACGATTTGACCTCGGAGCTGGCGAAGACGAGCGAGCCGTCGACGAACACCTTGATCGCGTCGTGGGCGGTGGCGACCAACTGCAGCGGTGCTGGGCCCGAGGTGAACTCGGCCGCCGCATAGGCCACCGACGAATCGCGAGGGCTCATCGACGCCCCGAAGTCGAGCTCCCCGAATTCATTCAGCACGGCCTGGGCACGCCACCCCACCGTTCGGCCGCGGGTGGTGTACTTCTCGCCGGGGCGGTCGTCTTTTTCAGGGCCGTAGGACTCGTCGAAGCCTTTGCCTTGATCGTTGTCGAACGAGCCCACCACCCGGAAGGTGAGGCGGCCCGGCCGCCGGGCCAGCGCGCGTTTGGCGAGCGAGACGTCGCCCATGTCGAACGCAGCGCGCGCGAGGAAGAAGTTCGCGGTGTCTCGCAACAAGGAGGCGGGCTCGCGATCGTCTCCCAGGCGGGCGAGCGCCTTCATCCACCGCGCGTGATGGGCGAGCGAGAGCGGTCGGGCGGCCAGCACATTGAGAATGAGCAGCGTCTCGTCGCCGCGAGGGGACTCCAGCGCCTGCAGCAACAGGTCGTTTGCTTTGTTGCGGTTGGCCTCGAGCTCCGCCCGATCGGCGTGTGCGAGCAGCGCCGCCGCGCTCGCCGTGCCCATCGCGTCGTTGGCCTGGGTGAGCTCCGCCACGCTCACCGCGCCGTAGAACCGGGCCACGGCGGCCTCGGTGGGACCCGAGGCGGCGTGCGCGGCCAACGTGGCGAAGACCACGGGAAGTACAGCGAGGCGGTTGCGCGTCGAACGGGAGGAGGTCGTCATCGAACGGGTGAGGTTGCCAGATGCGGCGCACCTGCGTCGAGGAACAACCCTGCGTTGATTGTTGTTCCCGGCGGCGCATACGGTGGCCCGCATGCCTCGATGGCCTCGACTCCTCACGGGCGCGGTGTTGGCGGTCGCGTGCCTCGGCTGCACCAGCGCGCCCAGCGGTGGCGAGGAGGACGGAGGGGGTCTGGACGCGGGCGATGCCGGTGCGGCCGGTGACGCCGGGTGGGCACCCGACGGCGGGCGTTGCGAGCCGGGGCGCACCGCGTCCTTCGATGTCGATGGGGGCAAGCGGTTGGTGATCGTGGGTGAACCCGGCGGCGCCGGCCTCGGGTTGGCCGACACGTCGCTGTGGTACCCCGCCGACGCCGGGGTGGGGTACCTCGCATACTCCGCCGCCGCGCAGCTGCCCGGAGGGTACAACCTGGTCCGAACGCGGCTGGCGGTGTCGGACGACCACGGCGTGACGTGGACCTGGGCCACCGAGGTGAACGCCGTGACGGCGGTCTCGTTTCAGACGACCGATCTGACCACCTGCGACGCGGGAACCTGCAGCGGCTACGTCGTGCACGAGGTGCCGGCGTTGATCGACGACGCCGCCGACCCCGACCCGGCGCGACGCTACAAACTCTTCACCCACAGCTACGTGGAGACGGCGAACCGCCACAACTACAACGTGGGCTACATCGGGCTGTGGGCGGCTGCCGACCCCCGGGGCCCGTGGTCCACCGAACGACGGGTGCTCGAATGGTCGTCGACCTCGTCCTTCTCAAGCCCGGACTCCGGCTTCAATATTCGGCTGGCGCCGGCGCTCACCCGGTGCGTGGCCCTCTCCGAACCCGGGGCGCTGGTGTGGCGCGGCAGCATCTACCTGACCACGTCGTGTGTGACCGTGGAGCCTGACGGCACCCACCAGCGAATCGTCCTGTTTCGTTCCGACACCCACGCCAGCACGTTTCAGTTCGTCGGGACGCTGCTCGACGGCGCCGACGCACGCTGCCTCGGGAGCGACAAGCCGGAAGTCAGTGGCAGTTCGCTCACGATGGCCGGAGGCAGACCCTTCCTGCTCGCGTCGCCCCAGGGCACGGTGGCGATCCCCGCTGGGAAAGAGGCGTACCTGGGGTGCGCCGCGATCGAGATCGCCGATCTCGCCACCGCCACCCTCGTGCGCGACGCCCAGGGGGCGGTGGTGCCGAGCGTTCGCGTCTTGTCGTCCGATCGACGGCCGCTCGGGCCCTGCACCTTCGCCGAGGGCGCGAGCGCGTCGGGGTTTCTCGGCCAGTCGTTCTACTTCGATGGCCCGCCGCTCATTCGCCTGGTTTCGATGCCGGCGTCGCTTCCCTAGCGGGCGGCGTGAGCGGCTGGAGTCTCCAGATGTCCCAGTTTCCGGCGACGTTGGACGAAAAGTAGATCCACCCGTCGGGGCCCCAGGTTGGCGCCGAGACGTTGGCGTTGCCCTGGGTCAGCTGCGCGAACCCTGAGGCGTCAGGGGTGATCGCGAACAGGTTGCGCACGCCGTTCACCGTGCCCTCTTCAACCTCTTCCCACCCGCGGTTCGAAGTGAAGACGATGAACCGCCCATCGGGACTCCACGCTGGCGCGAAGTCGTCAAACTCGCCGTGCGTCAACTGGAGGAGTCGGCCTTCCGGGGCGAGGTCGACCAGAAAGACGTGGGTGGCTTCGTCCACCTTCCGGGTGAAGGCGAGCTTCGAGCCGTCGGGGCTGAACGACGGAGCCGCTCCCTCGCGCCCCCAGCTGATCTCGCCACCCTCCGACGACACCAGACCGATGGTGGGGACGCCCTTCACCATCGCGCTGAACGCCAGCCGCTTCCCGTCAGGCGACAGCGACGGCGTGGAGATCTCCGGCGCGTCTTTTCCCCCGGCGAGGACGCGCGTCGGGGCGAGCGGCGCGGCGGAGGCGGCTCGCACCACGCTCCAGTCGTCCCCCTGACGGGTCACGTACGCGTAGGCTTGCCCGTCGGGGAACCAGGCGGCGAATCGCGAGCGCGTCTGCGCGTGGGTGTACGCCACGCGCCACCCCGGGTTCTTCGCGTCGACGCCGACCAGCGTCTGGCCCACGCCCTCAGGGGGGACCGTGTGGAAGAGCAGCGTCTTGCCGTCGGGCGAAATGGCGGGGCCCGTCTCATCGATGGGATCAATCGTCACCTGGGTGAGTCCGGCGCTGGCGCTGGTCGTCAGCAACCTTCGCGTGCCGGGACCCGGGGTGAAGCAGGCCGACGCGAGCGTGCACCCCAGAGCGACGGCGGCGTGGTGAAGGCGGAGGCGCATGTGCGGAGGCGGGTTACTTCGGTGCGACCGGCCGCATGATGCCGCCCGCGAGCGTGCCCAACCAGATGTCCGTGGGAGACGAGCCGTGAATCGACGTCACCCGGCGCTGCGAGCCAGAGTCGACGAGGCGCCACTGCGCGCCGTCGAAGCGCAGGGCAAAGCCAAGGGGTCCGGGCAGCTGCATCACGCCCACGGCGTAGAGGTTGTCGATCGACGAGCCCCACAGGTCCGTCACCACGTCAGGGTAGATGCCGCCCGGCATGTCGAGCATCACGAAGTCCTTCGTGTTCCAGTAGGCGCCGTAGCGCGAGTCACCGAACACGAACGCCTCGCCCCTGGCCGGGGTCCACACGGCGCGCCACGCTGCGGGTTGGACCGCCATCGAGCTCTTCGCGCCGTACGCGCTGGAGACCGTGCGCGAGGCCACGACTCCGGTCCCCGCCACCCAGATCTCACCGTCGTCCACGCAGGACAGTGAGTAGAGGTCGCTGCCACCCAACGGCGTGAGCTGCGTGAGCAGGGTGCCGTTGCCCCGGTAGTTGGTGCCCTGGCCGCCGGCCGCGAACAGCGTGTTGCCGCAGTACTTGATCGCGTTGACCTGGGCCGACACGCCGCCGTTGGTGGGGAGCGTGGCCCAGTTCATTCCATCGAACCGGTAGATGGAGGTGCCCGCCGACGCCAGCACGTCGCTGCTGCTGGTCGCGGTCAGCGCGGTGACGGCGCCCGCGCCCGGAAAGGCGCCCAGGGGCGCCCAGTCGAACGGCCCGTTGCGCACGAAGACGTTGCCACGCTTCGTGGTGCACGCGGGATCGGCGCATTCGTTCACCGCCGCCAACACGAAGCCGCCGTCGGTCGTGACCACCTTCGACACGTCGCCGTAGAACCCGCGCGACACCTCCACCCCCGAGCCGGTGGGGCCGTAGGCGTAGATGGCGCCGACGTCGCCCACCACGAACCCGCCGGAGGCGCTGGTGACGATGCCTCGGGGAACCTGCGGCGCCCGCCAGCGGTCCAGAATCCACCCTGGCGCGAGCACCACGCCGGCGTCGTCGACCTCTGTTCCCGCGTCAGGATCGGGGTTGGGGCTGAACACGGCCACGGCGCCCTGGTTGTTCACCTTGCCGCCGATGGCGAAGCGCGCCCCCAGCCTCGAGAACGCGGTGACTTCACCGAACGTCAGCGTGGCGGGGAAGTTGGTGGGTACCCACGCGCCCGCAGAGAAGTGCCACACCTTCTGCGCCCCGACGGCCCACGCCTCGCTCCCGGCCGGGTTGGCCACGAACCCCGCCGAGAGGAGCACGGCCAACTGGTCCTGATAGAGCGAGTTCCACGTCTTGGTCGTGGGATCGTAGCGGTAGATCGACCCTCGGTTGCCGACCGTGACGAAGGCGCCGCTGGAGTCGCCGATGACGTGAAGCAGGGCTTCGAACGACGGGCTGTACTCTTTCACCCACGTGCCATTGCGCCGAATGAGCACGTCGTTGCCCTGACCGACGGCCATGCCGTTGGTGCCGTCGAACCAGAGTGAGCGCGGGTCCACCGTGGTGAAGGTGCTCACTTTGGGCGCAGCGGTTCCTCCGGTGAGTTCCACCAGCACGCCCTGGCCCGAGGCGCTTCCAATCGCGACGCCGTTGCTCAGCGACGTCCCGGCGATGGCCTTGAGCGTCACGCCGGGCGCGGAGAACACGCGCGAGAAGGCGCCAGTCGATGACTGCGCCAGCACCGTCCCGTTCCCACCCACGAACGCGCTCCCCAACCCGAGCGGGAGAAAAGTGCCCCCCCACAGGTCATTGCCGGTAGGGAATGGGTTGTCGTGCTCGAAGGTGGTGGGACCTTTGGGGTCGCCGATCACGTAGGCGTTGACCGTGTCTGACTGACTGGCGGCTTTCGCTGTCACCGTGACGATGCCCGGCGCCAGGGCGGTGAGGAACCCGGCGTCGATCGACGCGGCGCGTGGCGGGAGCGCCTCCCACGTCACCGGCACTTCGATCTCGACCCCGGTCGAGCTCTTCACCACCGCCTGGTACTGCAGGGTGTCGCCCACGTGCAGGAGCTGATCTTTGGGCGAGAGGGTGAGGGTGCCCACGTCCGGTTCGGCGGCGCTGGTCGCCCAGAAGAGCCCCAGCTTCTCAGTGGTCCCTTCGACCGCCTTGTACTCGGCCAGCGCAATGGCGCGAGACCCGGCCAGCGGAACGGGCGTCTCGCTCCCGATCAGACGTCGCATGTCGAAGGTCGCCGTGTCCACGCCCTTGGGGACACGCATCTCCTCGTACGGAATCGTCATTTTGATGGAGGACATCAACTTCAGGCTGGAAGGCGTCAGCTTGTAGCCGTAGCTGATCCGCTTGCGCCCGGCGATTTCTGGAATACCTGTATCAGTGATGGTGACGAAAATTTCGGTCTCTTCCGAGACAGCGTCAGGCGGAATGTCGATGAACGCCCCATTGCGCGCGAACACACCGCCCGCTTTGGTGACGATGATCGCCCCGCCGCCGTCCGGGCCGGTGTCGACTGAAGGAATGCACGCGCTGGCCGTCAACCCCAGCAATGCCACGCTTGCCCAAAATCGCATTCGGGCACCTTATGGGAATCGTTTCGTTCGTGGAACGTTAGGAAACAGGAGGGTCACACCGTGGGTTTCATGACTCGCACGCTCATCGTCCTCGTCGCTTGTCTCTTCGCCGGGCCGGCCGTCGCACAGACCGCTGGGAAAGACGTGCTGCTGCCCAGCCTCGCCCCGCTGGTCGATGCGATTCGGCCCGCAGTCGTGAGCGTCGACGTTGAGTCCAAAGCCATGGCAGGCCCGCAGGCCGAAGCGATGGAACGGTTCTTCGGCATGCGCGGCGGTCTCGGCCAGGCGCCCATTCGAAAGGGCATGGGCAGCGGGGTGATCATCGACTCCAGGGGCCTCATTCTGACCAACAACCACGTGATCGACGGCGCGGTGGCGACGCGGGTCAAGCTGGACGACGGGCGCTCCTTCGAGGCCGACGTGGTGGGGGCCGACCCCCTGACGGACCTGGCGCTGATTCGGTTGAAGGGCAAGGTCGACAAGCTGCCCACGGCGAAGTTGGGCGACTCCGCGTCGGTTCGGGTGGGCGACTGGTCGATCGCCATCGGCCACCCGTTCGGGCTGCAGTTCAGCGTCTCGCTGGGAATCATCTCCGCGCTCGGACGCGACATCAAAGCCTCCAACTTCGACGAGTTCATTCAGACGGACGCCGCGATCAACCCGGGAAACTCGGGCGGACCGCTGTTCAATCTCAAGGGCGAGGTGATTGGCGTGAACACGGCGATCATCGGAGGAGGGCAGGGCATCGGCTTTGCGATTCCCTCGAACCTGGCCAAGGCGCTCATTCCTCAACTGGAGAAGGACGGTTCGGTCACGCGAGGCTGGTTGGGCGTCGGCATTCAAGACGCGACTCCCCAGATCGCCCGGGCGCTGGGCTCCGACGCCACCGAAGGCGCGCTGGTCACGTCCGTCAACGACGGTTCACCCGCTCAGAAAGCGGGCCTCAAACCCGAAGACATCGTGATCTCCATCGACGGAGAACGAACGCCGAACTCCGGCGCCCTGATGCGCGCGGTGGCGCTGCACCGCCCCGGCGTCGCGGCGAAACTCGGCGTCCTCCGCGCGGGCAAGAAGGTCGAGATCTCCGTGCAGCTCGGCACGCGCCCCGACGTGGAAGGCATCGGCGCCCGTTCCGGAAAACCGAACCCCGCGTCGCCTCCGCCCACCAAGCTGGGTCTCGCCTTTCAGGACATGGACCCGCGCCTCGCGCAGGAGTCCGGGCTGCCCGCGGTCGGGGCCCTGGTCGTCGAAGTCGCGCCCGGTTCGCCCGCTGAGCGCGCGGGCCTCGCGCCCGGCAGCCTCGTCACGGAAGCCAATCGCAAGCCGATCAAAGGCAAGAACGATCTCTTCCAGGTCCTCTCCGCCGCGAAATCGGGCGCCGCCGTGCTGCTCCGCGTCACTGATCGCACCGGTGGTTCGCACTTCCTGGCGGTCGAGGTTCCGTAGCGTTTGAGGCCGAAAACTCGGCCTCGGCGCGATTTCGGACGTTCCTGATCAGCGCTGATCAGACAGCGATTTCAGGTGTCTTGACATAGTGTCACCTAGTGTCACGCCTCGTAATGTCTTCCTTGCTCATGCGCGGTTTGCGATGGTAAGTCGCCACGCTTCCTCGGGGTTTTCGTCTCTTGGCCCGCGCAGTCAACGGAGATTGATCAACAGCGATGCGGATTCGTCGACTCGACATCACCGGCTTCAAGTCGTTCATGGATCGCACGGGGATTTCGTTCGAGCACGGCGTCAC
>CAZFXD010000170.1:0-10804 GCA_964522795.1 uncultured Myxococcaceae bacterium
ACGCTGCTGCCGTTCATCGCCGCTGCGGGAGAGGTGAAGACCAAGCCCACGCAGCACTCGGTGATGAAGCTCCGCGAAATCGGCATTCAGCCCGACATTCTCATCTGCCGGACCGAGCGCGCCGTCTCACAGGACATCAAAGACAAGATCGCCATGTTCTGTAACGTCGACGTGGGCAACGTGTTCACCTCGCCCGACGTCGGCAGCATCTACGAGTTGCCGCTCGAGTTTCAGCGACAGGGCGTGGACGAGCGGCTGGCCGAAATTCTCAACATCTGGGCCCGGGGCGCCAAGCTTGAGAAGTGGGAACACATCGTCGAGAAGACCTACCGTCCCTCGAAAGGCGAGGTGGAAGTCGCCATCGTGGGCAAGTACGTCGACTTGAAGGAGAGCTACAAGTCGCTCAACGAGTCGCTCCTCCACGGCGGCATCGCCAACGACGTGAAGCTGAAGCTCAAGTACGTCGACTCGCAAGAGGTCGAAGACAAGGGTGCGGCGAAGATGCTGGCGGGCGTTCACGCCGTGCTCGTCCCCGGCGGCTTCGGGGTGCGCGGCACCGAGGGGAAGATCGCCGCGGTTCGCCACGCGCGCGAGTCGAAGCTCCCCTTCTTCGGCATCTGCCTCGGGCTGCAGATGGCGGTCATCGAATACTCGCGGCACGTGCTGGGGCTCGCCGGCGCCAACTCGCTCGAGTTCGACGAGAAGACGCCGCACCCGGTCGTCACCCTGATGGAGAACCAGGTTCAGGTGAAGGACAAGGGCGGCACCATGCGGCTCGGCTCGTACGTGTGCGCGCTCAAGCCCGGCAGCCTCGCCCACCGGCTCTACGCCAAAGACTCGGTGATGGAGCGGCACCGCCACCGCTATGAGGTGAACAACGCCTACCGCCAGAAGCTCACCGACGCGGGGCTCATCTTCTCCGGCAACAACCCCGAGCTGAACCTGGTGGAGATGATTGAGCTGGCCGACCACCCGTTCTTCATCGGCTGCCAGTTTCACCCCGAGTTTCAGTCGAAGCCGTTCGCCCCCCACCCGGTGTTCGCGGGGTTCGTGCGAGCCGCGATGGCCGCTCGCGACGCGAAGGCGGCGTAGTCGATGGCCACGGCGAAGAAGCCGAAGCGCCCCACCACCACGGCGCCGTCGACGCGGCGACTTTCAAGCGCGATTGAAATCGAGCTCGCCGGCACGCGCGTCGGGCCACAGCACCCCATGCTCTTCATCGCCGGCCCCGACGTCATCGAGTCGGAGGCGTCGGCGCTCCGCCACGCCGCCCGGCTGAAGGAGCTCGCCTCGAAGCTCGGCATCCCCTTCGTCTTCAAGTGCAGCTTCGACAAAGCCAACCGCACCAGCCTCACCTCGTTCCGGGGGCCAGGGCTGATTGAGGGCCTGCGGGTGCTCAAGCGCATCAAGCGCGAGGTGGGCGTTCGGATTCTGACCGACGTGCATGACATCTCGCAGGTGGCGCCGGTCGCGCAGGTGGCCGACGTGATTCAGGTGCCGGCGTTCCTGTGTCGACAGACCGACCTGGTGGTGGCCGTGGCCAAGAGCGGGCGCGGCGTGAACCTGAAGAAAGGTCAGTTCGTCTCGCCCATGGACATCGCCCACTCGGCCCGCAAGGCGTTCGACTCGGGCAACAAGAACGTGCTCGTCACCGAGCGGGGGGCCTCGTTCGGCTACCGCAACCTGGTGGTGGACATGCGCAGCTTCTCCATCATGCGGGACGCGGGACTGGCCATCTGCTTCGACGCCACCCACGCGGTGCAGCTCCCATCGGCCGCCAATGGCGAGACCGCGGGCGAGCGGAAGTTCGTGCCGCTCCTGGCGCGCGCGGCCGTCGCCGCGGGTGTCGACGCGCTCTTCACCGAGGTCCACGAAGACCCCGACAACGCGAAGTGTGACGGGCCGTGCTCACTCACCTTCGAGATGTTCGAGTCGACCGTGCGCGATTGCCTCGCCATTCGCCGCGCCCTGGGACAGCCCGCGTGAACGCCGCCACCCGTCGCAAGTTGAAGCGAATTCAAGCGCTCATCTTCGACGTGGACGGTGTGCTGACTGACGGCGGGCTGTACTACGGCCCCGACGGCGAGGTGATGAAGCGCTTCTCCGTGCGCGACGGGCATGGGCTGGTGATGTGTCGCATCGTCGGCTTCAAGACGGGCATTCTCACCGCGCGCACGTCCACCATCGTGGAGCGGCGGGGCAAGGAACTCGGCGTGACGTACGTGATGCAGGGCAAGCGCCAGAAGGGCCCGGCGTTCATCGAGCTGGCGCAGACGCTTCGGGTGGAACCTTCGCAGTGCCTCTACATCGGCGACGACGTGAACGACCTCCCCGCGCTGCTGTTGGCGGGTGTCTCGGCGTGCCCGGCCGATGCGCACCCCGAAGTTCGAAAGCAGGTCGACTACGTGTGCGACGCCGGCGGTGGCCGCGGCGCCGTGCGGGAAATCATCGACCTCACCTTGAAGGCCACCGGCCACTGGGACGAAGCGATGGAGCACGCCCGGCCTCCGGCCTGACGCTGGAACCGTCGTGTCCGCGGAGGGGCCCGCGTGGCGGCCCTGACCGGGACGTAGAGACGCCGCACCCACCTCATCTCTCTGGGTTCGAGCATTCGGGAGACCCAGCGTGCCTCCACCGCGGCGCGGCTGGCGTTCACTCGACCCCCGGTGATCCGCCTTTGCCTCGCCCCTGTGTGCGCCGACGGAAACCAGGGAGGTCGGCTCCGAACGGTGGTCGAACCGCACTGGTCCACCGCTTGAGCAGCGTCGCCGTGGACGTCCTCTGTTCTCACGCCTGCCCGTGGGCAACCGACGTCATGCGGCAGGCATTGACGGCGCCGTGGCCGAAGCGATGGAGGAGACCGCTGCCGGGCCGAGCCCGAGGTCTCCCGCCAGCCCAGCGGCGACGCCCTGGAGTTGCTCGAACCCGCCGTCAGCGGCGCCCGCCACGCCGGCCACGCCACCGGGCATTCCTTCCACCGCGGTCGTCATCTGGCTGGCCAGGTAGTCCTTCATCACGCCCTCGGGAATCGGGTCACCTGGATTCCAGTTCTGCATTCCGGGCTGGCTGCGAATGAACGCCTGCGCCTGGGGGCTCGCCGCCATCGCGCGCTGAACTTCCTTTGCGCTCTTCGCCAGGTTCTCGATCATCCACCGAAAGATCCACCCGTACATCTTCGAAGCGTCGGTCGGTCGTGCAGCTTCGACTTCGGCCATGCCACCGGGCAGGTCCATGAACTCGTCGACGCCGTAGGGATCGTCGGTCGCCGGTGCAGGTCGTTCGGCGGGAGCGCCCGTCGCCTCGGTCGGCGCGGAGGGTGGTGTTGAGCCTTCGGACCCACGACTGCTGACACTGCCGCCGCCACCGCCACCACCGCCGCCACCGCCACCTCCGCCGGACGACGCGCTGTTCTGTGCGAGGTTCGTCGCTTTGGGAACGCCGAAGGCGTCGAGCGCGAGCTGGTACTCGGCTTCTCCCGTCTGGAGCGGCCGAGGTGCCGCACCGTGAACCTCGCGGTACATCGCGCCCACGCCATTGTGCCAGTTCTGATCGGTGGCCCAACCCGCGCTGTTCACGACGTCGAGCTGCCGCTGCACGTCGTCCGTTGAGCTCGCGCCGCCCTTGCCGCGAAGGTTCGCGAAGGTTTTGGCGCCGATGTAGATCTGGTTCTTCAGCCCGCTCATGCCGTACTCGCCGTTCGGATCGCTGTCGTAGGCCGAGACGCCCAACATCTTTCTGATCCCCACGCCCGCCTTGCCGAAGCCGGTCTCGTGGCCGCCGATGGCGAGCAGAATGTACGGGTCGACGTCGTACTGGTGGCCCGCCTCGACCATCATCTGGCCGGCCGACTTGCCCTCGATGATTTGCCCCGCCGCCGGCGAGCCCCGGCGCTCGAACTCGGCGTCGATGGCGCGGGCGATTTCGGCGTCGGTCGTGGGCGCGCCGGTGGGGTTGGCCGGCGGCGCAATGCCCAGGGCCGCGCCCAGTTCGTTCAGTTTGCCTGAGCTGCCCAGCTCGTTGAGCTGTTGGTCCTTCCACGCCTTCGCCAGGTCGACGGTCTTCTGCGCGAACGCCGGGTCCGCAAAGTGCTGCGTGTCAGCCGCCGCCATGGCCACGAACGCCGCGGCGGTCTTCGCGTCCGTCACGCCCGCCGCCGACAGCGCGTCTTGAAGCATCGGCGTCAGCTCGGCCGCTTTCTCGGGCGCGACGTCGGGCATGATTTTCTGAAACGCTCCCACGCTCATCACGTCGGCGGGACTGAACGTCTTTCCGACCATCGACGCCGAGGCGGGAATTGGGTCAGTGGACGTCGCATCGGGCTTCCAGTCGAAGTGGACCGGATCTCGCGCGCCAAACCAGTGAAAGCCGTAGCGCTCGCCGTTCTGCCTCATCCACGCGTTGGCGCTGCTCGATTCGTTCAAGTCGACCGCCATGCCCCAGCCGTGGTTGCTGGTGCCGGGCGCCGCGACTGGGTAGGGGTTCGGGCTGTTCTTCAGCGCTGTCTGTTCTTCGAACGAGCGGTAGTCGCTCGAAAGCGAAAGCTCCACGCCATCGCGGCGCGCGGCCTCTTTCATTTGCAGGTAGCGGGCGGCGGTCGGGCCCCACAGGGTTCGACCCGGTTCCACTTCCACCAGGCGGTCGGCCGGAATGCGCCCGTTCTGAAGCCCCTGTTGCTGGGGCGTCAGCTTCTCTTCTTGCTGCAGGCGGGCCAGCCGACTCTCGTTGGTCTCCACGGGCGGACCGGCGTTCGCGGGAATCATTTCAGCCAGCGCAGCGCGAGCGGAAGCGACATCGGTGATGCCCGACGCAGCGGGAGCCGTGCCGTTGCGCTCGAGCTCCGGCGGCAGCCACGAAGGCGGCCTGAGCGCGACCACGCTCGGGTTGCTCGCGGCTTCGGCGCTGGTCATTTCGTACCCGAGCAGGTCGACGGCGTCGGCGGGGGTGCGGCCCATGCCTTTGACCACCGACTCGGAGGCCGCGAGGTACGCGCCGATTTCGTCGTCGCTCGCGTCGCGGCCGGTGAAGGCTTTGTGAATCGCCGCCACGACCTGCTTCTGTTGCGCGCGAAGCGTTTGCGCCTCGGCCGGGTTTTCGGGCAGCGGTCGGCCCAGCGACTCGACCATCGCGCGGGCTTTCTCCACCGAGACGTTCTGCTGCCTGGCGACAGCGTCCACGGCCGTGCGGTAGCGGCTGAGTTGGTCGGCGTTGGGAGTGAGTGACGCCGCGGCGGTCTGCGGCGCGGCGGGTCGGTCGAAGCGGCTTACGGCCAGCTCACGCATTCGTCGCGCGGCCTCGGCGCGCGCTCGGGCGGCGGCCTCACGCGCGCGTTCGGCTTGAGCGCGTCGCAACGCTTCCAGTCGGGCAATCAAGTCAGCGCGGTTGTTCGCTTCGGTCGATCTCGGCATGACGTCGCTCCCCTCGGCCTGGGAAATCGCGGTTGCTCAGGCACCGCACGATTGTCGCTCATGCGGAGGCACCTGCGCGAACACAATGAACAGGCTCCACGCCAGGGCCGAATCAGGCGCGAGCGAGGACATCCCGCACGACGCCGTTGGCAGCTTCACGGAGGAGTTCGCGGGGACGTTCACCGGCGAATCGGACGCCAATGCGGCGTTGGCGAAGAAGAGCGAACAGAGCGCAGCCCTTGCGAGAGTCTTCACGCGGATTTCTCCTTTCGTGCCTCCGGGTGAGGTTCCGACAGGAGCGCATACGATGGCCTCACGCCGCCCCGTGACAGGGTTCGCGAAGTTGGTCGACGACACGTGCGCCCGCGGCGGCGCCGCGGCGCGGTGAGGGAAAGCATCGACCTCGTCTTCAAGGCCACCGGCCACTGGGATGAA
Source organism: uncultured Myxococcaceae bacterium (assembly GCA_964522795.1). Classification (GTDB taxonomy): domain Bacteria; phylum Myxococcota; class Myxococcia; order Myxococcales; family Myxococcaceae; genus CAZFXD01. The sequence continues at coordinate 5,841 of CAZFXD010000170.1, forward strand.
GCGATGGCGCCCGCGAGGCCCCGGAGCTGAGCGCGCCACCGCTGGCGTGGATTCAACCGGGAGTTGATCATTCCCCCGGCGCCCGGCGTTGCCGACTGGAAATCAGCAGGGTTGCGGGCTGTCTGACCGCGGCGAACGCTGGTCCAACGCTTGCTTTTAGAGACTCCAACCCCGGAGCCCCTCATGTTTCGAATCGAAGGCTTTCACCAACACGCCGTCAGCCGGCAGCCGAGCCCCCGCCCGGCCGAGCGCCGCGGCGCGAAGGCGAGCGACACCTACAACGGCGCCTCCCGAGCCGCGGTGCCGTCGAAGGACGCCCGCATTCACGCCGCGATCGAACGCACCAACGCGGCGCTGGCCAACGCTCGCCGGTCTGACGAGGCGGTCGCCTCGCTGCAGCGCGCGCTCAAGAGTTCGCCTCACCTGCGCTTTGAGCTTCAGGAGGCGCGCACCACGGCCTCGAACGAATGGGCCAAAGCCGCCGAAGCGGCCCGGGCGGAGCTCCGCACCCGCGAGCTGTTGGGCGCCTCCCCCGCGCACACGCAGCGCCGGCGCGCGGAGCTCGCCGCCACCAGGGCCGCCTCGCACGGGGCGCTGACGCCCACCGCAGACAAGAACATCGACAGCGCCCATCGCGCCACGACCGCTGCGCTGGCCGAGGCTCGTCGCGCCCAGGAGTCGTTGGAGACCACGCGGCGCATGCTGAAGGACCCCCACACCTCGCGCATGGCACGAAAGAACGCGGAGATGGACCTCCCTGACCTCGCCGGGACCGCGTCGCGCGCGTGGGCCCGGGCGGGCCAGCTCGCGGCGGCGGAGGTGGCGGTGGTCCACGAGACGCAGGGCGCCGAGGCGGCCGAAGCGCTCTCGGCCGACTACGCCGCGGCGGAGACGAACGAGACCTTTCGGGGCTACGCCACCGGGGCCACCCAGAAGTCGGCGTCGGCAGCGCGCGTCTCTCATGCCGCCACGTCCATCGACGAGGCGTACAAGCGCGGCGGCATCAAGGCGGCCGAGCCCGAGCTCAAGACACAGCTCGACAACGCCCAGACCCCGGAAGAAGTCGCGGCAATTCTCGACCGCGTCCACCACACGATTGAGAAGATGGTCGACGACGTTCACGAGCACTACTGCGCCTCCGAGGAAGACACGGACCTGTGGGCGCCGTCCCGCGAGCTGTTCCAGACGCTGGGGACCGCGGTGGACCGCGTCTCGCGAAGCTCCAGCGCCGACGCCAGGCGTTCACTCGACAAGGTGGTCGACACCATCGCCAACATGGAGGTGGAGGACCGCGAGTGGCACACCTTCGAAGACGCCATGATGGAGTCTGTCGGCGAGCTCGGCACGGCGTCACCGCTGGTCGAACGTGTCATCTCGAGACTGAAAGCCCGAGGTGAACAGGACGTGGCTGAGACGCTCGAGCTCCGGTTCGCGAATCAGGTGGCGGGCGTTCTGCCCAGCGGCCCCGGCGGGGGCGAGCTCCAGACCAGGTCGTTCGAGACCGCGAAGGCCGCCTACGACGATGCGCAGAAGAACCTGCAGTGGCTCATCGGGACCTACGGCCCGCTGATGACCAAGCCGCAGCTCGAATCTGCGGTGCAGGCCTTCATGGAGAAGAACCATGAGGTCTACGACAACTTCTCACGGCAGAGCGGCGCCCTGGTGAAGTCGCTCGCTTCTCTCCAGCGCATGTCGGACGCCGCCACCAGCGATGACGAAAAGGAGCTGCTCCAGAAGGCCATCAAGAAGCTTGCGGAGAAGTTGCCGTCAGCGCTCGCCACCGACGCGGGCGGGGCCGCGCTGGCCGCGGAAGCCACGGGCTTGCTGGAGGGGGAATCGCTGGTGGACCACCTGGAGGAGATCGCCAGCACGGTCGAGCAGCCGAAAGAGTGGCTGGAGTCGGTTGGCGGCGCGCTGGTCAAAGGCACCACCGGGCTCGCTCAGCGCGCGGTGGCGGCGGGCCGCTTCGACAAGGCCGAAGCGCTCATCGGCAGCCTGTCGAAGCACGCGCACCTGTTCGGCGTCGATGAAGAGACGATGAACGCGGTCGAGGGACACCTGACCTCACTCGTGCGTGGTGACGCCACGCTGGCCGAGCGGATGGCGGCCCAGGCCGCGCTGGAGAACTCGCTCAATGAAGTTGATGCCCTCAGCCTCAAGACGCCGCTGGGCCAGAGCTTCCGCGCCGCCGGGGCGCTCCTGGGCATCATCGGCGCGGCCTCTTCGGCCCGGCAGGCCTTCCAGGACCCGTCGGTGCTGAACGTGGCCAACGCGCTCCTCGGCACCGGGACGGCGGGGGTACAGACGGGCCAGTTTCTCGCGGCCCTCGAAGCCGACAGCGTGCTGCTCGAAGGTGGGCTCGCCTCTGCCGAGAAGGCGTTCGGGGTGCTGGGTGGCCTGCTGCAGGGCGCAGAAGCCATGGCGGCGTTCGGGCGCGGGGACCTCGCCGCCGCCACCATCTCCGGGACTGGCGCCCTGGGCAGCCTGCTCCTCGCGGCGGGCGCCACGGGCCCCGGCCTCGTCGTCAGCGGCGTCGCGTTCGTCGCCGACCTCGCCTACGGGCAGTACCAGAAGGTGCAGATGTCGAACGCGCACGAGACCGACGACTCGCGCGCCTTCCTCGAGGGGGCAGGCGTCCCAGAGGGCGTGGCCGACCACCTCATCGACTGCGACAGCGACGGGCGCGCGCCCGGCCCCGTGTTGGCGGCGCTGGCGGACCGCATGGGCATCGACCGGTCTGAGCTGCTCACCGCCATCAATCACCTCTCCGCCGATGACGTCCTCAGTCTGGTCCACACGATTCACGGGGTGGACTACTCAGTGAACGACGAGGGCGAGATGGAGATGCCCATGCACGCCGACAACGATTGGAAGTTCGGCATCGGCCAACGCCCGGCCGCGACCGGCCGCTCGGCGCCGTATGAAGGCGAAGGCCCGGAATCGCTCCCGGCGCTGGAGAACTGGTTTCGGACCTGGTCCCGCGAGCACGGCATGTCCCTGCCCGCCGCTGCGTAGCGGCGCGCCCGCTCCGCGCGGGGCGCGCCCGCGACGTGACCTCCGCCTCGACTCAGCTAGACTGGTCGGGCATGCCGATTCCCAAGGTCACCCAGCGCATCATCGACGCCCTCGTCTCTGACAAGGTGCTGGACGAGCTGCAGGCCAAGAGCCTCGCCGCTCACTGGGAGCTGCACGGCGGGCGCCTCACCGCCACCATCGCGGAGATGCGCTTCGCCGATGAGAAGAAGGTGGCGGCGTGCATCGGCAAGGTGTTCGGCGCGCCGTTCGTGGACCTGGAGAAGGTCGAGAAAGACGGGTTCGCGCTTGCCCGGCTCGACGTGCACTACTGCGAGACGCACCTCGTCTACCCCATCAAGCTGAAGGACAAGGTGTTGTCGGTGGCCATGGCGGACCCGTCGCTGCTCAACCTCGTCGACGAGATGGAGTCGAAGACCAAGCTGCGCATTCAGGTCCACGTGGCGGGTGAGAAGGACATTCTCAACGCCATCGCCCGGCACTACCGGCGAAGCACGGGCACGCAGACGGTCGCGGACGCCCAGGCCGCGCTGGACAAGGTCCGTCGCGCCTCGGAGCCGCTCGAGTCCAACCCGGCCTCGCGCACCATTCCTGCCGGGCACACGTCGATTCTCGAAGAGCTGGTGGCGGCCGCGCCTCCACCTGAAGCGCTCACCAAAGACGAGCTCAAGCGGCTCGAGAATCTGAAAGAGACCATCAACCGCAGCTCGGAAGTGCTGCTCGCGGTTCGGCAGTTGCTGGAAGAGAAGTTCGTGGTGACCCGCAAAGACTTCGACGCGCGCGTCGCCGGCAAGAGCTGAAGCGCGCCTACCGCAGGCGCAGCAGCTGCTTCACCGTCTCGAGCACCTCGGCGAACTTCACCGGCTTGCGCAGGAAGATGTCGACGCCCAGCCCCGCAATCTGCTCCTGAGCATCTTTTCCCCCGGCCGAGATGACCACGATGGGAATTCGCGAGAGCGACGGCTCCTTGCGCATGCGCGCGATGAGCTCGAACCCATCCATCACCGGCATGTAGAGGTCGGTCATCACCAGGCTGTACTTCTTGGCCAGCAGCGCGTTCACCGCCTCGTGGCCGTCCCGCGCGAAGTCCACCTCGACCGGGTTCTTGCCCTTGAGGTCTCCCGCCGCCAGCTTCTTCAAGACGTAGGCGTACATCTCCACGATGTGCGGGTTGTCTTCGACGATGAGCACCCGGTAGCCCTCGCCCAGCGGCTTGGCCGGCGCGGCTTCGGGAACGGTGGAGAGCAGCTGTTCGAGTCGCGCCTTGTCTTTGGCGTTGTCGACTTCAATGCCGACGCCCGCAGACTGGCCGTTCTCCGCCTTGCGCAGCCACGCCACCCGGCCGACCAATTCGAGCGGGTTCAGCAGGCCCGGGAACGAGAGCGAGAGCGGCACCACCTGCCCCATCTCGAAGTGCTGGTCGGTCTGAACGAACAAACCACCCCTGGAGAGGTTTTCGGTCGCATCGGTGGCGGCTTTTCGATCTGAGTAGTTCACCTTCAAGATGAACGGGATTCGCGGATCTCTGCGTTTCTCAGATGACACGTGGGGCCTCGGAGTCTCGAGATTCTCAAGGCTTTTTGGTGCTTTGTCGAGGAAGGGTTTTCATTGACTTGCCAGGGGCCGACACCTTACGAACGCGCCGCCCATGTCGAATGATCTCTTCTCTGCGGACGAACGAAAAAAGTTCGACGACGGCATTGCTGAATTGCTGTCGCACTACCCGGCAGATCGCAAAAGCGCGGCCATGCTGCCCGCCTTGCGGCTGCTCCAATCCATCAAGAGCTGGCTGCCCCCCGAGGGCATGAAGCTGGTCGCCGAGAAGCTCGAGACGACCCCGGCCAAGGCGTACGAAGTCGCCACCTTCTACGTGATGTTCCACACCGAGAAGCCGGGCAAGTACGTCATCGACGTGTGCACCAACCTCTCCT
>CAZFXD010000171.1:0-10800 GCA_964522795.1 uncultured Myxococcaceae bacterium
GCCCTTCACCTTGAGCGCACCGCTTCCCACGCCCATCCCGTCAGGGGGGGCCAAGTCGACCACGCTGCTGTTCACCCCCAACGGCGGCGACGCGTCGTCCTACACAGGCACGCTGACCATTTCTGCCGGCGTGGGCGACTTGATGTGCAACACCCCGCCGGCCGTTCCGCTGTCCGGCAGCGGACAGACGGGCAGCTTCAACCTGCTGACCAGCTCCGCCATCGGCTTCGGTTCGAGCGGGTTTGTGAGCTGCGGGGGCCCGGCCGCGAGCCCGGTCACGGTCACCTTCTTCAACGGGGGCGTGAAGGACTTCAACTGGATCGCCTTCCTGGGGAACACGAACTTCTCTATCGCCAGCGCCGACGGCGGCGCGATTTGCCCTGACTCCAAGAACTGCGCCGGCACCGCGCTCGCCTCGACCGACGGTGGCGTTCCGCCGACGTACTCACTGGTGGTGACGCCGGCCAAGCTCCCCTTCCCCGCCAGCACCGCCCCCAACGCCTACGGCGACGCCCTCACCTTCAACACCGACGTGCCGGATGACACCGCGCATGTCATTCCGCTCAATCAGACCGCGCAGGGCGTGGTTCTCACCATGTCGCCGCAGTCGGGCGTCTCGCCGCTTGACTTCGGCGTGATTCCGCTCAGCCAGGAACAGACGAGCAACTTCGTGCTGGTGAACTCCGGCAACGTGCCGGCCACGTCGGTGGTGGTGGGTTCCACCAAGGCCACGGGCGCGGGTGAGTTCGCCAACAGCCTGGGGCCGACGCCGTACACCGTTCCCGCCGGGGGGTTCCGGACGGTGATCGGGACCTTCACCGCGCCCATCGGGCTGGACCCCGGCACGCCGTGGGCCATGTCGACCGGCGAGTACACCGTCACTGACACGGTCGACCCGCTCTGCGCCCCGCTCCCGGCTGCGATGCCGGCCCAGGCCACCATCACCACCGGCACGGCGCTGGCGTCGCCGACCACGCTGGTGTTCACCGGGCCGGGCACGTCGCTCGACGCCGGCGACACCGACGTCTACCCCGGCGGCGGTCTGTCGGCACCGACGGTTCCCGGAACCACGTGGTGCAACACGCGCGCCGAGCCACAGCAAGTCACCTTCATCAACACGGGCAACCCGGCGTTCAAGCTGGTGTCGGCCAAGCTGGAGAGCACCGACGCTGGCGGCAGCAAGTGCTACACGGTCGTGATCGACAACCCCGACGCCGGCATCATCGGCTCGGAGACGGGGACGGTCACCGTCATCCCGTCCAAGGTGTCGGCCGTGCTGGGAGACCCCAACATGGCGTGCCTCAACGATCGATTGATCGTGAAGACGACCAACACCTTCACCCCGCCGAGCGTGTTTCCCATCACGCAGCGCATGGTGGGTGCGTCGCTCTCCAACCTCCAGCCTCCGGGCGACGGCGGCTCCATCACCATCGACTTCGGCGATGTGAGCCAGGGCTTCCAGGGCGTGCGGAACATGGCGGTGAGCAACGTGGGCAACTACGACGCCGTGGTGCGCGTGGTGGGCCCGGCGGGGTCGACGCCCTTCTCGTTCGACGCCAACGTGGCCAAGACGGTGATCAAGAACACCACCCTGCAAGGCAGCGCCACGGTGCCCTTCAACGCGTACTTCAACGCGCCCTCGACGCTGAACACCTATACGGACCAGGCGTCGTTCACGGTGGTGCCCCGGACGACGCCGCTGTGTCAGTACTACAGCCTGGTGAGCTCGCCCTTCCCCATTCCCATGCCCATCAACCTGAAGGGCACGTCGGTGAAGGCGAGCAGCGTCGACGCCGGGACGACCCAGACGGTCTCCAAGACGTACACCGTGGTGTGCACGGCCGACGTCGGCTTCGCCACACTGCCCGTGACTCAGTCGTTCACGCTCTCGCTCTCGGGTCCGACCAAGGTCCAGCCGGGCACGTCGTTCCAGATTCAGTTGCCGGCGAACTCTCGCTCGTTGCCGGCGAGCGCGGCCGGCTTCGGGGTGACGGACTACTCGCAGCTGGCGACGCTGGTCACCATTCACAACGCCAGCTTCATCGGCACGGCGTCGGCGTCGGGCACGACGAAGATCAACGGGGTGAACGTGGCCAACGTGACGGGAGACGTCGCGCCAGGCTCCTTCACGGTGAACATTCCCGGCCCCATTCCTCCCGGCACGCTGAGCTCACCCACGTGGATGGTCAACGTACAGCCCCCCGGCTCTGGCTCGGGTGCGGTCACCTTCACGCCAGCGACGATCAGGTCGACCGCCGCCGTCGGCGCGCCGCTCTACGTGTCCGCCAATGTCACGTGTCCGCTGCCGACCAGCCCCGCGCTGATGACCGTCACCTACGGTCCGTAGACCGCCGCCCCACCGACGCGTCGGAGACAGGCCGCCGCGCAAGAACCGTCAAGGAAGCCTCAGAAATCTGCGGCGGGGAGCGTTTGGCGCGGCTTCAAGTCCGCGGGTCTCGGCGCATTTTCGCGCGCCGGCGGTTGGCACCAGCGTTGCTTGGAGCGGAGCATGAATCGGACTCATCTGCTGGTGCTGACGCTGCTCTCCGCGATGTCCGCTGGCTGTTTCGAATCGGTCAATGAAGGCGGCGACGGAGGAGAACGCGGCGGGGGCGCCGGCGGTTCTGGCGGGGGCAACGCGGGCGGCGGCTTCGGCGGTTCGGGCGGAGGCAATTCCGGCGGCGGCTTCGGCGGTTCAGGCGGAGGCAGCTCCGGCGGCGGCTTCGGCGGTTCGGGCGGGGGCAGCTCGGGCGGAGGCGCCGGTGGCGCTGGCGGTGGCTACAGCACGGTGTGTCTGCACCCGCCGGCGGCGACGTGCCAATCAGTGTTCGAGTGCAACGCGGCGGACAACGGTTGTCAGGACCATTGCTGCGGGCCGTGCCCTGCCTATGCGCCGGTCAACTGCCAGCCGCCACGCGTCCTCATCAGCGGCGGCGTCAACCCGACGACCGGGTGCCCGGCGCCCCCGACCTGCGCGGAAACCGACGGGGGCACGACGGTCTGTCCGGCGCTCTATGCGCCCGAGTGCGCGACGAACGGGGCTACCTTCGGCAACGCGTGTCTGCTCAAGGCCGCAGGGAAGAAGCGCCTCCACGCCGGAGAATGCCTGCCGCACGAGACGGTGACCTGCACCTCGCCTCTCTCCAGCGCCTGCGGCGGCAACGGCACCATGTACTGCCGCGACACGTGCCCGTTGGGCGCCCTCTGCTTCGCCTTCATCGGCTCGTGCACCAAGGTGGGCGCGTGCGTCGAAGACCGGGATTGCTGGGCGGGAAAATCTCCCCCCGTGGGCCAGCTGTGCAATCCGGGCCAGACGTTCTACGGCAAGTGCGTGGACAACGCGTGCGTGCCGGCCTGCAAATAGCGCCGCAAGTCGGCGTGAAGTGCTAGGCAGCGCCTCGAACCCTCGACCCCGCCTGTCCAGGCCGGAGCGCCCATGAACGCCTCGAAGATTCGAACCCTCTTGCTCCGCGCGGCGGTCGGCGTGGTGGCCCTGCTCGTCCTCGCCCAGGTGGTGCCCTACGGTCGCAACCACACCAACCCCGAGGCGCGCGAGGAACCCGTCTGGCCCTCCCCCGCCGCGCGAGCGCTGGCCGTGCGAGCCTGCTTCGATTGCCACAGCAACGAGACCCGCTGGCCTTGGTACTCACACGTGGCTCCGGTGTCGTGGCTGGTTCAAAACCACGTCGACGTCGGGCGGCACGTGCTGAACTTCTCGGAGTGGAGCAAGCGGAGCAAGCACGCGCGCGAGGCGCCCGAAGCGGTCCGCGAGGGGGAGATGCCCATGCCCGGCTACCCGGAGATGCACCCCGAGGCGCGCCTGACGCCTTCCGAGAAGCAAGAGCTCGAAGCGGCGTTGAAGGTGATGGTGGGCGAGGCCGGCGCCGAAAAAGACGAGCCGAAGAAAGACTGAGACTGCACGCCATGTTCACGGTCGCCGTTCGCCGCTCGCTCACCGCGTTTCATCACCTGATCGGGGGTGACTGGGGTCGCGAGAACGAACACCACTCGCACGACTATCTGCTCGAGGTGGAACTCGAGTCGCCGCAGTTGGACGTCCACGGCTACGTCTACGACATCGCCAGGCTCGAGGTCGTGCTGGACGCGCTGGTGGAGCGCTACCGGGGCGCGAACCTGAACGAGCTGGAAGAGTTTCGAGGCGCAAACCCCAGCGTGGAGCGCTTCGCGCTCAACCTCGCCACTCACCTGCACGCGCAGATTCCCCGCGGCACCCTGACCGCGCTGAGCGTCAAGGTGTGGGAGCACCGCGAAGCCTGGGCGAAGCACCGCGTCGAATACCGATGAAGATCGCGTTTCTGTGCCCCGCGCTCCCCGGCGCGAGCCTCGACGCCCGCCACACCCTGTCCGGGGGAACGCTGTACGACCTCGAGCTCTGCGAGACCCTGAAGGCGCGGAAACACGACGTGACGTTCGTGGAAACGCCGCTCGAGGACCGCGAGCCCGAGGTGGAGCGGCGCGGGGCGTGGCTGTTGAAGCGCAAGTTTGACCTCATCGTGCAGGACGAGCTCGGCTTTCGTTCATACACCGCGTTGAATCGCTGGCTGCGAAGCCACGCCAGCCCTGCGCGCCGGGTGAGCGTGGTGCACGTCCCCACAGCGACACTCCAGCCGAACTCGGAGACCGCGCACCTGGAGCGCGCGTATTTCGAGACCATCGACGGGCTCTTCGCGCCCAGCGAGGCGGCCCGAACCGAATGTGAGCGCCTCGCGCCCGAGCACGTGCTGATGACCGTGGTTCGCCCGGGGCTGGGGCCGCACTGGGGCCCGGCGCCCGAGCCGCCCGAACCCGGGCTGACGCCCCATCTCATCTCCGTCGGCCACGTGAGTCCCACCAAGCGATACCTGGACCTGGTCGACGTGCTCGGCCGGTTGCTGGCCATCGACCCGGGGCTCGGCTGGACGGCCACCATCGTCGGCCGACTCGACGTGGACCCGGCCTATGCCCAGGCGGTGCAGACCCGGGTGAAGGCGCGCGGGCTGGACTCGCGCGTGCAGTTGGTCGGCACGCGCTCTGCCGAAGCGCTGCGTCGGCTGTTCTGTCTGTCGTGCGCCAACCTCAACACGTCCTCGTTCGAATCCTGGGGCCTGGCCCTGGCCGAGGGACTTCGCTGCGGTGTCCCGTTCTTCTCCTGGGCGGAAGGCGGGCTGTGGGAGCTGGCGCCCCCCCTCGGCGGCGGCTGGAAGGTGCCCGCGTCAGACCACGACCAGTTCGCCGAGCGCCTGCGCGACTACCTGCGGCTGCCCCACGCGAAGCGGCAGCGCGCACAGGCCCGGGCGCTCGTTTCGGGCCGCGACCTGCCGTCCTGGGACGACGCGGCGCACGACGCGGAGCGGTTCATGCTCCGGGTGTTCGCGCAGCCGCGCCGCGGGAGCGCTCAAGGGCCCTCGCGCTGAAGCGAGGCCCTGGCCCCCACGCGTGGCGCAGGCGGCTTCGCGCCTCAACGTTTTTGCTGCAACCGCCACTCGCAGCGATAGCGTCGCGGCATGCGCTTTCTTCGAGACGAAACGCCGGCGTTCGACCTCACCTACAACGACGTCTTCATGGTGCCGGCGAAGTCCGACGTCGGCTCGAGGCTCGACGTCGACCTCACGCCGGCCGACGGAACGGGCGCCACGCTCCCCCTGATTGTCGCCAACATGACCGCCGTGGCCGGTCGCCGCATGGCCGAGACCGTGGCGCGACGCGGCGCCATCGCCGTGCTGCCACAAGACATCCCGCTCGACATCGTGGAAGCGAACATCGCCTACATCAAGTCGCGTCACGCGGTGTACGAGACGCCCATCACCCTTCACCCCAACGACACCATCGGCGAGGCGCTCAACCTCATTCACAAGCGCGCGCATGGCGCGGTGATCGTGGTGGACGAGCAGCACAAGCCCGTCGGCATCTTCACCGAGAAGGACGGGGTCGATCACGACCGGTTCGCGCAGTTGCACCGGGTGATGTCGACCGAGTTGTTCACGGTCGAAGCCGGCACACCGCTGGAGGCGATGTTTGAGCGACTCTCGCAGCGCCGACTCTCATGCGCTCCGGTCATCTCCGGTCAGGCCCTGGTCGGCATCGTCACGCGCAAGGGCGTGCTCCGTTCGACGCTGTACCGACCCGCGCTCGATGCGAAGGGGCGCCTTCGCGTCGGCGTCGCGCTGGGCATCAACGGCGACGTGAAGGGCCGAGCCCAGGCGCTGGTGGCCGCGGAGGCCGACCTGTTGGTGGTCGACGCCGCGCACGGTCACCAGAAGAAGATGCTCGACGCCATCGCGGCGGTTCGGTCGGTCGCGCCTTCGACGCTGGTGATGGCAGGCAACGTGGTGACGGCCGACGGGGTGCGCGACGTCATCGCTGCGGGCGCGGACATCGTCAAAGTCGGCGTCGGCCCCGGCGCCATGTGCACCACGCGCATGATGACCGGCGTCGGTCGACCCCAGTTCTCGGCGGTGCTGGAGTGCGCGGCCGAGGCGCGGCGGCTGAAGAAGCACGTGTGCGCCGACGGGGGCGTGCGCCACCCGCGCGATGTGGCGTTGGCGGTCGCGGCCGGTGCCACCACCGCGATGATCGGGAGCTGGTTTGCCGGAACCTACGAAGCGGCGGCCGACATTCACCTCGACGCGGAAGGCCGGCTGTTCAAAGAGAACTACGGCATGGCGTCGTCGCGCGCCGTCAAAGCGCGCACGGCGCAGGAAGGTCTGCTGGACCGCGCCCGCAAGGAGCTGTTCGAAGAGGGCATCAGCCGCTCGCGCCTCTACGTGGACCCGGACCGTCCCGGCGTCGAAGACCTCATCGACTCGATTACGGCCGGCGTGCGGAGCGCCTTCACCTATTCGGGCGCGAGGAGCCTGGAGGAGTTCCACCAGCGCGCCTGCGTGGGGGTACAGACCCACGCGGGGTTCGAAGAAGGCCGCGCGCTCTCGAAGAGCTGGGCGTAGCTCGCCCCTGCCCGGGCGGCTCAGGTGCCCAGAACCTCGGCCGGAGTGCCGTCGTTCACCAATCGGCCGGCACGGAGCTCGAGCACGCGAGACCCCAGGCGGCGCGCGTCGTCGCGGTCGTGCGTCACCAACAGCGTGGGGAGCTGCAGCTCGGCGGCCAGCCGCGCGACGTCTTCTCCCAGCGCGGTGCGCAACGACTCGTCCAGCGCGCTGAACGGCTCGTCGAGGAGCAGCGCGCGCGGCTCTGAGGCGAGGGCCCGCGCGAGGGCGACCCGCTGCGCTTCGCCTCCGGACAGGGTGCTCACCGCTCTCGACGCCAGTGACTCGGCCTGCGCGCGCTTCAACCACGCGTTCGCCGCGGCCCGCCGTTCTTCGCGCGACGCGGCGCGGACCCCGAAGGCCACGTTCTCCTCCACCGACAGGTGCGGAAAGAGCGCGAGCGACTGAAAGACCAGCGCGATTCGCCGGAGGTGCGTCGGCACCCAGACGCTCGACGCCTCGTCGAACAGCACCTGGTCTCCCAGCGCCACCCGGCCCTTCGCCGGTCGGAGCAGTCCGGCGATGACCGAGAGCGCGGTCGTCTTGCCCGCCCCGGACGGCCCCAGCAACACCGTGACGCCGGGCGCGACGGAGAACTCCACCTCGAGGCGCGGGGCCGAAGCCGCCGGGCCCGCCAGCACGGTGGCGGCCACCTGGAGCTGATCAGAAGGCATGGCGCTTCTTCCGGGTCAGGTGCGCCACGGCCCACAGCGCCGCCACCACCAGCGAGGTCAGCACCGCGACCATGCCGGCCGCCTCGGCGTCGCGGTTGGCCTGGATCAGGTCGTAGATGGCCAGCGACGCGGTCTGTGTCAGCCCGGGAATGTTGCCCGCCAGCATCAGCGTCACGCCGAACTCACCCACCGCCCGGGCAAAGCCGAGCGTCAGCCCCGCCAGCACGCCGCCCCAGGAGAGCGGCAGGACGATGTGAAAGAACACGCGGGCCGGCGAGGCGCCCAGCGTCTGAGCGGCGCCGATGAGGCGCGGGTCGACCTCTTCCATCGCCGCGCGGGCTGACTTCACTACGAAGGGCAAAGCAGCGAGCGTGGAGGCCACCACCGCGGCGACCGGGGTGAACAACACGGGAGCGCCGAAGAGGTGTTCGTAGGTTCGGCCCAGCAGGCTCGACCGGCCGAGCGCCTGGAGCAGGTAGTAGCCGAGCACCGTGGGGGGCAGCACCATCGGCGCGGTGATGAGCACGTCGAGGAGCTGGTGACCGAAGAAGCGGGTGCGCGACATCAGCCCCGCGAGCCCCACGCCGACGAGCCCGGCGAACAGCGTCGCCGCCGTCGCGACTTCGAACGACAAGATGAGCGGCGCGGCGTTCACGGTAGCCGCCCCACGTTCTCGCCAGGGAGCATGAAGCCAAATCGCTTCATCACGGCGCGGCCTTCGTCGCTGTTGACGAATCGGGCAAACGCTTCGCCTCCGGCAGCGTTCGGCCCGTGACGGCACACCACCAGCACTTGCTCGATGGCCGGGTGGGCTGACTCGGGCACCAGCAGCCACGTGTCGGCGGGAGCGTTCACCACCAGCGAGAGCGCGACGAACGCCGCTTCCACATTGCCGCTCTCGGCCAGCTGCATGGCCTGCCGCACGTTCTCCGCGAACACCAGGCGTGGCTCGACCGACTTCCACACGTCGTGATGCTCGAGGGCCTGCTTCGCGGCGAGGCCGTAGGGCGCGTGCTCGGGGTTGGCGATGGCCACGTGCGCGAAGCGTGGTTCGCGCAGCTCCTCGAGCACCGAGGGCACCGCGCCCGCCGGCGAGTCTTTGGGCACGAACAGCGCCACCCGCCCCCGGCCATAGGCCTGCGCGGAAGCGCCATCGCACGCGTCGGAGTTCTTCAACACCTCGTCCACGAAGCCTCTCGACGCCGCGGCGAACACGTCGAACGGCGCGCCGGAGGAGAGCTGCTTCGCCAGAAGGCCCGTCGACCCGAACGAGAACGTTACGCGCAGGTGATGCTTCGCTTCGAACGCGCGCCCGACTTCGAGGAAGGCCGTACTCAGATCAGCTGCGGCGGCCACGCGAACTTCGGTTGGCACCGCCGCAGCGGGCTCTCGCCGACACGCGGCCGCGGTCAGGCCGACGAGGAGGAGGAGGATCGCGAGGCGCACCTGGTTCGCATACCGCAGCGCCCCCTTCGCTTCCACGCTGGCCGACGCCGGCAATGTCAGCTGGCGTTACAGTTTTTTACCCCTAACTCACTGGAACTTCAGGGATTGGTGATCCACGCAACGGCTCCAAGGGGTCCACGAGAATGTCGCATCACCTCACACTGGAGCTCACATGCCTTCCATCTCGCCAATCACCTCCCGACCGACGACTCCCGCGCCTGCGCAGACCGGATTTCCCAACCTGGTTCCGGTGATCAAACCCAGTGAGTTCGCCAAGACCGTGGCGAAGGGCAAAGTGGTGATCGAGTTCTTCAGCCCTGCGTGCGGGTTCTGTCGCGCCGCGGAACCGGAAGTGAAGAAAGTGGCGAACGCGTTCGCCGGCAAAGTGACGATTCGCAAGGTGAACCTGCTCGACCCTGCCGGCATGGCGCTGGGCAAGAAGTACGGAGTTTCGAACTTCCCCACCTTCGCCGTGTTCGAGAACGGCAAGTACATGGCGACGTTTGCGCGCCAGGGTTCGAACCCGGTCGCCGCGGGCTTCGTCGCTCGCAACATCGCCGCTGCGTACAACCGCTAACGCCCGGAGTTCACCATGCCGACCACGAACCGAGTCAGCGCTCCCGCCACGCCTCCTCGCGCCGCCGCGCCCGCGACGCCCGTCGACACGGGAAGCTCCGGAGATCTGTCGCTGGACGACATCGCCGCGGCGGTGGAGCGCGGCGACACCTTCGAGACGCCGGCGGAGACTCCGGCGCCGCTCCCCGCGCCTGCGGGTCACGTGGCGCCGACGCACCACAAAAAGCCCATTCTCTTCTACAACCAGTACTGCGAGACCTGTGACGCCATCGCCGGCTGGGTGAAGCGCGCTGACAAGAAGGGCGGCGACCTGATCAGCGAGCGCCCGATTCCGAAGTACCAGGAAGACCTGGACAAGATTGTGCCGGGGCTCGACCTCAACGAAGTGTACGCCACCAGCCACCTGATCATGCCCGACGGCACGGTGTACCAAGGCGGCGAAGCGGTGCGTGAGGTGCTCGAGCGCCTGAACTCCACCAAGTGGTTCGCCGATGTGTTCCAGGTGGAGATCGCCGGCCACAAGCCGTTCCAGGCCGCGCTCAACGCCGGGTACCACATTCTCGACGCCTCACGACCCGCGCTGGGGTGCACCAGCTGCGGCCCGAACGCGGTGCCCACCTGGGCCAAGCCCATCAAGTGGGTGGTCGACGGGGTGAAGGTGATTGAGCACCTCGTGCACGACGACGCGAAGAAGCCGGCGCACAGCTGAACGCGCACGCCGCGTCTCCACCGTCGTTTCGACCTGACATCGCCAGTCGTTGAACGGCCTCAGCGCGCCGCGTGTGTGAAGGTGCGGTGCCTACCTCGCGCTGCCGCCAATCTCGCGGCATGATTCAGCCCATGTCCCGCCGCGTCGTTCTGTTGAGCGTCGTGTTCTTGGCCGGCTGCGGGTTCGACCGAAGCGATCTGCTCTCCGCGCGGTTCAGCTGCCAGTTCCCGACGGACTGCGCCCTGGGCTACCGGTGCGCGCCGCCGGGTGTCTGCGTGCTGGAAGATGCGGGCAGCGGTGGAGCCGGTGGCGCGGGCGGTGGCTTCCTGACTGAAGACAGCGGATTCGGCTGTGGCTCAACTGGCGGGGGCGCCGGCGGCGATGGTGGCGGCTCGACCGGGGGCGGGAGCGG
>CAZFXD010000172.1:0-10680 GCA_964522795.1 uncultured Myxococcaceae bacterium
CGCGCTTCGGCCTGATGAACATGGGCGACTACACGCCCGACGGAAACTTCATCACCAAGCTGCCGCTCTCGCTGGCCGATCGTTGGATTCTGTCGCGCGTCAATCGCGTCACCCAGGACGTGAACAGCGCGCTCGAGGCCTACAACTTCTCGGAAGCGGCGTCGGTGCTCTACCAGTTCGTGTGGGGCGAGTTCTGCGACTGGTACATCGAGCTGTCCAAGGGGCCACTGTACGGCGACGACGCCCAGGCCAAGACGTGCTCGCGCGCTACGTTCGTCTTCGCGCTCGAACGCGTGCTGCGACTGTTGCACCCGTTCACGCCGTTCATCACCGAAGAGATCTGGCAGAAGCTCCCCATCAAGCGCGGCACCGAGTCGATCTGCGTGGCGGAGTACCCCAAGCCGGACGCGCGGCTCGACGACCCCAGAGCCGAGGCCGAGATGAAGCCGATCACCCAGGCGATCGAGGCCATTCGTGCCATTCGTGGAGAGAGCAACCTCGCGTTCTCGACCAAACTGAAGGCCGTGATCCAGAGCCCGCACGTCAAGGTTCGCGAGTCGCTCACCCGGTGGACGCACTACCTGGTGCCCATCGCGGGCCTGGCCGAATTGGTGGTGGAAGACCTGGGCCCCAAACCGCGCACAGCGGCGGCCGACATTCGCGCGGAGATGGAAGTCTACGTGCCGCTGGAGGGCGTGGTGGACCTCGCCGAGGAGATGGCGCGCCTCCAGAAAGAGATCGCCCGCGCTGATCAGGAACTCTCGGGCATCTTGCGAAAGCTCGAGAACCCCTCGTTCGTCGAGCGAGCCCCGAAAGACGTGGTCGAGAAAGATCGCGCCCGCGCGGCCGAGTTGAACGAACGGAAGAAGAAGCTGGGAGACAGCCTCCTGCGGCTGTCGGGGCAAGAGGTCCCGTACACCCCCGCGCCGAAGTCGGCACCGAGCGCGCCCAAACCGAGCGCCCCGAAGGCGCAGGAAGCGGCGCCCGCGCCGAAGAAGTCCGCGCCGCCCGTCGCCACCGCGAAGAAGGCGCCGGCCCGGAAGAAGCCAGCCAGGAAAGCGGCGAAGAAGGCGGCCGTGCGAAAGGTTTCCGGGAAGAAGGCGAAGACGGGGAAGGCTTCAGCAGCGAAGAAGCGCGAGGCGGCCGGCAAACGCGTGGCCCGCAAGGCCAAGGGGAAGCGATGAGCGTCGATCGTTCGTTGGACAAGTTGATTGAGCTCGCGCTGGAGGAAGATCTGGGCGCCGCGGGCGACGTGACGTCGAAGGCCACCGTCCCCGCCTCGGATCTGGGCACGGGCGAGCTGTGGGCGAAGGAGCGTATGGTGCTCTCCGGGCTCGGCGCGTTCGCGCGGGTGTTCGAGTTGGTCGACGCCACGACGCGGGTGAAGCTGCTGGCGAAGGATGGCGACAGGATCTCGGGCAAGGCGAAGGTCGCCACCGTGGAAGGCCCGATGCGGTCGCTGCTCGCGGCGGAGCGGACCGCCCTCAATATCGTTCAGCGGACGTCCGGCATCGCCACCGCATCGGCGAAGGTCGCGCAGGGCTTGAAGGGAAAGAAGCTCCGGGTCCTGGATACGCGGAAGACGGCGCCCGGCATGCGCGCACTCTCCAAAGCCGCTGTTCGTGACGGCGGGCTCACCAGCCACCGCTTCGGCCTGTTCGATGGAATCCTGATCAAAGACAACCACGTGGCCGCGGTGGGCGGTTCGGTGGGTGATGCGATCAGGCGCGCGCGCGCTCACGCCGGGCGGCTGCTTCGAATCGAAGCGGAGATCACCCGGCTCGATCAGCTCGAGGAGGCCATCGCGGCCGGCGCCGACGTGGTCATGCTCGACAACATGACGCTGCCCCAGGTGAAGCGGGCCGTGAAGCTGGCGGCGGGGCGGGTGGAGCTGGAGATGTCGGGCGGGGTGACGGCGGAGAAGATTCCCGCCATCGCGGCCACCGGGGTCGATTTTGTCTCCATGGGCGCGCTGACCCACTCAGCTCCGGCCGTCGATCTCTCGCTTGAGCTGGCTGCGGTGACGGCGAAGAAGGCAGCCGCCGCGTCAGCCACCCACTGACATCGCGTCAACGCGCGCCTTGGGACGGTGACGAAATGTCACGCGCCGCTCCCCAGCTCGCTTGAGGGCGAAGGGCGATGGCGTGGCCTGTCGTTTGCTCACCCAGGCCC
Source organism: uncultured Myxococcaceae bacterium (assembly GCA_964522795.1). Lineage (GTDB taxonomy): Bacteria > Myxococcota > Myxococcia > Myxococcales > Myxococcaceae > CAZFXD01. Next base: position 2,173 of record CAZFXD010000172.1, read on the forward strand.
CGAGGCCGACAAAAGCGGGTGGGGCGTGAGACAACGAAAAATCGGTGCGTTCTTTCTGACGGGCTGGGCGGGGCTCAATTTTCTGGTCGCCCTGGCCGTCACCGGGCTGACCCTGGCCGGGCGACCGCCGCCGGCGCTGCGGCTGCTGCTCCCGGAAGCGGAGATCTCCCGGGTCGACCCGATCGCGCTCGCGGTCATCAACGCTCAAGCCCTGCTGGTCAACCCCTGCATCATGGCGCTCTGCGCGCTCGTCCTCTGCCTGGTGTGGAACGGCCTCCGGGCCCCCGCAGGGTGGATGTTCTGGGCCCTGGCGCTGGTGCTCTTGCCGCTGCAGGCCTTTGGCTTCGTGAGTGATGGCGCGTTGGGACATCGAAATCTCATCGCCAACCTCGTGTCGTCCGCGGTGTTGATGACCGGGCTGTGGATGTCGCGCAGCCTTCTCCAGAACGAACGCCCGGCCGACTCGTTATCGAGCCGACCGGGCGCGTTGACGACCTGAACCGCGTTACGGGACGTAGCGGACGGTGCGGGGATCGTCGATCCACTTCGCCATCTCATCGAAGCGGACCTCGTTGGGGTCGCCGAAGCGCAGGCGGTTGTCGCCGTCGCCCGCTTCTTCCAGGGTGCTGTTCCAGTACTCGAGGGCCACCACCTTGTTGGCGATGGCAGATGCGTAGAGGTTCTTCATCTGCGTGCGCGTGTCGGCGTCGTAGGTGGTGCCGGTCACCCAGCCTGAGGTGCCGCTGGTGAACGTGCCGGTCTGCTTCACCCGGAATCCGAACTCCGGAATGGCGTACGCCTTGTGGTTGAGCAGACCCACGTGGGCGATGGCCACCTTCATCGCGTTGTCGAACCAGTTGAGGTCGTACTTGGTCAGCGCTGAGCCGAACTTCCAGCCGGTCATGTACGTGTCGAGCCCGAGGATATCGACCACCGAATCGGCGCCCGTGTAGAAGTCGCGAATGTCCGGGGCGTCTTTGGTACCGAAGGTGGTGCCCTTGTAGTCCGGGTGCCAGAACCTCCAGTCGCGGCCCGACGCACTGCCGAACGACCAGGTGTTCATGTACGCGGTGGCGACGTGGGCGACGTTCGTCACGCCGTGGCTCTTGAAGTACTTGTAGATGTACCGGACCGCCGCTCGGTAGTCGGCCGCCTGCGCCGCGGTGGTCAGGTTGTCTTCCGGCTCATGGTAGAAGGTGAACCAGATCGGGAACGGCGCGCGCGCTTTGTACGTCGAGACCAGGGTGTCGAGCCACGCGTTGGCCTTGCCCTGCGCGATGTCGGCGATGGCGATGGTCCCCGGCTTGTACGAGACATGGGGAATCATGCCCTTGGCGATCATCGCGTCGATCGTGCCCAGCGCCGGGCTGCTCGACGAGGCGAACACCCGCCCGATGCCCATCTTGCGCCCGCCCATCTTCTGTTCCCACGCGGCGAACGAGGTCTTGTAGTCGTAGGAGATGGTGGGGTCGGGCGTGCCGCCGACGTACAAGCGGCCGACGCCCGGGTCGCCGGGGAAGCGATCGGCGCCGCCGCACACGTTCGGAGTTCCGGAGCCGCCGCAGGTGTCGGTGCCCTGGCAGGTTCCACACGCCAACGTCCCGCCGCAGCCGTCCGGAATGGAGCCGCAATTCGCCAGCGCCGTCGCGCAGGTGGTCGGCTGACACACCAGCGTCGCGGTCATGCTGTTCACGTTGATCTTGTCGGTGTCGAAGACGAGCTTGAGGGTGTGCTTCCCGGCGGTCAACTTCGCGCTCCCCAGCTCGACCGTGACGTAGCTTTGCCAGCCAGCGCCACCGTTGAAGGTGCCCAACGGGAGCGCGGCGCCGTCGAGCTCCAGGTGCAGCGACTTGGCCACGGCGTACGCTGACGCCACCCGGGCGCTGAACTTGAGGGTCGCGGCTTGCGCGACGTTCACGTCGTAGGCGAGCCACTCACCCGCCGCGACCCAGCCCACGTTGTACCCGCCGCCCGTGTCGCCGGTGGCTTCGATGTCCACCGCGTCGGTCCGATACGCGCCGCCTGAGTTGCCGGCGGTCGTCTCGTGGAAGCCCACGCCCTCGCCGCCCGCACGGTAGTTCTCGGCTTCGATCTTTCCCGGCAGCGTGACGGCTGAGATGGTGAGCGAGTCGGCGCCATCAGCCGTGTCAGTTGATTGATCCATCCCCATCGAGGGACCACAGGCCGCGAACGCCGCCATCATTCCGACGAGGCTTAAGGGTTTGTAGTTTTGCCAGTGCATGAGGTTCTCCGGTTGGGGTGACACACCCCCCAGAGCAACCTTGTGGCCACCTAAAACATCAATAAAAGCGAGAGGCTACCGGGTTCCACGAAAGAGGGCTGTCAACTGTGGGTTGAATCACGGTGACAGCTGCTCATGGAGCGCGTCGAGGTACACGCCGAAGCCGGAGTCGCTCTTCCACGTGTCGGAGGACTCAAGCGCTGAGCCATCCAGCCAGCTGTTGAAGCTGTTGAGGAACAACATGGGCTGGCCTCCGTCGACCCATTGCGCCAGGTGCGTGCGGAACCGCGCGGCGTCTCGCGTCAGCCGGGGCGACGCCTCGTCGTTGGCCCAGTACCCCGGCATGAGCGTGGTGATCGCCGCCGTGCGCACCGACGGGTTGGAGGTCGAGTCGGCGTACCAGGCCCACGGCTGGGCCGCGCACCTCCCCGGGTTGGTGACGACATCGCCGACGGCGTGGAACACGAACTGAACGGTCGACCCCGCGTCGACGGCGACGTTGGTCCAACGACCGATCGCCTCACACGCATCGACGTTGTACGCGAGGTCGACGAACAGTGCTGGCCCACCGTCCAGGTGCAGGTAGGTGGTGGGGCCGCCGATGGCGAAACGGCTGCTCACCCGATGGAGCACGGCCGTGATCTCTGCCGCCGACTTGGCGCCGCTCGCCCACTCGGCCTTGTAGAACGCGACCCACGCCACGCCCGAATCTCGCGACGCATCCAGGGTGGTGGTGAAGTCAGACTCCGCGGCGGAGGTCGGCCCGTACCACTGGAAGGCCCCGTACCCGATGTGCGCCCACGCGAACGCCTGAAGCTGGCCCTTGAGGATGGCCGGGTCGCTCGCGTTGTACCGGCCGGCGCTCGGAACCTCGTGGCTGGGCGCCCCGAGCGTCCAGAAATACGGGTACGCGCCGATGAACTCGGCCACCACCGGGCGGGGCGGGGCAGCCGGGAGCCCTCCATCCGCTCGCACGCACACGCTGGCCCCGACGGCGCACACCAGGGGAGCTCGACAGTCGGCGGTGCTGGTGCAGGCGTAGCCCTCGCTGCTCTTCTCGTACGGCGCAAGGCAGCCCGTGGCGATCAGCGCGGCGAAACCGGAGAGAACGAGTCGCTGGCGCATCGGTGAGGGCATTGTCGAGGCGACGCGCGCGTCTCGCAACACCCAAGGTGACCTGTTACTTTCTTTGGGCCCGATGCCTGCGCTTGCCCTCGCTCTTGCCGCCCTGCTCGCGGCTGAACCGCTTCCTCCGTCGCTCAAGGACGCGCGTGCGAAGCTGGCGGCGCTTCAGTTCGAGGCCACGGTGGAGGCGGCCTCGGCGGCGCTCGCCCGGGGGGGCGCTCAGCCGGAGGAGACGGCCGAGCTGCACTTCCTCGCGGCGCAGGCCTCCGCTGTGCTCGGACGAACCGACGAAGCCACCGACAGCTTCGCCCGCGCCCTTGAGCTGGTGCCGGGCCTGGCGCTGGTGCCGGGCACCTCGCCCAAGATCGCCGCGCCGTATCGCGCCGCCAGAGAACGGCTCAACGGGGTGCGGCTCAGCGTGGTGCCGTCTGGCAAATGGCTCTCCGACGGGCGGGCCCAGGTCGAACTCAAGATCGAGGGCGACGTGATGCAGTTGGTGGATCACGGCGAGCTCATCCACAAAGCCCAGGCCGGTCACGCCGAAGGGGGCCCGGCCATTCGCCCGCTGTCGCGCACCGCGGTTCCCCAGGCGACGTTCAACTGCGGCAGTCCGCCGTGCGAATACGCGGTCACGCTCTTCGATCGTCCGGGCAACGCGGTGATCCACGTGGGCACGCTCGAGGCGCCGCTGGTGGTCGACGCCCCCGCACCCGCCGCCGTCGCGGCACTGAGCGACGCACCCCCGGCCGCCAGCGTGGTCGAGGCCTCCGGGACGGCCTGGTACCGACACCCGCTCACCTGGGGCATCGCCGCCGTTGCCTTCGGGGCCGCGGGCGCAGTCTTCGCCGCTCGCTTCGCCGACGCCAACGCCCGGGTCGCAGCCATCGACGCCGCGCGCGCGCAACACCGCATCGCTGACGCAGAGAGCGCCGACGCCGAGCGCCAGGTCGACCGCGCGCTGTTTTCAGGGTTGTTCGCCGGCGCTGCGGCGCTCGGCGCCACGGCCCTCCTCGTGTGGTAACAAGCGGTCACCGCATGCCCACGGTCCCCACGCTCACGGTTCACCACGACGAGCTGACCGATTTCGTCGAACTGCCCAGGTTGACGATCGAGGTGACGCCCGCCCGAGGTTCGAAGGTCGTCCGGCCGATCGGCGTGCGGCCGCTCGTCCTGGGGTCCTCCAGCGAGTGCGATCTCTGCGTGGTCGAATCCGGCGTCAGCCGCATGCACGCGGAGATCGCGATCAAAGCGGACGGCGTTCATCTCCGCGATCTGGGGAGCAAGAACGGAACCTTCGTTCGGGGCGTTCGCGTGGTGGAGGCGGTGGTGAAGCCGGGTGACGACCTGCGCGTCGGTCAGGCGACCCTGGTGCTGAAGGCGGAGGGGACTGCGGAGCGGGTCGACCTGCCGAAGGAGACGCACTTCGGCCAGGCCCTGGGCGCGTCGCCGGCCATGCGCCTGCTGTTCGGGATGCTCCGGCGCGCGGCCAGCTCCGACGCGCCGGTGCTGCTCCTCGGCGAGTCGGGAACCGGCAAAGAACTGTTGGCGCACGCAATTCATGATCACAGCCCCCGCCGCGACAAGCCGTTCGTGGTGTTCGATTGCGGCGCCGTGGCCCCCACGCTGGTCGAAGCCGAGCTGTTCGGGAACGAGAAGGGCGCGTTCACCGGCGCGGACAAAGCGCGGGTGGGCCTGTTGGAGTCGGCTCACGGCGGCACCGTGTTCATCGACGAGATCGGCGAGCTGCCCCTGGAGCTCCAGCCCAAGCTGTTGCGGGCGCTGGAGGCGCGCCAGGTGCGGCCGCTCGGGGGAGGAGACTACCGGGCCGCCGACGCGCGGGTGATCTGCGCCACCCATCGCGACCTGCGGTCCCGGGTGGAAGCGCACCAATTTCGTGAAGACCTCTATTTTCGTCTCGCGGTCCTGGTGGCCGAAGTGCCGCCGCTCCGCGACCGGCTGGAAGATCTGCCCATGCTGGTAGAGAGCTTTCTCGCCCGCCAGACGCCGCCCGTGCGCCTCGACGCGCTGCCCCACAACGCGCTTGAGATTCTCGCGGGGCATTCGTGGCCGGGCAACGTGCGCGAGCTGTGGAACACCGTCACCCGGTGGGTGTTGTTTCCCCAGCTGGGCCCCCGGGTGATTGAGCAGGAGGCCGCGACCAAGCGGCTGGGAAAAGCGCTCGATGCGGTGGCCCACCTCCCGCTTCGAGAGGCCCGCGACGTCATGCTGGAAGAGTTCGAGACGCAGTACCTGCTCCAGAAGCTGGCGGAGCACAAAGGCAACGTGTCGGCGGTCGCCCGGGCCGCGGGCGTCTCCCGGCAATTCCTGTACCGCCTGCTCGACCGGTACTCGCTGAAAGAAGACCGTGGCGCCGACTGAACTTCCGCGCGTCGGTGGCTACCAGCTCGTGCGGAGCGTCGGTCGCGGTGGCATGGGAGAGGTCTGGGAGGCGATCGCCCCCCGGACGGGCGCGCGTGTTGCCCTCAAGGTGTTGAGCCGCACCGATGCCCGATCTCGCGGAACCCCGGACGTCACCTTCCTCAACGAGGCGAAGTTCGGCGCCAGTCTCAAACACCCCAACCTGGTGGCGGTGAGCGACGTGGGCGTCGACGGCGCGTCGCTCTACTTCGCGATGGAGCTGTTGGAGGGGCGGCCCCTCTCTTCGCTGGTCGGGCCGCATGCCCCCCGGTTGCCGTTGCCGCTGGTGGTGGAGCTCTGCCGCCAGGGGCTGGAGGGGCTCTCGGCCGTCCACCACCACCAGGGCCCCGACGGGCAAGATCGACACGTCGTGCATCGCGACGTGAAGCCGTCGAACTTGTTCCTCACCGACGCGGGCGTGCTCAAGGTGATGGACTTCGGCATCGCCCGCGGGTTTGACGCAGACCGCACCCACACCCGCACCGGCGTCTTTCGCGGCAGCCTGCCGTACGCGTCTCCCGAACAGGCCAGCGGAGAACCGGTTGACGAGCGGAGCGATCTCTTCTCGTTCGGAGCGGTGGTGTTCGAACTCCTCACGGGGCGACGCCTGTTCAACCAGGACAACGAGGCCGCCATCGTGCTGGCGATCGTCAACCGCCCCGCGCCTCGGGTGACGCAACTGCGCGGAGACGTGCCCGAGCCGATCGCCGACTGGCTGGCGGCGGGCCTGCAGCGAGACAAGGCCAGTCGCCCGCCCACCGCACGCGCCTGGCTGGAGACGCTCGAGCTCGCGACGCGCGAGCTGCCGCGCTGGACCGAAGCTGACGTCGCGGCCTGGCTGAAGACCGTGCCCCGAGACGCGGTGACGACCGGGACGACCGATTTGGGAGATCTGCCCGGCGCGCGCGAGACGGCGTCCGCGCCCGCGATCGAGGCGCTACCGCGCCGTCGCGCGAAGATGCTGGCTGGCGCGGGGGTGGCGTTGGGGGTGGTGCTGGCGGCCGCCGCTTCGGCGCTGTGGCCGGCCGGCGAGGCCCAGCCGACCCCGGGCGTGTCTCCGAGTGCACCAGCCCCCGTCACCGCGACCTCGCCTGAACCGGTCCCTTCGCCTCCGGTCCCCGAAGCCGCCACCGCCCCCGCCGAGCCGCCCGTGACCGCGGTGAAGCCCGCCCCGGTTCGGAGCGTGGGGCCGGCTGAGCCTGCTCAGAAAGCGGGTCGACTCAAGGTGGGGTGGGTGACGGTCGACATCGCCCCCGGCTACGGCAAGGTCCGCATCGACGGGAATGAGCTGGGCATCACGCCGCTCTACCGCGCGCCCCTGCCGCCCGGTCGGCACGTGGTCGAGTTGGCCCGCGAAGACGGACGGGTGAAGCAACAGACCGTCCGCGTGGTGAGCGAGAAGGAACTGGTGCTGCGGCTGCGCTGGTAGCGGCGGCGCCGGGAGGTCAGAACCGAATCGCGTACGCCGGCCCGAGAGAGATGGAAAAGAAGGCCAGCGGCGTGGACATGCCGCCCACGAAGATGTCCGCTCGGAGAAAGTCGATGCGCTGCCCTTCGGTCAGTCGCCACCCGAAGTAGTTGACCCGCTCGCCGAAGGCCCAGGCCGCGGCGAAGCGCGTGCCCACCCGTCCCACCCCGAGACCGAGCGAGACCGCGATGCCCGACTCGAACCGCTCTGACCAGTGAATGGTGAGCCCGGCCTCGGCGAACCCGGAGAAGTACGAGCCGACCCCGGAAAACGTGATCGCCACCGGGACCGAGCCGAGCCCGATGGCCGCCTGTCCTCCCAGCCAGCCCCACACGCGCCACTGAGATTGGTACTCGGCGCGAATGGTGAGCCCCACGGCATCCCACGCGCTCGCGGTGAGCGTCAGGGGCGAAATCCCGGGCGCGCCCACCAGCATCCACTCACCGGCCCCGACGTGCTCGCCGCGAGTCTCCGTCGCCCCCTCTTTCGCCTCGTCGTAGGGCAGCGGGCCCGACGCGGTGAGCGCCAGCCGAGCCACCAGCAGCGTGACGGGAAAGAGCGCCATGCCGGGCTACGCGCGCTCCAACGCCACCGCGAGTCCCTGGCCCACGCCGATGCAGAGCGTGGCGACGCCGCGCTTGAGGCCTCGCGCGTTCAGGGTGTGCACCAGCGTGCCGGCCAGCCGCGCGCCGCTCATGCCCAGCGGGTGGCCCAGGGCGATCGCCCCGCCGTTGACGTTCACCCGCGCCGCGTCGAGCTTGAGATCTCGTACGCACGCCAGCGACTGCGCGGCGAACGCCTCGTTCAATTCCCAAAGGTCGACCTCGCCCGGCTTCCAGCCGGCGCGGGTGAGCGCCTTCTGTGATGCCGGCACCGGGCCGATGCCCATGGTGCGCGGGTTGACGCCGGCCGCGCCGCTAGCGACGTAGCGGGCCAGGGGAGTGACGCCGAATTCTTTGACCGCCTTCTCGCTCATCACCAGCAGCGCCGCGGCTCCGTCGTTCAGCGTGGAGGAGTTTCCCGCGGTCACTGAACCGCCGTCGCGAAACGCGGGCTTCAAGGTGGCGAGCTTCTCGAGGGTGGAGTCGGCGCGGGGGCCCTCATCGACTTCGACCCGCGCGGCCGGGCCTTTCTTCTGGGGGATTTCCACCGGGATCAGTTCGGCGGCGAACGCGTTCTTCTGCTGCGCCGCGCTGGCGCGCCGGTGCGACTCGAGCGCAAACGCGTCCTGATCGGCGCGGGAGATCTTCCACTG
>CAZFXD010000173.1:0-10595 GCA_964522795.1 uncultured Myxococcaceae bacterium
TGGGTGGCGCCGGTGAACGCGCCCTTCTCGTAGCCGAACAGCTCGGCCTCGAGCAGGTTCTCAGGCAGGGCGGCGCAGTTGACCGCCACGAAGGGGCCTTTGGCGCGAGGGCTCTTCTCGTGAATGGCGCGAGCGGCGAGCTCCTTGCCGGTGCCGCTCTCACCGCGGATGAGCACCGTGGCTGTAGTGGGCGCCGCCTTGGCGATGACCGCCTCAACTGCCGCCATGGGGGCCGACGCCCCGACCAGCGGTCGGGTCAGCGCCGGCGCGGCGGCGGTGCCGCTCTGGCGGCAGGCCTTCTCGACCACGAAGATGATCTCGTCCTTCTCGAACGGCTTGGAGACGAAATCGGCCGCGCCCGCCTTCATCGCTTCGACGGCGAGCGGGACGCTGGCGTGAGCCGTCATCAGCACCACCGCGGTGTCGGGCCAGCGCTTCTGAATGGCCGCGAAGAGCGCCATGCCGTCCAACTCCGGCATGCGGATGTCGGTCACCACCACGTCGAAGGGGCGCTTCTCCAGCGTGGCGAGGGCGTCTTTGCCGCTCCCCACCACCGTGGCGGAGAACCTTGCCTGGCCGAGGAGGGCCCCCAGAACTTTCCCCACCGCGAGGTCGTCATCGACGACCAGCACCGCACCACGAGACACCGGTTCGCTCATGCGGCCGGAAGCGTAGGCGACTCACACCGCCGTGTCTGTTTCGCGATGCGACTGTTGGGGAAGCACGAGGCGCACCGTGGTTCCTCGCCCGGGGGCGCTCTCCAGCGTCATCGAGCCTTTGTGCGCCGCCATCACCCGGCGCGAGAACGACAACCCCAACCCCGAGCCCTGCGCCTTGGTGGTGAAGAAGTCATCGCCCGCGCGTTCCAGCGCGCGCGCATCCATGCCGGGGCCCTGGTCGACGAACTCAAGGGTGACCTGCGTCGGCTCAGCGAAGGTGCACACACGGAGCCCGCCGCCTTGAGGCATCGCCTGCAGCGCATTGCCCACGATGTTCTCGAAGACCGAGGTGAGCAACGGTTCGTCAGCGAGGGTCGGCGTGACGCGGGCGTCGAGTTCGAAGGTGAGCGGCCACTTGCCGGGCTCCGCCGCGGCGCGGGCTTCCGCAATCCGCCGCACCAGCGCGTTGAGGTCGACCGGCGTGTTGTGGAGCTCCATGCGGCCCAGCCGCTGGTACCGCTCAATCAGGTCCTGCAGCCGGTTGGCCTGGGCCACGATCAGCTCGGCGAACTCGCGCTCGTTGCTGGAGACCGCCTTCTGGTCGTACTCGCCGAGCAGCAACTGCGCGGCGCCCTTGAGCGCGGCGAGCGGGTTCTTCAGGTCGTGCGCCATCTGCGACGACATGCGGCCGAGCGAGACCATGGTCTGGAGTCGTTCGCGGCGCTCCACGTGACGGAGGAAGGCGCGATAGCTGATGGCGGCCGTGCCCACGGCCACGGTGACGAAGATGAGCACGAAGAGCACCACGTGGAGCTGCGCCAGGGCCACCAGCACCGCGACCAGGGTGACGAAGGAGCCGGCGAGCGCCAGCGCGGCGATGCCGCCGAAGAACTCGGGCCGTCGCTCAGAGAAGCCGAAGCGAAGCACGGCCACCGTGAGCAGCAACGCGGCGAAGAACCCACCCGCGGCGCCAAGGCGGGGCACGCTGCCGGGGAACGCGCCCGCCATCGGCTCGGTCGCGCCCAGGGTGGACATGACCAGCAGGGCCGAGAGAAACAGGCCCGCCCGGCTGCGCTCGGTGTCGTCCTCGCTTGAAGTCCAGTGGCGAAAGAGCACCCAGGTGCCGAGCCCCACGAGTGGAATGAGGCCGAGCCCGAAGCCGATGTCCCACGCCGCGCTGGTGATGAAGGTCCTGGTGGCGCTGGTCACGAACGCGGACAGTGAGAAGAACGCCAACGCGCCGAACCAGGCCCAGGCGAGGCGAATCCAGGCTGCGAAGCGACGGCGCTGGCCCGAGAACTCGAGCGCCACCGCCAGTCCCAGCGGGGGGGTGAGCGGCGACATGCCCGCGTCGATGATGTGCCATTCGAACGCGCCGGTCGTCTCGAACAGCGTCGAAGCGAGGGTCCAGGGGAACAGGCTCAGAGCGAACAGGCCCAGCCGCAGCGCCTGCGGGGTGCGCTTCAACTGCGAGAAGGCCACCACCGCCAGCAGCACTTCGCCGAGGCAGAACAGACCCAGGGCTGAGGGCAGGGGGTTCACGGTCGCAGTGTCCGCCAACGCACGTGCACGCGGAAGAAAACAGAGTTCTGCTCTAAGGTGCGTGCCGTCGTGACGGACCTTTCCCAGCGCTTCGGAGGTGTGCTCGTCGAGCTGGGCCTCACCACGCCCGCCCGCGTCGAAGAGGCGCTCGAGCTGCAGCAGCTCACGGGGCAGAAGCTGGGCGAAGCGCTGCTCTCGCTCGGCTACGTCACCCGCGCCGACGTGCAGCAGGCCTTGAGCGTGATGCTGGGCAAGACGGTGAAGCTGCTCGACCAGCGCCCGGTTCTGGGGGAGCTGCTGATCGGCCTCAAGTACGCCACCGAGGCCGAGGTCGACCGCGCCCTGGCGCAGCAGAAACACGACCGCCGGCCCCTGGGCGACATTCTGGTCGACATGGGCGTGTGCACGCTCCAGCAGGTCTTCGAGGCCGTGGGCGTCCAGCGGCGCATGGGCAAGGGCGAGAACGAGCCCCCGGATGACCAGAAGACTCGCGTGATGGTCGTCGACGACAGCGCGCTGGCGCTCTCGCTCATCACCGAAGGGCTGTCGCTGCTGGGCTACGCGGTGGAGACGTTCGATGACCCCGGCGAAGCGCTGAAGCGGGCGCCCGACGTGAAGCCGGACATCATTCTCACCGACCTCGACATGCCCGGCATGGACGGCGCCGAGCTGTGCCGGCAGCTGAAGTCAGGGCCCCTCGCCTCCACGCCGGTCATCATCCTCACGGCCAATGACGGCGACGGACAGCGCGTGACCGGGCTCCGCGCCGGCGCTGACGACTACGTACGCAAGGGCGCGTCGATGGAGGAGATCGCCGCGCGCATTTCAGGAATTCTCCGTCGCACCGGAGAAGCCGACCGCGTGCGTCAGGTGTTCGCCCGCTACACCTCCGACGCCGTGGTGGAGGAGATTCTGAAGCAGGGCACCGTCAAGCTGTCGGGTGAGAAGCGGGAGGTGACGCTGCTGTTCGCCGACATTCGAAACTTCACCTCGCTCGCCGAGGCGCTGGAGCCAGAAGCGGTGATGGCGCTCCTCAACGACGTGCTCGGCCGGCTGGCGGACGCGGTGCTCTCGCACCACGGAACGCTCGACAAGTACCTCGGCGATGGGTTGATGGCTGTCTTCGGGGCCCCCGTGCGCCGCAGTGATGACGCCGAGCAGGCGCTGGCGTGCGCGCGCGCGATGATGACCGCGGTGGCGGACCGAAACGAGAAGCGGGCCCCGGGGAGCCCCGTGCTGGAGCTCGGCGTCGGCATCAACACCGGCGAGGCCGTGGTCGGGACCATCGGCAGCGAGCGGCGCAGCGAATACACCTGCATCGGCGACGCGGTGAACGTGGCCGCCCGGTTGTGCGCGCTGGCCGGCCCGGGCGAAATCCTGCTGGGCGAGACCACCGCCGCCCGCGTAACCCAGGCCACCGGCATTGACGTGCCCGAGCTGGAGCCTTTGCCGCCGGTCAAACTCAAAGGAAAATCCCAACCCGTTCCGCTCTTTCGGGCGCTATAGAGCGGGTGGGAAGTTTTCGTTTTTCGCTCACAAGAGGAGCCACGGTGCGCGGCTACACCGAAGAACAATTGATCAACAACCGGGCCTCGGTGCTCATCTTCGGAGGCGGTGAAAAAGACCGCGCCGAGTGGGCCCACGAGGCGGCCATGCGAGTGTTCTCCGAGCCCGGCGCGACCGTGGCCAACGACGACGCGGGCCTGGCCATCGCCTTCTCCCAGAAGAGCGGCGTGGTCTACGTGCCAGACGTTACCGCCCTCTCCGACGCGGACCAGCGCCGGGTGGTGCAGGACTTGAAGGCGCGCGAAGAGCGGCCCAAGTGGGTGTTGGGCCTGGGGGCCCAGCCTGAAGCGGCCCGGGCGAAGGCCACGATTCGGGAAGACCTCGCCTACTGGCTGCAGACGGCGCACGTCGATTTGTCGGCTTCGTCGGTGCGAAGCGCACTGAAGAAACGCCGCGTGAAACTCCAGAAGGACTTTGCGAAGGGTCGGTGAACACCATGGCGGACAACTCGCTCCAGCAGCGCGGCAAAGAGCTCGAAGAGGCCTTCTTTCAGAAGCACAACCAGCAGCTGCTGGAGAAGCTGAAGTCGAAGGGGCGTCAGGCGAACGACGCCAAAGAGATTTCCGCCTCCACCGGAATTACCGACGCCGCGGTGCTCACGCGGCTGGTGGCGCTCAACTTCACGCCCGAGACGCTGTCGGCCTTCGCCTTGTACCCGCTGGTCGAAGTGGCCTGGGCGGACGGCGTGGTGGACGACAAGGAAAAGCGCGCGGTGCTTCAGGCGGCCGCGGCGGTGGGCATTCACAACGGCTCGGTCGGTCAGTCGCTCCTCGAAGGCTGGTTGACGTTCAAGCCGGCCGCCAACGTGCAGGTGGCGTGGGACAATTACGCGCGCGCCCTCTCTAAGACGTTGACCGCCGACGACCGCGACGCGTTTCGCAAGGACCTGGTGGCCCGCGCGCGCCACGTGGCGGAAGCCACGGGCGGCATTCTCGGCATGGGCAACAAGGTCTCGGCAAAAGAAAAGGCGGCGCTCGAGAAAATCGAGGCCGCCTTCTCGTAATCGCCTGCGCGCCCTGAACTCAGTTACAGGCGCCCACGCTGCCCGACCAGGTGCCGGCGCTGATGGTGCCCTTGGCCGGGTAGGTTCCGCTCACGCTGTCTCCGTTGACCGTGCCGGTGGCCGGGTTGTCGGTGAGGGTGATGGCGTTGTTGGCCACCGTGCCCACGAACGTGCCGCTGTGCTTGCTCCCGGTGTCGTAATAGGTGCCCGCGACGGTGTTGGTGGTCGAGTCGATGACCATGTTGAAGATGCCGCTGGCGGCTGAGTCGCTGTAGGTGCCGCAGTACACCTTCACCGTTCCGTTGCTGGTGTTTCTCACCGTGTAACTGTTGGTCCCAAGGGGGCCCGCGACCGAGCCGCTGGCCACTTGGTTGTTGTAGGTGCCGGTCACCGTGAAGTTGGAACCGGAGAGTGTGAAAGCTCCGGTCGACTGGTCGATGGTCCCTGTGAGCGAGATGGCGGCTTTCCCGGTGAAGTTGATGGAACCGGTGGCGGTGTTGGACTCCGTGGCGCCCGAGCTCGAGGCGAGGTTGGCTGTGCGGCGAGGAAATTTGAGCGTCATGGTGCCGCTGCCGTCTGCGCCGGCGATGGCGCCCTTGAGGGTCTCGATGTCGGAGCTGCTTCCGCCACACGCGGCGGCGAACGTGAGAAGCGACCAGAGCGCGATGCGACGATTCATGAGAACTCCTGGGAGAACGGGTGGGCGACTCCTCCAGCGGCGAGCCGTGCGACGCGGTTACTACGCGTGGCGAAGCGCGTCGATCTTCGACTGCAATTGTTGCCAGCGGTCGTAGAGCGCGTCGACCTCGGTCTGCGCCTGGGCCAGCGCCTGGGACAAGCGAACCACTTCGGCGGGGTTCGAGGCGTTGGCGGGGTCGGCCAGCTGGGCTTCGAGCGAGGCCTTCTTTGCCTCCGCCGCGGCGACGGTCTGCTCGATGGTGTCGAAGTCGCGCTGATCTTTGTACGAGAGGCGGCCGACCATCTTCGAAGGCTCGGGAGCCGCGGCCGGGGGCGGGGGGGCGGCCGCTGTCACGGGGCGTACGCCGGGCCGCGGGCGCAGACGCTGGTACGTCTCCCAGTTCCCCTCGTAGCGAACGACGCGTCCATCGCCCTCGAAGGCCAGAATGGCGGTGGCCACCTTGTCGAGGAAGTACCGGTCATGGGTGACGAGCAGCACGGCGCCGGAGAACTGCCGGAGCAGCCGCTCCAGCTGATTCAACGTCTGCAGGTCGAGGTCATTGGTGGGTTCGTCAAGGACCAGCACGTTCGCGCCCTGGAGAAACAGGCGCGCCAACAACAGGCGGTTGCGCTCTCCGCCCGAGAGCGCGGAGACCTTCATGCGCTGCATGGGCACCGGGAAGAGCAGGTCTTCGAGATAATCGGCGAGGCGAACCTTGTTCCCCTCGAGCGTGACCCAGTCGTCGTGCCAGGCGGCTTCGTACACCGTGGCCGTGTCGTCCAGCTCGTCCCGCTGCTGGTCGTAGTACGCGACCCTGGTTCGCGGGCCGGTTGTGACGGTGCCCTTGTCGGGCGCGATTTCGCCCAGCAGCGTGCGCAGGAGCGTGGTCTTCCCGGCGCCGTTCTTACCCAGAAAGGCCAGCCGCTCGCCGGGCTGAAGAATCAGACTCACGTCGTCGAAGACGCGGTTCGTCCCGAACGACTTGGAGATGTGTTTGGCCTCAATCACCGTCGACGAGAGCCTCGGCGCCGTGGCGAGCTGCAGCGCAGGAACCTTGGGGCGCTGAAACCCCCGCTCTGAGAGCAGCTTTCGAGCGCGTTCGATTCGCGCCTTGGACTTGGTGCGGCGCGCCTGAGGCCCGCGCCGGAGCCAGGCCACTTCCTGTTCAATCCACCGGCCGCGTTTGTGTTCCGCGGTTTCGGCCTGGGTGATGGCCGCCAGCTGCTGCTCCAGGGAGTCGCGGTAGGTGCCGGGGTACGAGGTGAGGCCGCCGCCGCCGGCCGAGCCGGGCGGGGTGACCTCCACGATGCGCTCCACCAGCCCGTCGAGAAAGTAGCGGTCGTGGGTGACGAGGAGGATGGCCCCGGGAAACGCGTCGAGCTCCTCTTCCAGCCACTCGATGGTGTCGGCGTCGAGGTGGTTGGTGGGCTCGTCGAGCATCAAGAGGTCCGCGCGCGACAAGAGCGCGCGCGCCACCGCCACGCGCTTCTTCTGCCCGCCGGACAGCTCGGCGATGGGCTTGTCCCATTCGCGCACGCCGAGGCGGTCGAGGAGCTTGCGTGCTTCGTGGGCCGTGTCCCAACCGCCGAGGCGATCAATCCGCTCGGAGAGCTGCGAGAGCGTGCCCAGCGTTCGCTCGTCGGAGGCGTGGTCGAGCGTGGCGGAGAGGGCCCCGTGCTCGTCGATGGCGGCCTTCAGGTCGGCCTGGGCCACGGTCAGCTCGGACTCGATGGTCGCGCCCGCGGGAAACTCGGGCTCCTGCGGGAGGTACGAGATGCGGACGTTGCGCTGCTTCTGAAAGAGCCCGGCGTCGGCGGCCTGCGCGCCCGCGAGCAGCTTCATCAAGGTCGACTTGCCGCTCCCGTTGACCCCGACGAGGCCGACGCGCTCCTCGGCCTCGATGACGAACTCAACGTCTTTGAAGAGCGTCCGGCTCCCGAAGGAGAGCGAGACGTTGGCGGCGCGAAGGAGCGTCATGGCGGGGCGCGGACAGTGTCACTGCCGTCGCGGCCCCGCAACGTTACGGTCGTGCGAGACGTGCGCGGCGTTACATCGGCAGCATGTTGCGGAACGTCGATTTCGCCAGCGTCTTGCCCCCTGTGTCTTTCACCAGCAGGGTGTACGTGGCTCCCAGAAATTTGGGTCGCTGCATCGGAATCGTGACGTCGTACGGATGCACCGCGGCGCGGGGGTGGACCGTGTTGGTCGACTCGCCGTCCATCAAGACGGTGATCGTCTTGGTGGCCTCGTTGGTAGACACCTTCCACCTGGGTTTGATGTCGATGTACGGGAACACAAGATTCACGTCGATGGACGACCCGACGCGCGGTCGGGGATTCTCGCGGTTTGGTGGGAGCGCGATTCCGGAGCCGTAGTTCCAACCCACGCTGAAGACCTGGGGCTTGAAGTGGAAGACCTTCTTGGGAGGCTCCACCGAGACTTTCCCCGCGGCGGCGGCGGTGAGCGCCTTGCAGTCGGTGACGGAGTACGGCTGGTTCTTGAACGCGACCCTGGCTGGCAGCGAGAGCGGCCCGGCGCCCATCGGGCCCGCGATGCCCCCAACGCTCATGTAGAAGTAGGTGTTCGTTTTGGGGTCGACCAACGCTTCGGTGCTGGGGAAGTCGCGTGTCTGGGGCGGTGCCTTCGTCAGTTGAACCGTTACCAGCGGGTGACCGTCGGGCGAGCGCCAGAGGTCGCTCTTGGAGTCGTACTTCGGGAGATTGTCGCGCCGCTGCGCGAGGCGAACGGTCTTGAGCTGATCAGCGATGGCTGACTTCAGGCCCCTGGCCGTCTTGACGTCCGCCGCCGACAGCGTGGCGCGAGTGAACTTCGGGATGGTGACGTTGGAAGCGACCGAGCGTACTTGTGGCATGGAATTCCCCTCGAGAGAGGCTGCGAATGCGAGCGTTCGCAGCAGTTATCGTTGGGCGTTGGCCGTTGTTGTGTCGGTGAGCCGGGTCCACCGGACGAAACAGCGACGCCGTGGGAAATCCGGGAGGAATTGGCAGGGGTTCGGGCGTTCTTGGGGTGTGAGAAACGCTCTTCGGAGAATCGGCTTCAGGGAACCGATGAGCACGGCGCTTCGAAGGTGACCGCGTACTCTTTGATGAGATCCGCGACCGCGGGCCTCACCGTCATCGTTTGATGGCCTCCGACGATTCTGAGAACAATCGGGCCGTGCTCGGCGGCCGGCGCTTGTGGCGGCGTGACCTGAAACCGAAATCGCCCGGACGGGTCCGTGAACGTCTCAGCCTCGGGTGCCTCTGCGTCTCCACGGAACAGTCGGACGGCGATGCCCTGGAGCTTCGGCGGAAGCGCGCAGTGGCTCTCGAACTGACCACGGACCACGAACATGGATGCGCTGCGGTTGACTTGACCTTGATCGGGCATGCAGAAGTAGCAACTCCCGTACGCCTGTGCAGAACACGCCACGCCGATGAAGACCCAGCGGGCGAACCGCCAACTCTCGCGCATCACGCCTCCTGCGGCTTCGCGGTCGCTCGCTGTCGTTCCCAAATCGGCGCGAAGAAGAGCAAGACCGGTCCGGCCACCAACATCAGTACGATGGCCAGCGCGCCCCATTGCGCCGCCTGCAACGCGACCCAGGCACCCCACAGGCCCATGGCGGCGAACAGCCCGGTCCAGGCGTACCCGGTCAGAAGTTGCCCGAGGCGCTTTCCGACGTGGCTGCTCTTCCACCCGCGCAGCTCCATGCCGGTCAGCCCGATGAGGTAGCTGGCGGTGATGATGGGCGCTGCGCTCGTCTGCAGCAGGCCGAGCATGGTGGTGGCCACTGGTCCTTCCTGGGCACTCCCCGCGCGGCGACGGGCTTCGTTCATGGTCAGCGTGCTCGCTGCCATCAGCACGGCGTAGCCCGCGGCCGGCACCCACCCTGCCCACCAGAACGAGGGGTTCTGCGCCACCCACAACAGCGCCGGCGCCGCGCAGAACATCAACGACGCCATGGCCACGTGGAGGAAGTAGCCGCCGATGTGGAAGAACCCTTCACGCTTGGCCGACGCGGAGGCCGGGGCCTGCCACATCTTCTTCGCCAGGCGGTTCAAGATGTACCCGTTGCCCAGCGCCCAGCGCGATTGCTGAGAGAAGATGGACTCCAGTTTCTCCGGCAGCATCAGCTGGCTCGACGTGGCGGCCGAGTAGCGAACCGACCAGCCTTCGGTCTGCGCGCGGAAGCTCATGTACACGTCTTCCACGCCGGTGCCGTAGGGCCAGCCGCCCAGCGCTTCGATGGCTTTTCGCCGCCAGATACCGCCCGAGCCGTTGAACACCGTCCACAGGTTCCACCGCGTGCGGGTCGGCTGCTCAATCTCCAGGTGGTAGTCGTACGCCGCCTGCATCATCGCCGTGATGGGGTTGGCGTTCGCGTTGCGGTTGGTGAAGCGGCCCTGCACGGCGCACGCCTTCTCGTCGGCGAGAAGCACGGGGAGCAGCGCCTTGAAGAAGTCTCTGGGAAACCAGCAGTCCGCGTCGCCCACGCCGATGAACTCGCCGGTGGCGGTCTTGAGGGCCTCGTTGAGATTGCCGGCTTTGAAGTTCACGCGCTCTTTGCGCTGCAGGTGGTGAACGTTCAGGCCCACGGCCGTGCCCTTCGCCGCTACGCGCGCGCAGATGGAAGAGGTGAAGCCGTCTGAGGAGTCGTCGCAGAACTGAATCTGAAGGCGGTCTTTCGGGTAGTCGATGGCGAGCGTCGACTCGAGGCTCGGCTCCACCAGGGCGCCTTCGTTGCAGATGGCGATCTGAAGCGTGACGTGTGGCCACTCGGAGACCGCGGGCACCGGAGCATCGCTGGTGCGTGCCCGGGCGCGGCGCAGGCCTCCGTACATGTTGAGGCCGAAGATGACGAAGAAGAGCCCCGAGGACATCCACGCCACGAACGCAGCAGTCTCCAGGATCGAGATGAACGAAGTCACGTGCGCGCGCTTCTAACCGCACCGGGGCATTTCTGGAATCTGATCGACCAGGGCGAAACAGGCGCCGCCGGCTCCAGTGGACCGCGCGGGGCGAAGTCCGCGTGGGCTGTGCCGTGCGTCGGAGAGCGCCTCACCCCCGGCGGGGCTTGAGGCGGGACGACACCCGCAATTCACCCGCATTTCCGATTTACGGGTGAAATACGGGTGTCATGCGG
>CAZFXD010000174.1:0-10568 GCA_964522795.1 uncultured Myxococcaceae bacterium
GGGCGGCCGGGAGTGACCTGGTGGCGGCGCTCGGGCTGGTCGGCGCCGCGCTGCTGGGCCGCCGTCGGCGCGCGCCCTGACGACGCCGCGCGCAAAATCGCGGGCCGCCCGTTTCGAGCAGTGGTACGTCGCCGCGAATGCGATGGCTCGCGTTGGTCCTCGTGGTGCTGGGCGTCGCCGCGGCGTGTGCGACCGCGCCGAAGAACACCGTCTCCTGGAGTGATGCCACCGCGCCGGCGGTGCCGAGAGATCGCAAGGCGCGGCTGGTGCTCGACAAGAAGCCGTTGGCGCTCTTCACCCGCGAGTGGTCTCGCGTGCCGGTGACGATGACCAACCTCGGCGCTGAGGCCTGGGTGAAGGGCCAACAGTTCCTCGGCTACCGGCTGCTCGGAGTCGACGGAGGCGTCATCTCTACCGACACGCCGCGCACCCCCATGCCGTCGGTGGGCACGGTGGAGCCCCGCGTGCCCACGCCCATCAACCTCCGGTTCGAAGTGCCGGCCGACGCGGGCACCTACCGCTACGAGCTGGGGGTAATCGACGGCCAGGGGTTCATGCCGCTCGAGGGCCCGGCCCCGACGTTCGAGGTGACCGCGGGTGAGCTGTTCGCCGGCTTTCAGCCGCCCCGCGACGACTTCAGCCTGCTCGAGCCCGGGGTGAGGTGGCGCGTCGACGGGCACGAGGCCCTCAATCGGCTGCAGCGATTGATCGCGCGGACGCTGGAGACCAATCGGGTGTCGTTCGATTTTCACGGGCAGCGCGCCGCGGGGTATTCCGCCGGTGTCCGGTACTCGCAGATCTGGGCGCGAGACTCCGCCACCATCGCTCCGTTCACGAGCTGGGTCGACGGACCCGAGTCGCTCACGGGGTGGATCTTCGCCCACCTCCAGGTACAGAAAGAGTCGGGCGAGCTGTTCGACTGGGTGCGCGACACACAGATCGCCGAGAAGAACGACGTGGTGAGCGATCAGGAAGCGAGTCTGGTGATCGCCGCCAAGACCGCCACCGACGTGCTCGGGCCGGCGTGGCTGCGCCGAACGGTGAACGGCCAGCGGGTGATTGACCGACTCGACGCGGCGATTTCATGGCTGTTCCGCGAGCGGGGCGACCCCGAGTCGAAGCTGATCTGGAGCGGGCACACGGCCGACTGGGGCGACGTGTCGCCCGACTTCGCCGACCAACGCTGCACGAAGCTCATGCCGCAGTCGCAGCGCGTGGTGGGCATCTACTCGCAAGCCATGGCGTACCAGGCCGTCGTCGCGCTGGCGTACTTGTGGCACGAGCTGGGCGAGAACGATCGCGCCAACACGTGGATCGCCACCGCGCAGTCCCTGCAGCGCAACACGTACGTGGCGCTGTGGGACGAACGGCAGGGCTACTTCCAGATACACCAGCACGTCAGCGGCGCGCCGCACGACGCGTTCAACGAGGCCGAGATGTTCGCCATGGGGGGAAACGCGTCGGCCATCGTCTCGGGTCTCGCCTTCGGGAAGGAAGCGGACCGCATTCTCGACACGGCGAGGACCCGGGCGCAGAAGTTCAACCTCTCCACGCTCTCCGGCGTGCTGATTCCTCCGTACCCGCAGAACTTCTTTCGGCACGAGCAGGTGCGAGACCCGTGGACGTACCAGAACGGCGGCCAGTGGGACTGGTTCGGCGGCCGACTGGTGAAGGCCATGTTCCAACGCGGCGCGCCTGGCGCGCTGCGCGCGCTGGAGGCGATGGCCGAGAAGAACCTCTCGCACGGCGGCTTCTTCGAGTGGGACACACCGCGCGGCGAGGCCCGGGGCAGTCCGAACTTCGCCGGCGCGGCGGCGGTCCTGGGCTCGGCGGTGGTGGAGGGGCTGTTCGGGGTGAGCCGGGTCGGCGCGCGCGTCGTCTTGAAGCCCTCGCCGGAGCTGGAGACCGGCTACCTGGCGTTGGTCCGCGAGAACCACACCGGCCTCGCGTTCTCGCGCACGGTGGAGGGCGGCCGCGCCACGCTCACCATTGAGAGCACCAGCGGCGTCGACCTGTGCGTGGGGACAAAGCTCAAGACGGTGAAGGTCGACGGCAAGTCGATGAAGGTGGAGTTGCTGCCGTCGAAGTGCTCGGGCGTCCTCGTCCCCCGAGGGCGGCACGTGGTGGCCGATCTGTAGCGCGAGCAGGCGACGTTGGCGTCGCCCCGGCCGCTCGGGGCTAGCGCTGCAGCTCCTCGCGCCGAATCAGACCGTCGTCCGGCACGTCGTAGTAGTCGCCCTTGCTGCCCAGGTAGATGTGGGCCCTGGGTTTGAGACCCGTCGGTGCGTCGAACGTTCCGGCGCAGATGGAGACCTTCTTCTGGCCGGCTTCGTCCCACAGCAGGCTGGACCCGCACTGGCTGCAGAAGCCGCGTCGAACGCCTTCCGCCGCGACGAACCACTTCAGGCCGCGTGACTCGGTGAGTTCGAACCCCGCGCGGTCGACCGCGGTGTAGGCGCCCACGTGGCCATGCCAGCGTCGACATTTGGAGCAGTGACAGAACGTGACTCCGGTGAGGGGCATCGACACTGAGAACCGCACCGCTCCACAGGCACAGCCGCCGGTATTCATGCGCCGCGTCTACCACGCGGAGTTCACGTGTCGTGCGGGCAACGGCTGAGCGTCTCGGCGCATTCCAGCGGGCGCACGTATGACGGTTCGATCACACACAGGTGTCCGGCACCTCGTGCATGGGGCAGGCGACGGCGCGAAGGATCAGGGAACGAACTCGTACGCGCCGGCTTCGACACTCGAGCCATGCGGCCGTTTGACGCCGTCCATATCGGTCGCGGGGTGATCGTTGGGATCGCCCGCCCCAATCGCCGGCGACGTGCTCTTCAGGTGGAAATCATTGCCCGCCGGGTTGACCCAGCCAAAGCCGGCGGTGACGCTCGAGGTTGAACTCGCCGGGCTCACGGACTTGTCGGCGGCTCCGCAAACGCTGCCGGCGTTCTTTCGGAAGCTCATGCCCGTGACGCAGTCCCAGCCGCCACCGACGTTGCCCACCCACTCGCTCGCTCCGGAGAACACGAGCGTGGAGTCCATCGAGACGGCCTGTTCGAACGTGTTGTACCGAACCTTGAAGTTCGGAATCGCAGCGCCGTCGTACGCCATCGCACCGTTGAAGAGCAGGCCGTAGTAGTGCCAGCCCGAGCCGTTCAACATGCGCGAGTAACCGAACACGTTGTTCTCGACGAGCACGTCTCCCCAGACGGGCGCGTTGTACCAGGAGCCGCGCGTAAACATGATGTCCATGGTCGCACAGTTCCAGAAGCGCGAGTTGCGAAGCGTGAAGCCGTCGGCGCCGATCACGTACGCGCATTCGTTGTGCACCAGCGGGTCGGTCACGTAGACGTCATAGAATTCGAAGTTGTCGAAGGTGATGTTGCTCCCGGTGATCAACGCGCCCTTCTCGTCGGTGACGTTGTGGGTTCGACCGTTGCGAAACACGTTGCCAGCCCCGTTGGCGTAGAGACCCTGTCGAACTGGAGCGTTCTTCGTGTCGACGAACACCCCGTCGAACGTGTTGTCCGCGCCGATCGCTTCGAGCGTCGCGATGTACGCACCTGGATCGTCATTTCGTTGCACCGTGACGCCGATCAACGTGACGTTCGAGCCGGACACGGTCATCGTGCCGAACACGGGTCTCGCTCCGGGCTCGTTGCGGAAGGTAATGGTCTTGGTGCCGGAGGGAACGACTTGTCGTCCGTACGTGCCGGCTTTGATGATCACCACGTCGCCCGATGCCGCGGCATTGTAGGCCGCGGTGACGCTCGCACACGCCTGCGCATCGACGTGCGCGCCGGCGATCGACTGTCGCGTACAGGTGCCCCCGTTCGTGTCGATCCAGAGATTCGCGTACGCCGCTGACGCCACACCGCCACCGCCGGCTCCACCCGAGCCCGCGTCAGCGTTTCCGCCGCCGTTGCCACCGCCAGATCCACCACCACTCGCGAGGCCGCCACCGCCAGATCCACCCCCACCCGCGAGGCCGCCACCGCCAGATCCACCCCCACTCGCGAGGCCGCCGCCGGACCCGCCACCGGTGGCGGATCCACCGCCCGAGCCTCCGGCACCGCCGCTGCTGCCTGAGTCGTTGTCAGCGGGAGCGTTCGCTTTCGTGCCGCTGTCGAGGACGTCGTCGATGCCGCAAGCAGCGCAGTCCATCTTGAGCGTTCCGAGGCAGCCGGTGAGAGCGCCACCTACAGCCAGCGCAACGGCGAGGTTCTGCGCTGTGCTGAGATTCATCCGTCGTCTGGCTTGGGGGACCATGCACAGCGTTCAGCAGACGGCATGCCATCGAATGCCCTCGAGGTTCCTCGAAATCCGCGCGCCGGAGTGGACAGCCCCTTCACGCCTGATCACACCACCTGTTGCACGGGTGAGACTCGTGTTCGCTCCGCGTACGGTGCACCGAGTCCTGCAACGGTGTCATCACCCCCCGTCGGCAGACTCGTGGAGCCGTCGCATCTTTTCACGCGCTGGCGTACCCACCGGCAGGAGACGAGGACGCCGACGTTTGACGATTCGACCGAGCGCGCCTCGCGCCGACTGACAAACTGACAGCGGCCCCGACGTCGCTCCTTCGAGAACGCCGTGGCATCGCGGCTGCAACGTCACCGACGCTCCCTTCGTCCACACCCGCAGTTGGGGAAGGGCCGGGGCGAAGGGGCGAGGGGTTCTCCTGTGCTCTATCCAACGCTGCTCGCGATGCTCGTGTCGTCTTCGCCGGTGGACATCGACGTGCTCACCGCCCAGGTCCAGGTCAAATCGACGGGTGAGACCGCGCCGCTGGTCTCCGCCAGTGGACCGTTCGTGGCCAACCAGGCGTTCGAAGTCTCGCGCACCGCGCGCGACGAGGCGGTGAAGCTGCGCCTTCGGTTCTTTGACGTCAGCGCCGACCTGGTCTCGGTGGACCTCCGGCTGGACGAGACCCACGGCGGGCAATCGCTGGCCACGAGCTCGACCGTTCGCATCAAGCGGGGCGCGCGCACGGTGGTCGGGTGGGGGAGTGGCAAAGACGCGCGGACGATCGAGATTCAGCTCTAACGGGCACCTACGGCGCGCACGTGTTTCTCGCGTGACACACCACCATGCGGGGCGCTGACTGAACCTGGAACAGGAGCCGATGTAGGCCCATTTCTCGAGGGGAAATCTGAGGTTCTGCACGCACCTCGCGCCAGAAGATTTCGATAACTCCCTCAAGCGAGGAGTACGTCATGTCGAGATCATCAGCCATCACACTTCCGGGCGAACAGCGCATGCGGCGAGGGTTGCGCATGGGCGACGACGGCGAGCGCGTTCGCCGTCTCCAGATGCGCCTTGAAAAATCGGGCTTCGACGTGGGCGAGGTAGACGGCATCTTCGGCCGGCAGACGCGCAAGGCCGTGTGGCGCTTTCAACACGCGCACGGGATGAAAGCGGGCGGCAAGGCGGGCCCACTCACCCAACTGGCGCTGCGCACCTCGATGGCCTTCACGCGCGCGCTCAATACGGTGCTCAAGCACCCCGGAGAAAACCTCGACGAGCTCGGCGTGCCGCGGTTTCTGCGCCCGATGTTCCGGCGCATGGGCGACGTGTCGGAGGTGCCGCGCGAGGAGATTGAGCAGCGCTTCGACCGCAAGGTGCTCTTGCCCGGGTTGAAGCACGCGAAGCGGCTGGTGGCCGGCATGTTCGAGTTCCAGCGCTCCTGGTCAGCCTCGCGGCAGATGCGGGACATGGTCAAAGTCGCGGCTTCGATCGCGGCCGGTCGCCGGCCGATGGGGCGCTGTCTCTACGCGGTGCAGAACATGCTCGACCGCGCGACGTACGGCCGCGCGGGCCACGGCCACATTCCGCGCCTGCCGATGGCGAAAGACCTCGCCCACTACCTCAACGAAGGCAACCGCTACGCCTCGCTCGGGTTGAAGCGCCTGCACATCACCAACCCCTACGACGCGCCGCCGGGCGCGATCATCGTGGTTCGCGCGGGCACGCCGGGAACGCATCACCCCACCGCGGGCGACGTGGTGGTCCGCGGCTACGGCGACCACATGTATAACGACGGCGAGATGGGCTACGGCGGCCGGGGAAATTTCCGCCCCGGCAACGACTACGTGCTCGGCGTCTACGTTCCCGCCTGACCGGCGATCGAATCCTCCGCGAGGTGACAGCGCGGTGACGAGAACGTGGCAGAACCACGGGTGCCTCGTTGATCCGCATCAATCACCGACGTTTTGAGGCACACGAAAGCAGGCCCGATGGGCGCGCACACTCCGGCTTTTCCCCTCACGGGAGCGCCGCTCGCGGTCAAGCCGCTGCTTCGCGGCGTCTCGCACCAGGTGGCGTTCTTCATCTCGCTCGTCGCAGGGGCGGTGCTCGCGTGGAACGTTCCGCCGCAGTTCCGGGTGAGCGCCATCGTCTACGGCTTGAGCCTGGCGACGCTGCTCGGGGTCAGCGCGCTGTACCACCGACCCCAGTGGTCGAAGGTCGCGCGCAACCGGATGCGCAAGTTGGACCACGCGTCCATCTTCGTCCTCATCGCCGGCACGGCCACGCCGTTCTGCGCGCGCCTGCCGCCGCAGTTCGGTGATCGCTTCCTCATCATCATCTGGACCCTGGGGGCGCTGGGCGTGCTGCGCGCTGTCTTCTGGACCGACGCGCCGAAACCCCTGGTCGCCATTCTCGCCATCGGCATGGGGTGGTCGGTGACGCCCTACTGGCGGGAGATGGCCGAGCTGTTGGGGCCCACCGGCATGGCGCTCTTCGTGGCGGGCGGAATTCTCTACAGCGGGGGCGCCCTGGCGTACGCGCTCAAGCGACCCAACCCCTGGCCGCGCGTGTTCGGGTACCACGAGATTTTTCACGCCGCGGTGATTCTGGCCGCCGCCTGCCACTTCATTGCCATCACCCGCGTGCTGTTGGCCTGAAGGCGGTTCAGGTTCCAATTCGCTGCAGCTTCAAGATGGGCCCGTCGGGGTCGCCTCGCGTCGGCAACTCGACCAGCGCCTCCAACACCCAATCGGTCGGTTCTTCGGCGTCGCTCACCGAGCGCAACGTCTGCCGCGCCACCCAGCGGCGCTCGCCGTCGGCGACGACCTGCGTGAGGTGGTTCTTTCGGGCCAGCGGCGTGGTGTCGATGCCGTGGTGCTCGGCGAAGAACGGGGCCAGCTCTGCCTCGAACCGCGCGTTGTTCCAGTCGTCGCCGTTCTGAATCAGGCCGCGAACATCGTCCCAGTTCTTGCGCGCGACCGGGCGAAGCAGGTGGTGGAACTCCGCCCGAATGCGAGCGGCGAGCTTCTTCTCGTGCGAGCCGAGGTCGAACTCCGGCGGAGGGGCCGCCTCGCGCTGTGGGAGCACGGGGCCGCCCGCGCGGAGCTGCTCCCACTCGTCGAGCAGGCTGCGGTCGGTCGTGCGAACCAGTCCCTCCAGGTAGAGCACGATCTCCTCCACGCGCTCGTCTTTGGAGGCCACCGGCACGTTCTGCACCAGCGTCTTGTACGCATCCATCAGGTAGCGGAGCACCACGCCCTCGGCTCGGCCCAGCCCGTACTCGCGGATGAACTCGTTGAAGCTCTGCCCGGTCTCGAACATCTCGCGGGCGATGGACTTGGGGCGGATGTTCTCGTGCCCCACCCACGGGTGCCGCGCCGCAAACTGATCGAAGGTGCCGTAGATGAAGTCGCGGTTGGGCTTGGGCCACTCGAGCTTCTCCAGCTCCTCCATGCGCTGGTCGTATTCCATGCCCTGCGCTTTGAGCTCGGCGATCTTCTCGCCCTTCAGGCGATTGAGCTGCGCGTAGAGCACCACCTCGGGGCTCTCCAGACTCGACTCCACCAGCGACAACACGTCGAGCGCGTAGAGGTCCGACGTCGGGTCCAGCTGCGGCAGCGTCTCCACCAGATAGAGCGAGAGCGTCTGGTGGAGCGAGAACTCCTTCTGCAGCCCCGGCGCCACGCCCACGTGCGCGGGCATGGTGGGGGTGCGCTTCTCCACGAACACCACGCCGACGGCGAGCAGCGAGCGGAACAGGGTGGCGGCGTGCTTCAGGTGACGAAGCTTCTGCACGGGCGTGCTGTGCGACTTGCCCACCAGCCCCACCAGCTTCCGGTACCCACCCCCGCGCGTCTCGGTGGCCGACTGGAGCAGGCTCAAGAGCAGCCCGTGCGTCACCGCGAAGCGGGACTCGAGCGGCTCCGGCGCTCGCGTCTGCAGCTTCTCGAACGTCGCCTTGTCCCAGTGCGCGTAGCCCTTCGCCGGCGGGGCTTGCATCACCACTTTCTTGCCCGCGTCCTTCTTCAGCTTGAGGCGGGCGTTTTCAATGACGTGCTCCGGCGCCTGCGCCACCACGAACCCCTTGTCGTCGAAGCCCTTGCGGCCGGCGCGACCGGAGATCTGCTGAAAGTCGCGCGCGCTCAAGACCGCCGTCTTCTCTCCGTCGAATTTGCACAGCTGGGTGAAGAGCACAGTGCGGATGGGCACGTTGACCCCCACGCCCAGGGTGTCGGTGCCGCTCACCACCTTGAGCAGCCCCTGCTGGGCGAGGCGCTCCACCAGGCGGCGGTAGCGCGGGAGCAGCCCGGCGTGGTGGAGCCCGATGCCGTGGCGCAAGAAGCGGGCGAGCTCCTTGCCGAAGGTGGTGTCGAACCGAACCCCGGTCAGCTCGCTCTTCAGCCGCTCCTTCTCGTCCTTCGAACAGACGTCGATCGACATCAGGTTCTGCGCCTGCTCCGCCGCGGCGCGCTGGGAGAAGTTGACCAGGTAGATGGGCGATTTCGACAGCTGCAGGTGGTCCTGCACCGTCTCGTGAAGCGGAGTCTCCGCGTAGCTGAACTCCAGGGGGACCGGGCGCGAGGCGCTGCGTACCTCCACCACCTTGCGGCCGCTGGAGCGCTCCAACGACTCGGTGATGGCGGAGACGTCGCCCAGGGTGGCCGACATGAGCAGCATCTGCGTCTCGGGCATCAAGAGCAGCGGCACCTGCCAGGCCACGCCGCGATCTTTGTCGCCGTAGTAGTGGAACTCGTCCATCACCACGCTGTCCGCCAGCACGCGATCGTCGCGCAGGCAGCGCTGGGCCAGAATCTCCGCCGTACAGCAGAGGACCTTCGCCTCGGGGTTGATGGCTGCGTCGCCCGTCATCATGCCCACGTTCTCGGCGCCGAAGGCGTCGCACAGGGCGAAGAACTTCTCGTTCACCAGCGCCTTGATGGGGCAGGTGTAGACCGTGGTGCCGCCGCGCGCGGCGGTGAGAAAGTGGGCGAAGAGCGCCACCATCGACTTGCCCGAGCCCGTCGGGGTGGCCAGCACCACGTGCTTGCCGCCGAGCAGCTCCAGGATCGCCTCCTCCTGCGCCGGGTAGAGCTCGAGCTTCGCCTCCGACACGTATTTCATGAACGCGTCGAAGAGGGCGTCATCGCCGGGCGGCGGTCGGTGACCCAGGGCCGAGATGAGCGCGTTCACCCGGCGTCACGTAGCAGCACCCGAGGAGACCCCGCACGATCTGCTTGCGTTACGCAGTGCGTCAATTAAGTATTCAGGGCCTTCTCCAACCGGGCCGGGAGGACTTCTCGATGGCGGCGCAACCAGACATCTCCCTCACCAGCTCGAAGACCTCACCGCTGCTGTCGGACGCGGCGCTCAACTTTCTGTACGAGCTGGAGACGCGCTTCGGGCCACGCCGCCGGGAGCTGCTGGAGCGGCGGGTGAAACAGCCCTCGGCGCTCGATTTTCTCCCCGAGACCCGGGCCATCCGCGAGGGCGACTGGAAGATCGCGAAGGTGCCCGAGGTGCTCCTCGATCGCCGCGTGGAGATCACCGGGCCCACGGATCCCAAGATGGTGATCAACGCGCTCAACTCGGGCGCCAACGTCTTCATGGCCGACTTCGAAGACGCCACCGCGCCCACCTGGGCCAACCTCTTGGAAGGGCAGGAGAGTCTGTTCGCCGCCGTTCGCCGGACGCTCACCTTCGACGCGCCGGAGACGAAGAAGCACTACGCGCTCAACGACAAGACCGCGACGTTGTTCGTGCGGCCGCGCGGCTGGCACCTCCCCGAGGCGCACGTGCGGGTGAAGGGCCAGCCCATGAGCGGCTCGCTCTTCGACTTCGGGGTGTTCTTCTTCCACAACGCCAAAGAGCAGGTCGCGCGCGGGGCCGGTCCGTTCTTCTACCTGCCCAAGATGGAGAGCCACCTCGAGGCGCGGCTGTGGAACGACGTCTTCCTCTTCGCCCAACAGGCGGTCGGGCTCCCCGCCGGCACCATCAAAGCCACGGTGCTGATCGAGACGCTCCCCGCCGCCTTCGAGATGGACGAGATTCTCTCCGAGCTGAAAGCCCACTCCGCCGGGCTCAACTGCGGCCGGTGGGACTACATGTTCAGCTTCATCAAATGCCAGCCGAAGGCGGTCCTCCCCGACCGCGGGCAACTCACCATGGCGAAGGGCTTCCTTCGTGCTTACTCACAGGCCTTGATTCGAACCTGCCATCGACGCGGAGCGCACGCCATGGGCGGCATGGCGGCGCAGATTCCGGTGAAGAGCGACCCCGCGGCGAACGAGGCGGCGATGGAGAAGGTGCGCGCCGACAAG
>CAZFXD010000175.1:0-6783 GCA_964522795.1 uncultured Myxococcaceae bacterium
CTGCCCCTCTTCGAAGAGGTTGCCCCGGCGCATGAACGTGATGGTCAGCTTGCGAGGGCCGGGTGAGACGTTGGCCGCGTCGGAGAGACAGGTCGCCATGCGCGGCGCGAGCGCGGCGAACTCAGCGTCTTCGGGCCCGTCGATGGAGATTTCGACGCTCGGTGCCTGGGGCCGAGGCCGCTCAGCTGGCGGGGCCGGAGGAGCGGGCGGCGGCGGCGTCGTCGGCGCTGGCAGCGCCGCGACCTCAGGCGGCGCGGGCGCCGGAACGAACGGTGGCGGGGGCAGTCGTTGGACCGGTTCACTTTCGGCTCGGGGCGCCACCGCGGTCACGGGTGCGCCGGAACCGGAGAGCGAGGCGAACCCGAACGCCAGAATCACCGCCAGCACCGCGAGCACCGCCAGCACCCACCAGGGCACGCGCTTCATCGCAGGTCCTTCCCCAGAGCGTTCAAGGCTTCCTCGGTGACGCGGGTGGGCTCGCGCGGGAGCGACTCCAGCCGGAACCCCGCCACCAGGCTCTGCGCCGAACACGGTCCACCGTCAGCCAGCCCGCTCCAGGACGCCAGCGCCCCCACCACCTGCTCGGCGGGGACACCGGCCTCGCGAAAGTAGGACACCGTGGCCGAGCCCGTGCGCTTGGCCATGCGTTGCCCATCGTCTCCCAGAATCAGCGGCACATGCGCGTAGCTGGGCACACGCTGCCCCAGCGCGCGGAGGAGCTGAAGCTGTCGAGGCGTGGAGACCTTCAAGTCGTCTGCGCGAACCACGTGCGTGACGCCAGAGGCCGCGTCGTCGACCACCACCGCCAGTTGGTAGCTCGCCACCCCGTCGGCGCGCGCCACCACGAAGTCTCCCACCATGGCCTCCACGTCCTGGGCGACGGGGCCCGCCAGTCGGTCGACGTAAGCGGTGATGCCGGGCTCGACGAGAAACCGCTTCGAGGTGGGGCGGCCGGGCGCCGTGGGACCTGCCCGACACGTTCCGGGATAGCGCGGACCTTCTTCTCCTGCGTGCGGGGCGGACGAGGCCCGCAGGATGTCTGCGCGAGAGCACGAGCAGCGGTACACCCGGCCGCGCGCCTCGAGGTCGGCGAGGGCGTCGCGGTAGGCGTCGGAGCGTTCTCTCTGGCGCACCACCGGCCCATCCCACGTCAGGCCCAGGTACTCCAGGTCGCGCTTGATGGCGTCGACGAACTCCTCTTTCGAGCGCTCGGGGTCGAGGTCTTCGATGCGGAGCAGAAACTTCCCGCCGTGCGCGCGCGCGTCGAGCCACCCCAGGAGCGCCGAGCGCGCGTTGCCCAGGTGCAGCCGCCCCGTGGGACTGGGGGCAAAGCGCCCGACGTAGGTCACTTCTTGATCAACGGCTTTCGAGATTGTTCGAGCGGCTTGCGCGGCTCGTCTTTGGTCGGCTCCGGCGCGTCGGCGGGCGTGTCGAGGCTCGCCTCTTTCCGGGCGTTCTGGCCGTAGCGAACGTCGGCGGGTTTGGAACCGGCGGCAGAGATCTTGTCGGTCACCGCGCTGGGCACCTTCACCACGTCGCCCACCTTCGCGCCCTTGGCCGCCACGGCGCCGGCGATCTTGTAGAACTCCACGCCCGCCGACAGCAGCTCGGTGTCGAAGTTGGTCCGCTCCAGGCGGCGAACCTCGTTCTCTTTGGCTGCGTAGAGGAAGGAATCGAGCGAGAGCCCCTTGCCGTTGGAAGAGAGAGCCCCGAACACCACCCACTCCGAGCCGTCTTTGCCGGCGTGCTCTTTGGCCGCGGCCACCAACTCGGCATCGACCTTGTTGAGCGAGAGCGAGGTCAACACGCGAGCCAGGGGATCTTTGCTGACCGCGGTGCCGCTGGCCTTCGCCAGCTTCCCCGCCGCGACCTCCACCGTGCCGCCCAACTGCTCGCCCGAAGGCAGCGCCACCCGCCAGTAATGCAGCCCGGGCGGGACGTCTTTCACCAGCATCGGCGTGCCACCCAGTGGCACGCCGTCGATGAACGCCGCGCCAGACGGCGTGGTCTCCAGCTGCAGCGTGCCCTTGGGGCCAGAGGCGATGGCCTTGCGGGTGTCGAAGACCACCTTGGAGAAGGCCGGTGAGGTCTGGGCGAGCGGCAATTCACGGTCGGGCGCCAGACTGAGCGCGGCCAGAAGCGACTTGCGCCCCTCGTCATCCTTGCCGGTGACGTACTGCACCGCCGACAGGAGCGCCCAGGCATCCACCACTTCGCCGATGTCGGTCAGGCCGGCGGGAACGGCCTTGTACGCGGCGAGCGCCTTCAAGAGGGCTTCCTCGGCGAGGCGGAACTTCTTCTTCTTTCGGAGGTCCTGCGCTTCGGTGACCAGCTTCCGCGCCCCGGCGAGCGGCTCGGCAAACAGGTCGGTCTCTTTTCCCTTCTTCGGCTCGATGAGGCGCACGGCTTCCGCGCTCTTGAACTCGGTCGACAGCATGCCCGCCGCTTTCTGGCCCGCCCGGGGTGGAACGTCGCCCAGCGAGGCGAACGGCAGCACCGACAGCGAGGGAAGCGTCTTGGGGTCGCCTTCAGCCCGGGCGACGGAGGACAACAACAAGCACGAAAGAAGCACGCGGTTCATGACCGAACAGACACCACACGACTATCCTCCCCGTCAATGCGGTTTCTCCACTGTTCCGACATTCACATCACCGGCGACTACAGCCAGGTGCCGCTGGCCACCCTGGGCTGGCGCCGAACCATCGCCCGCGTCGAGCTGTGGCGGGGGCGCCAGCGCCTGTTTCGCGACGCGGCCCAGACGGTGGCCACCATGATGCGAGACGCGGAGCGGCTCAACGTGGACCACGTCATCGTCTCGGGCGACCTCACCGCCTACGGGCTCCCGGAGGAATTCGAAGGCGCGCGCGCCGCCCTGGAGCCATTCGCCAGTGACCGGCGCCGCTGCACCGTCATTCCCGGCAACCACGACACGTACACGCCCGAGACGGTGAACGAGAAGCTGTTCGAGAAGCACTTCGGCGGGCTGCTCATCAGCGACATGCCGGAGCACGCCACCGGCAACGGCTACCCCTTCGTGCGCTTCGTGGGGGACGAGGTGGCCATCGTGGGGCTGTTGTCGGCGCGGGTGCCGCTGGTGCCCGGGTTCTCGTTTGGCGTGGTGGGCGACGAGCAGCGCCGGGCGCTGGAGGCCATCGTGGCCGACGTGCGGGTGCGCCAGCGCGCGCTCTTCGTGGTGGTGCACCACGCACCGCTGACGAGGAACGAGCGGGCGGACAAGCCCCTGCACGGCCTGGTGGACGCGGCGGCCCTCTGCCGGTCGATTGGCGGGGAGCGCTTCACGCTCTTCCACGGGCACATTCACCGCCGGTACACCCACGCGCCCACGTTCGAACGCCCGCGCATCTTCGGGGCGGGCTCGTCGACGCAGGCCGGTCGAGAAGGGTACTGGCTGATTGAGACGGAGGGCGCGCGCGTGACGAAGTTCGAGGCGCGTCGGCCCGGTCAGCTGGACTGAAGCCGGCCCAGGGCCGCTACGGCATCACGTCGCCGCACGCGGTGGGCTTGGGCGCGCCGCACTTGGTGCCGAGCAACGAGCGCGCGCAGGTGGACATCTTCGAAGCGCGGTCTTCTGGCACGGTGGTGCGCCGGCTGGTGGAGGCGCACTGCTTCGACGCGGCGATGCAGCGCTCACGGGCGTCTTTCTCGCACGAGGTGTACGAGCACTGGGCGCCGGCCCACAGGTCGCAGAGCCAGCGTTCACTGTAGTGGCCCGGCTTGGTGCCAGACGCCGTCATCATGACGAGAGAAGACGCGAGAGCGATGAGCATGGGAAAAAGTGTACCTCCTTGAGCGACGCTGTCGAACGAATGTCCGACGCGTCACCGGCGCGGGCGTTGTCGACGCGCAACCACTGGAACCGCCGCGGTCTTCACCGCGGTGGCGACGAACACTGCAACAGACAGCAACAGGCCCACCGCCCCCACTTCAGTCAACGTCAGCGCATGCAACATGGTCGTTCTTCCTCTTGATCAGGCCGAAAGGGTGCGGGCGGTGTAGCGACGGACGAAGTGAATCCATTTGCGGGCGTCGATCTCGACGTGCCACTCGGTGTTGGCCGCGAAGCCGAAGTGCTGCTTCACGAAGCCTTCCAGAAGATCAGCCGCCTGGATCGGCGAGAGCTCCGGGCCGCGGAACGACACGTGGATATACGTCTCCAGGGTCGGCATCACGTCAACCGAGGCGCACACTCGAATCGAGCCCACCTGGCGCTGGTAGCTGGGCTGGGAGCGCGTCTGGGCCTGGTGAATCCAGTTCCGGGGGTCGAGCACGAATTCCAGCAGCGAACCCCCGGCAGCTTCCATGGTGATGTTCTCGCGAACGGCAGCATGCATTTGCATTCCGGCCTCCACGTCGCGTGATGCACAAGCAAGGAGACCAATCCGCGCGGCTTCTCACAAGGCCTGGCACGCCTTGACGGATACGATTCTTTCGACCTCGCACGAGCGGCTTGCGTTTCGAATTCGTTTTCGGGCCCTGTAGTTGTTTGTGGCAGATCTGGTATCGCTCGTGGCGCATGCACGACGTGGTCGGAAATACGCTGGGGCTGAAAGCCAGCGAGCTCAAACACCTGCGCAACACGTTTCGTCGGCGCACCTCGCCGCATGAAATTGTCAGCCTCGAACTGGCGCGGCACCTGTGTGAGTTCTCCTACGAGACCAATCGCCAGACGGGCGTGCTGATCAACCGCAAGGGCGACGTGGAAGCGGTGATGGTGGGCGACGCCCACCGCCTGGAGTTGCCCGACGTGGGCCGCGCGCGCGCCGGCTCCTACCGCCTCCGCGGCCTGCGCCTGGTGCACACGCACTTGAAGAGCGAGCCGCTCACCAAAGACGACCTCACCGACTTGACCTTGCTGCGGCTCGACCTGGTGGCGGCCATCGGGGTGGAGAAAGAAGGCCTGCCGGGCGTGTTGCACTACGCGCACCTCTTGCCGGCCAACGCGGACGGACAGTTCTTCCGCACCGAGCTGCTGCCCTCGGTGCACGATGAGCAGCCCGACGTCGCCGCCACGCTCGACGCGCTGGAGGAGGAGTTCGCGCAGACCGTCGCCGCCCGCCGCGTCTCGGGAAAGGAACGGGCGATCCTGGTGGCGGTCTGCCTCGACGGAGATCGCGAAGGCACGGCGCAGTCGCTCCTCGAGCTGAAGGAGCTGGCCCGCACCGCGGGGGTCGAAGTGGCCGGTGAGCTGCTCCAGTCCCGCCGCGAGAGCGACCCGCGCTACCTGATAGGAAAAGGAAAGCTCGAGGAGCTCAACCTGCGCGCCATGCAGGACGGCGCGAGCCTGATTGTGTTCGACAAGAACCTGAACGCCTCGCAGGCGCGCCACATCGCCGGGGCCACCAACGTCAAGGTCATCGACCGCACCCAGTTGATTCTCGACATCTTCGCCCAGCGAGCGCAGAGCGCCGACGGCAAGCTCCAGGTGGAGTTGGCGCAGCTCAAGTACGTGATGCCCCGGTTGGCGCACGCCGACGATTCGCTCTCGCGATTGGCGGGCGGCATCGGCGGGCGTGGACCCGGCGAGACCAAGCTCGAAATCGACCGTCGGCGCGTGCGCGACCGCATCGCGTGGCTCGACAAGCGCATCGACATGATCTCCAGCGACCGCAAGGTGCGCCGCTCGAGCCGCAACAAGAAGGACCTGCCCATCATCTCCATCGTCGGGTACACCAACGCCGGGAAGTCCTCGCTCCTCAACGCGCTCACCAAGAGCGACGTGCTGGCCGAGGACAAGCTCTTCGCCACGCTCGACCCCACCAGCCGGCGCCTCCGCTTTCCCCAGGAGCACGAAGTCATCATCACCGACACGGTGGGCTTCATTCGCGACCTCCCCAAAGACCTGGTGAACGCCTTTCGCGCCACGCTGGAAGAGCTGGTCGACGCGTCGCTCCTGCTTCACGTGGTGGACGTGGCTGACCCCGCGCGCGAGCAGCACATCGCCTCGGTCGAGCGCGTGCTGGAGTCGCTCGGGCTCCTGGAGACGCCGCGCCTCATCGTCTGGAACAAGTGCGACCGCATCGACGAAGACTCCGCCTGGGCGCTTCGAGCGCAGCGAGGCGGCGTGGTGATTTCAGCCACGCAGAAGAAGGGCCTCGACGACCTGCTCCTCAAGGCTGATCAAATTCTCTTCAAGGCCGGCGACAAAGACGCGCTGACCGAAGTGCGAGACTCAATTCTTGGGCAGCGTGAAACGGACGCCGCCTGACAACAGCAGGCGCGCCGGCACCAGGTTTCCCGGGTTCTGCGCGTAGTAGTGGGCGCCGGCTTCGATGAAGAGGGCCACCGACGAGAGCGGGGTGAACTCCACCCCGGCCTGCGCGCCCACGCCGACGGCCACGCCCTGGGTGCGGAAGAGCAACGGCACCTGAAAATCGATGTAGCCGTCGAGCCAGGACGGAACGAGCCCAAGCGACATGCCCACGCGCGGGGTCAGCCCGAACGTCGGGTAGAGATGCAGGCAGAGCTCTGCGCGGAGATTTCCAACGTGAATGCCGCCGCCGAGCTCGAGCCCGCCTTCCTGCAGGAGGTTTTCGGAGATGCCGCGAACACTGGCCGTGGGGAGCACCTGCCAGTGCGTCTCGGGAACGGGTGGCGGCTCCGGCCGGTCGGGGGCCGGAGGTGCTTCGCGGGTCACGATGCTCACCGCGAAGGCCACCGGCGTGGCCCGCCGGGGGTAGATGAGCGCGTCGAGGGTCGTCTGCGCACCCGACTCAAACGTCACGGAGACGTGGTGCAGGCCGGCAGGGAGTTTGATGGTTCGCT
>CAZFXD010000175.1:6883-10508 GCA_964522795.1 uncultured Myxococcaceae bacterium
GACTCAAACGTCACGGAGACGTGGTGCAGGCCGGCAGGGAGTTTGATGGTTCGCTCGGTGGTGGCGGCGCCGTCGACAGTGAGGGTGGTGGCGGTGTCCGGCGCGGAAATCTTCAACTCGCCGGGGAAGCGCTTCCGAACCCCGTCGAGCAGCCTGGAGAGCGTGGGGTCGAACTTCGACGGGTCCAGTTGGCACTCAGGGTTCGCGTCGAGGGCCGTGAGCAGCGCGTCTTCGGCGTGCGACCAATCCTGTCGGGCGGCGTGGCACTGGGCTCTGAGCAACGCTGCCCGCTCCTGGGCCGCGGCGTCGGTCAACTCTGCTGCGGCGCCGTCGAGGAGCTTCAAGGCGCCCGCGAAGTCGCCCTGCACGAACGCCTTCTGCGCCTGCTCGAGGCGTGAGGCCGACGCGGGCGGAGGAGTCGCGAGGAGCCACAGAGCGAGCGCGACAGACGCGGCAGTCACGCAGGCGACTCTAGGAGAGGTTCACAGCGACCGCGAGCGTTCGACCGGCTGCCACCGGCTACGGCGGCAGGTCCACCTTGAGAATCTCCGCGCGGCCCTTCTGAATTCGCACCGGGCGACTGACCGACGGGACCCCCTGCCGCACCAACTCCACCACGTGCGCGCCGGCTGGCAGCTTGAGCTCCACCGGTGAGTGGCCTCGCGCCTCGCCGTCGACGCGCACCTGCGCCCAGAACGGCTCGCCGTTCCGGAGTGTGATGACGCGCAAGGTGCCGATGCCGAGCTTCTCGTCCGGCGGCCTCGGGTTGGGTGGCAGGGGTCCGGTGTTGCCGTTCGGAGGCTCCACCGGTCCACCTCCGGGAGGAACGACGTCGGGGACCACCGGCGGACGAACGTCGATGGGGTAGGCGCTCGCGACGAGCGTGGACGCGGCCCGCGGCGAGAGCACCGTCTTCCCCAGCGTCAGCGCCCCGAGCGAGAGCGCGAACGTGGCGATGAAGATGGCCGCGGGAACGAAGCGGCGTTGAGGAATGACGGTGGGGGGAGTCGCCGAGGCCCCGGGGCTTACCACGCCTGGCGAGGCCAGTGGTGCGGGGGTGCTGGGGCGCGGCGCCGAAGGCGGCGAGCTGTCGGGTGCCCGCTTGCGCCAGTCGGGGCTGGTGCCGTCGCTCACCGACGGCGGCGCCACGTTCCCGCTCACGGCGTCGGCGAAGGCGCGCGCAAACTCGCCCGCGCTCGAGTAGCGGTCCTCGCGACGCTTGGTCAGGGCTCGGGCGACCACGTTGGACGCTGCCTGGGGCACGCGGGCCGCGCGCTCGGTCACGTTGGGGGCGGGCGTGTGCGCGTGCTGCTGAATGACGAACAGCTCGTTTTCTCCGTCGAAGGGCCTGGTGCCGGTGAGCGCCTCGAACGCCACCACGCCCACCGCGTAGATGTCGGCGCGGTGGTCGACGTCGGACAGCCCCAGCGCCTGCTCGGGCGACATGTAGTGCGGCGTGCCGACGATGGCGCCGGTGCGGGTCAGCCCTTCGGCCTGCGAGCGCAGAATGCCGAGGTCGAGCAGGGTGGCGTGCCCATCGGGGCTGACGATGATGTTGGTGGACTTCACGTCGCGGTGGAGAAACCCGCGGGTGTGCAGCGCGTCCAGCGCGGCGGCGACATCGGTCAGCACCACCGACAGGGCTGGGAGCGCCAGGGGGCCCTGCGCCTCGATGAGGCCGCCCAGGGTCTGGCCGGGCACGCGCTCCATCACCAGAAACGGCCGGTCCTGGTGGCGACCGACGTGGAGGAGGCGAACCAGACGCGGGTGGGCCAGCTCGCGTAGCGCGTTGGCTTCGCGCTCGAAGCGGGCGACGGCGTTGGGGTCTTCCAGCGCGGCCTGAGAGAGGACCTTGACGGCGACCTGTGCGCCGCCCGGCTGCTCCACCGCTTCATAGACGGTGCTCATGCCGCCCTCGCCGAGCACCGCGACGAGTCGAAAACGCTCCTGCAGCACGTCGCCCAGGCGAATCGCGACAATCGGGCGCTCTTCCGTGCCGGTGGGCATCTGAGTGGAGAGGTTAGATCACCCCGCGCCTTTCCGTTTGAAAGCCGATTCGATGTTCTAAGGTGGGAGGGCGTGGAGAAGAGCATCGAAATTCCCTCGAGGCGCTACGGCAAGTACGTGGTGCGCTCGAAGCTGGGCCAGGGCGGCATGGCGGAGGTCTTTCTCGCCGACTGCGTGGACCCATCGGGAGACCAGATGCAGGTCGCCCTGAAGCTGATGAAGAAGGGCATGACCGAAGACGCCTTCGCCGACGAAGCCGACCTGATGGGGCTGCTCGAGCATAACAACCTGGTGAAGCGGCTGGAGATCGGCCAGGCCTTCCACCGCTTCTTCATCGCCATGGAGTTTCTCATCGGCGGCGACCTGCGCGGGGTGATGGAGGCCCACCGGAAAGAGAGCCTCGGCATTCCCACCGCCATGGGCATTCACGTGGTCATCGAGGTGCTCAAGGCCCTCGCGTATTTCCACCAGGCCAAGACCCGCACCGGCACCCCGCTCAACCTCATTCACAACGACGTCAACCCCACCAACGTCTTCTTCTCGGCGGGGGGGGAAGTGAAGCTGGGCGACTTCGGGGTGGTGAAGAGCGACTTCGGCGACGTGGGGCTGAAAGACGGCGTGACGGCGGGCAAGCTGTCGTACCTGAGCCCCGAGCAGATCAAGGGTGACCGGGTGGGGCCTCAGTCAGACCTGTGGGCGGTCGGCGTGATGCTCTACGAGCTGGTCGTCGGCTACCACCCGTTCCAGACCGACAAGCAGACCCAGGAACAGACGATGGCGGCGATTCGTTCGGGGAAGCTGGCGCTGCCCGACTACGTGGACAAGCCGTTCGCGGCCATCATGCACAAGGTGCTCTCGCCGGACTTGAAGGTTCGGTACAAGAGCGCGGGGGAGTTCGCCGGGGCATTGTTTCAGTACGCGCTGGACAACAATCTCACCCAAACCCACCACGACGTGCAGGCCTGGTTGAACCAGATGATGGGCCTGGTGACCTGAAGCGCCCTGTAGCAGGCGAAAGACACAGCCATTTTCTTGATCCGCAGCCCCACCTGCACCCTAAACTCTTCCTACTTCCACTCCGGAGACAACCGATGCGCCTCGTTCGATTTGTCGTGCTGGCTTCTGTCATTGCCGCGCTGCCCAGCTGCATGCTCACGCGCGTCGTTGACCGGGCCTTCCTGGGCGCGTCGGTCTCGCACCCGAAATATGAAGAGCGAAAGATGACCGGCGTGTTCCTCGTGCCGTTCACCTTCGCGGTGGACGCGGCCACGCTCCCGATTCAGGCGATTCTGCTCGTCATCCTGGGTGACGAATTCCCGTTCGGCAGCTCGTCGCACACCTCGGGCGCCACCGCGATGATTCAGACCGCGCCACAGTACCTGGCGCTCTCGGCTGATGCGCGGCGAGTCGCCGACCAGGAGCTGGAGACCATCTTCGCCAGCGGCGCGCTGACGCCGAACGCGTCACTCGTGCTCACGGCCGATGGGCACTGGCAGGTCATCACCCTGGACAATGAGACGCGCGCGCAATTGTTGGTGCGCGTGTCGACCCCGGCGCCTGCGCCGGTCGCTGTCTGCGCGCGGTAGCTCAGCGCGTTCCGAACTCAGCCTTGCCCTAG
>CAZFXD010000176.1:0-10458 GCA_964522795.1 uncultured Myxococcaceae bacterium
CGCCTCCTCCTGCTTCGACTTCGCCGGCGCCGGTGGGGGCGAGCTCGGTCGGGGAGGCTCCACCAACTCCAGGGGAGCGTCTTCGACTGACTCGACCGAGATCCCCGGGTTGGCGCGTGCGTCCCAGGCGCTCTGCGCGTCGGGCAACAACCCCGCCGACGGTTTGGGGGGTGGCGGCTCCAACTCGAACCCCGCGAGGTCGATCTCGTCGTCCGTCCCGTTGGCGGTCGCGGCTGGAGGCGGCGGCGCGGTGATCCCCGAGGCATCGAAGTCGATCGACAGATCGTCGTAGACGATGTCCTGCGGTTTCGGCACCTGCAGCGAGGGCGGTGGCTCGTCGTCGAGGGACACGTCGGCGAACGACGACTCGTCAGCGACGGGCGGCGCGTGGCCCGGCCCGGCAGCATTGGCTCCGGCGAACTCATCGAACGAAATATCGTCCACCGCGGGCTCGGCGGCCGCGGCCGGCGGCGGCACCGTCTCCGCGGCGAGATCGTCGAACGACACGTCGACGTCGGGGTCTGGAGGAAGCTCGCTCGGCGGCTCATCGCCCCCGCTGAACGAGATCTCATCGTCGTCTTCGGGGACCGCCGCGGCGATGGGGTCGGTCGTCGCATCGGGCGAGAACGCCGGCTCAACCGGGAACCCGCTCAGCTCGACCATTTCCTCGTCGTCGGCCATCTGGGCCACGGTCGCCTCCAGCGGCGTCACCGGAGCGATGGTCGGCACGCGCGCGACCGGAGGCGGCATCAGGTCGGCGTCCACGTGCACGGTGGGAGTCGTCTCGATGGTGCGAATGGTCGGGCGCGCCGCGGTCGCGGTCGCCGGGGGGGGCGGCGGCGGTTCGTCGGCGGAGAACCCCGTGGCGAGGCCCCAGTCGAGCTCCATGGGGTTCTTGGGCGACTCCGTGCGCGCGAACGGGTTCGACCGGGGCTTGTCGGGCGGCGACGACATGGGTGCTGCAGCGCCGGGGGCCGACTCGATCAGCTGTCGCGCCCGGGCGTTCCCCGGGTCCAGCTTGAGCGCTTGATCAAACAGGCGCTTTGCCCCTTCGTGGTCACCCGAAAGGCGCAGCCAGAGCCCGGCTTCGACCAACTGTTGGGCACGCTGGGGACTCATGGGCCGATGCGCTGCATCACACCGCGGAAGAGGTTGATGGTTCGAGACAGCGCCTCGGCCGATTCCGCTACCGCAGACAGGCTTCCGTTCTCGAGCGTTCGGCGCGCGGTCTCGAGCGTCTTGATGCCTTTGGCCACGGCGTCGACGCCGAACTCTGACCCCTCGGTCGCTTTCTGCACGCGCGGCAACAGGTCGGTCGCCTCGCGAATCAGCCCTTCGAGCTCGGTGCGCTTGGCCTTGAGTTCGTCCGACACCTTGGCCTCGAGCAGATAGTCGCCCTGCTCTTCCATGATCTTCTTCAGCTCTTCTTCGGTCAGGCCGCCCGACGCGGTCACCGTAATCGACTGCTGCTGACCCGTTTCC
Organism: uncultured Myxococcaceae bacterium; assembly: GCA_964522795.1. Taxonomy (GTDB): domain Bacteria; phylum Myxococcota; class Myxococcia; order Myxococcales; family Myxococcaceae; genus CAZFXD01. The sequence continues at coordinate 1,483 of CAZFXD010000176.1, forward strand.
TTGTCGCGGGCCGAGACCGACACGATGCCTTCAGAGTTGATCTCGAAGTTCACCTCAATCTCGACTTCGCCGCGCTTGGCTTCGCGCAGCCCGGTCAAGATGAACTCGCCCAACAGCTCGTTCTCGTGCGCGAGGTCGCTCTCGCCCTGCAGCACCATGATCTTGACGGTGGTCTGGTTATCGCGCGAGGTGTTGAAGGCCTCGGTGGTCGACGTGGGGACCGTGGTGTTCTTGGGGATCAAGGTGCGCACATACCCGCCGGCGATGGCCACCCCGAGGCTCTGCGGGGTGACGTCGAGCAGCAGCACCTGCGCCTCTTCGGCCATCAAGGAGCTGCCCTGCACCGCAGCGCCGAGCGCCACCACTTCGTCCGGGTGCACGCCTTTGCACGGGTCCCGGCGGAAGTACTTCTTCACCGCGTCCTGAACCGCCGGCATGCGGGTCATGCCTCCGACCAGAATCATTTCCTTGAGGTCCGTCGGCCGCACGCGCGCCTCGCCCAGCACCTGGTCGCAGATGGCGATCGCCTTCTCCACCAGGTCTTTGCAGAGCTCGTCCAGCTTCTCGCGGCTGAGCGCCTTCTGCAGGTGAAGCGCATTGCCGCCCCCGGGTGGCGTGCAGATGAAGGGCAACGAGATCTGCGCTTCCTTGGCGCTGGAGAGCTCGATCTTGGCCTTCTCGGCTTCCAGCTTCAGTCGCTGCAGCGCCATGCGATCTTTGCGCAGGTCGATCCCGTTTTCCTTGGCGAAGCCGAACACCAGCCACTCGATGATGCGGTTATCGAAGTCTTCCCCGCCCAGGTAGGTGTCACCGCCCGTCGCCATCACGTCGAACACGCCGTTCCCGACTTCCAGCACCGAGATGTCGAACGTGCCGCCGCCGAGATCGAACACCGCGATCTTCCCGTTGATGCTCTTGTTGAACCCATACGCCAGCGCCGCGGCCGTCGGCTCGTTGATGATTCGCAGCACGTCGAGACCGGCGATCTTGCCCGCGTCCTTGGTCGCCTGGCGCTGCGCGTCGTTGAAGTACGCGGGAACGGTGATCACAGCCTTGGTGACGTTGACGCCGAAGTAGGCGTCGGCGTCGGCCTTCAGCTCACGGAGAATGTAGGCGGAGATTTCCGGCAGGGAGACGTCGTTGCCGCCCAGGCGAATGCGAATGTCGTCGTGCTCGCCGCACACCACTTCGTACGAGAGAATCTTGAGCGCGTTCTGCACCTGCTGGCTGGAGAACTTTCGCCCGATCAACCGCTTCGCCGCGTAGACCGTCTGGGTGGGGTTGGTCACGCCCTGGCGCTTGGCGAGCTCGCCAACGAGGCGCTTTCCCACCTTCGAGACCGCCACGATGGACGGCGTGAGGTTCGAGCCCGCGCGGTTCTTGATCACCAGCGGCTGATGGTTCTGCACCGTCGCCACCACGCTGTTGGTGGTCCCCAGGTCGATGCCGATGATCGGGTCTTTGTCAGACATTTCCGTTCGAATTTAGAACGGTTACAGGCCCTTGACTCGTTTTTTGATCGATTCGTCGTTGGGCGCGATTCGAGCGGCTTCCTCGAAGTGTTTGCGGGCCAGGGCCTTCATTCCAGCCTCCGCGAGGAGTTCGCCCAGAAACATCCGGTACTGGAGGTTCTTCGGTTCCAGCTCGACCGCGCGGGACGCAAAGGGGTTCGCTTCTTTCACGTTGCCCATCTCGGAGATCAACTTCGCCGCCCGGAACTGCGCCTTGGCGTGGCCCGCGTCAATCGACGCCGCGTTCTTGTAGTGCGTGAGGGCCCGATTCTTGTCCGCCTGGTTCTCGGCTGACTCTCCCGCCTTGTATTCTTCTTCGGCACGGGCGTGCTCGTGCTTGCGGCGAACTTCGCCCAGCATGGACTTGACCTCGGAATTGCGAGGCTCGACTTGCGACGCCAGGTGCAGGTCGGTGTAGGCGAGCCCGAACTCGCCCTTCTGAATGTTCGCTTTGGCGCGGGCGATCAGCTCCCCGACCCGGGCCGACTTCGCCAGGTACGGGTGCCGCATGAGCCGCTGTCTGCGCTCGGCGTCCCGCTGGTCGTCTTCGGGCGTCCGCTCCCGTCGGGGTGGCGGCGCTGACTCCGCCACCGCCGCCGCCACGTCTTGCGCGGTGGGCTTGGGCGCCCGAGCGTCGGGGCGCTCCTTGAAGTAGGCGGTGCGGCGCTCCGCGTCGGTGAGCACCTGATGCGCTTCTGAAAGGCGCCGGAAGATGCGCTCCACCCGCGCTTTGAAGCTGCCGATGTTCTTGCCGAAGTATCGATCGGGGTGAAACCGTCGCGAGAGTTCGTAGAACTTCTTCTTCACCACCTCGGGCGGTTCGCCGCCACGCAACCCCAGCACCTCAAAGTGGTTCATCGCGTCCATCTGCCGGTCGAGCTCGAGAATCTCTTTGCGCCGCTCCGGCTCGAGCTCCACGTCTTCCAGCATCGAGGTGTCGACCTCGGGCGCTGGCGCCGGTTGGGTGACGCGGGCCGGGACCACCGCGCCCTTGGCCCGCAATCCCAGCAGCGCCGCCAGGGCCCGTGACTCCGGCCAGCCAGAGTTCTTGATCAGCATTTCGATCTGAATCGCCCGCCCGACCCTGGCGAAGAGGGCCTTCTCGTCGTCGTTGAGCCGAAGCCTCTCGGTGTCGACGTTGGGCACCGACCCGACGAAATCGGCGCGAGTCCCCAGCCCGGCGATGGTGTCCTTGGTCGTCACGGCAGCGGCGTGATTCTAGAGCGACTCTTCGAGGAGCGACAAACCCGAACGCAATTCCTGGTCGGAAATGATGAACGCGGGGGCCAGGCGCACGGTCTTCTCGCCGGCCAGGTTCATCAGCACGCCGCGCTCGCGCGCTCGGGCCACCACCTCGGCCGCCGGGACGTTGACTTCGATGCCGAGCAACAGCCCCCGTCCGCGCACCGCGACGATCTGCGACTTTCGCCGGGCCATCTCACGCAGCGTGGTCAGCGCCAGCTCACCTTTGCGCGCCACCTCGACCAGCATCTTCGGGTCGCACGAAATGTCGAAGGCAGCGGCAGCGGCGGCGGCAGCGACCGGGTTTCCCCCAAAGGTCGACCCGTGGGTCCCCGAGGGGAGCGCGCTGGCGACGGCGTCGCTGCAGATCATGGCGCCGATCGGCAGCCCATTCCCCAGCGCCTTGGCGAGCGAGAACGCGTCTGGCACCACCCCGTCCCGCTGGTAGGCGAAGACGTGCCCCGTCCGCCCCATGCCGGTCTGTACCTCGTCGATGAGCAGCAGCAGCCCAGCGCTGTCACACAGCTCACGCAATCCGCGCAGAAACCCCTCGGGCGCCAGGCGCACGCCGCCTTCTCCTTGAATCGGCTCCACCAGAATCGCCGCGGTGGCAGGGGTGACCGCCGCCTTCACCGCTTCCAGATCGCCGTACGGCACGTGCCGAAAGCCGGCCGGGAGTGGCTCGAACCCCTTCTGGTACTTGGGCTGCCCCGTGGCCGCGGTGGTGGCGAGGGTCCGTCCGTGAAATGACGACTCGAAGGTGAGGATCTCAAACCGCTCGGGGTGGCCCCGGTCTTTCTGCGCGCGCCGCGTGAGCTTGATCAGCGCCTCGTTGGCTTCGCCGCCGCTGTTGCAGAAGAACGCCCTCGCGCCGGCAATCCCCGACGCGCGGCACAGACGCTCGGCCAGGGCCACCTGCGGCTCGGTGTAGAAGACATTGGACAGGTGCCAGAGTGTGTCGAGCTGCTTCTTGGCCGCCGCCACCACCTGGGGGTGGCAGTGCCCCAGTGAGCAGGTGGCGATACCGCCCAACAGGTCGAGGTAGCGCTTCCCCTCGGCGTCGTAGACCCAGACGCCTTCGCCGCGCACGGCCACCAACGGCTGTTGTTTGTAGTTTCCCAACAGCACCGCGCGGGCGCGGTCCATCACCGTGGCGCTCGACATCGTTCAACCCTCCAAAGGCACAACGGACTCTCGTAACACGCGAACCCTAAACCACCTTTAGCGCCGCGTGCTCGTTTCGTCCCTCGCCCGCGGGTGGGCGGCGGCGTACGTCTTGCGCAGCTGGTCGAGCGTGAGGTGGGTGTAGCGCTGCGTGGTGGACAAGCTCTGGTGGCCGAGCAGCTCCTGAATGCTCCGAATGTCTGCGCCTCCCTCCAGCAGGTGGGTGGCGAACGAGTGGCGCAGCGCGTGGGGCGACACGTGGCGGGGAATGCCGGAGGCCCGAGCGTAGCGGTCGACCGCCCGCGCCATGCTGCGCGTGGTCAGCCGGCCTCCACGGGCGTTGAGAAACAGCGCCGCGGCGTCGCCCCGCGTGCCTGAGGTGGCCAAGACCTCCTTGCGCGCCACCAGCCAGGCGGCGATGGCGGCGAGCGCGAGATCGTTCAAAGGGCACCACCGCTCCTTCGCCCCCTTCCCCATCACCCGGACCATCCGGTTGTCGACGTCCACGTCGTCGAGATCGAGCCCGCATAGCTCACTCACGCGGAGCCCGGCCCCGTACAGCGTCTCCAGCATGGCGCGGTCGCGAGCCCCCAGCACCGACTCGCCGTCGGGGGCCTTCATCAGCACTTCGGTCTCATCGACCGGGAGCGCGCGCGGCAGTCGTTCGGGGAGCTTGGGCGCTTTCACGCGTCGCGCCGGGTTCTGGGTGATCTCCTGGCGCCGCTGCAGAAAGCGGTAGAACGTCTTGATCGCAGCCAGCTTGCGCCCGCGCGTCGCGGGTCGATGCGCCGCGGCCTCGACGCCGAGAAACCCGCGCAGGTGCAGATGCGTGGCGGCGGTCAGGCTCGTCTTCGAAGCCAGGAGGTACGCCTGGAGTTGCCGGACATCGCTGGTGTACGCGCGCACCGTGTGCACGGAGGCCGCTTTGGACACTTCGAGAAAGCGGGTGAAGGCGTCGATGAGCGCCGCGTCGTCCACGCCGGCGAGTGTACGCCAGCTTGAACCGCCGTCTATTCGAGCGCTGCGTCGGCCACGTAGACGCCCTGCTTGGCCTGCGCCTGAACGATGTACGCGGCTCGAGCCCCGGTGGGCGAGGAGAAGTGCGCGGGAATTCCCACCCACTGTTCCAGGGTCTTCCGGTGCGTCGACGTCCGGTCCATCACGGCCACGTCGTACATGTCCCCCACCGTCCTGGCGTAGCTCAACAGCACGCGCTGCCCGTCGTCAGAGAACTTGTAGCTGAACATGCCCTCGACGAGCTTTCGCGCAGCGTCGGCCTCCTTGGGCCGCTTCATGTCGAGCGCGTAGAGATCGCACGACCGACCTTCTCGGGTACACGCCGTTCGGTACATCAGCTGCGCGTTGTCGGGCGTGAACGAATAGCCGAAGACGCCCTGCTGGACCTTGTGCGCCTTGTCCCACCCCGGTTGGTAGAGCATGAGGTCCACCGAGAAGACCGGCTTCAAGAAGCGTGAGAGGAACGCCACCGCCGTTCCGTCCTTGCCCCAGGTGTACCCCGGGCACCGATCTCCGATTCGTTTGGGGGTGCCGTCGGGCACAGTGGCGAACCCCAGCACACCCGCCCGCGCCTGGAGATCGTACAGCTCCAGGTAGGCGATCGCCGCTGAGTCGGGAGAGAACGAGAAATCGTTCACCTTCTCGCCCACCTTCTTTCCCGGCGTGCCGTCGGCCGGGCCCACGAACAAGTCGCCGTAGACTTCGGGTTTTCCACCTTCGGTGCGCGCCAGCCAGCGACCATCAGGCGAGAAGCCGAACACCCCGGCGCCGTCGGCGATCTTTCGAACCTTCCGGGAAGCGACGTCGGCCAGGTACAGGTCGTAGACGTTCTTTGTCTCTGGGCTCGACTGCCCGAACGCCACGTACCGCCCCGCGGGCGAGACGTCGATATGCCCGACCGAGGTCCCCATCTTCCAGGGAACCGATTTGGGATCTTTGAGCGACAGCCAACTCACCGCGCCTCCCACGTCGATGCGGTTCTTGAAGACCACCCCGTCGCTGGCTTTGGCGAACTCGACCTGGCTCACGTCGGCGCTGATGTCTCGAAAGGGGCCGGAAGGAATGGGGCCGACCTTGAGCCGCCCATCGTCAATGAAGGCCACCTGCTTCGAGTCTGGACTGGCCACCACGAAGCTGACTCGCCCGCCCAGGCGAACGGGATCACCCGAGTCCGCCGTCAGATCTGCCACCAGCAGCTCGCCTTCGCGATTCGAGGCGTTGTACCCGGAGAGGAACAAGAGCCAGCGCGAGTCGGGCGTGGCCAGATACCCGCCCGCCACGTTGGTGACTCCCGTTCCCAGACGCCGCGGCGTGGCGCCGGGCGCCGTCTTCACCGCGTACAGCGCCCCCACGCGCATCAGGTTGGGCACGCCCTCGAGTCGAGGCTTTTCGGCATCGGCGAGGAACGTGGCCACGGCGCCGTCGTTCGTCACCCGCAGGTCGATCGCCTTGCCCTCCCACAGGCGCACCCCAAACCCACCCACCTGCTCTCCCGCCTTGACCGGGGCGCCACCCATTTTCGAGCGGGGCTGGTTGTTCGGGCAGCCAGCGCAGAACGCCGCCCCCAGCAGTACCGCCAGCCCGCGGGCACCGATGACCGTCCTCACGCGCGCACCTCCTGGTGGGAGCCGCTCCCCGCGGGCGGCACGCCGCCCAGGGTCGACCGCCAGCTCTCGAAGTCCTGTTCAGCCCGAAGCCGATAGGCCGCGCGCTTGTCCGCCTTCTTCACGCGCCCGGTGAGCGGCGGGAAGAGGCCGAAGATGACGTTGGTGGGCTGATAGCGGTAACCCTCGGGGTGCGCTTCACCGGTGACATGGCGGTAGAGCGCCCCCAGCGCGGTCGTGGGCGGTGGCGGCACGAAAGGCGTGCCTCGAATCCGGGCCAGAATCGCCTGCGCCACCAACCACCCGCAGGCCGTGGACTCCACGTACCCTTCGACGCCGGTGATCTGCCCGGCGAAATACAGCCGGGGCTCCGCTCGAAGGGAAAACTCGCGAGACAACAGCCGCGGCGCGTCGAGGAACGTGTTGCGGTGAATCTGCCCCATGCGCAGCCACTCGGCGTGGGCGAAGCCGGGCAGCGCGCCGAAAATCCGCTTCTGTTCAGGCCAGGTCAGCCGAGTCTGGAAGCCCACCAGGTTGTAGGCCGTGCCCGCCACGTCCTCGTGACGCAGCTGAACGACCGCGTGCGGTCGACGCCCGGTGTGCGGGTCGACAAGACCCACCGGCTTCATCGGGCCGAACGCCAACACGTCGTCGCCGCGCTCGGCCATCACCTCGATCGGCAGACACCCTTCGAAGTACTTCGGTTCCTCAAACGCGTGCGGCTTCACCTTCTCGCCGGTGCGCAGGGCGGTCACGAACGCTCTGTACTGCGCCTCGTCGAGGGGAACGTTCAAGTAGTCATCGCCGCCGCCCTTCCCATAGCGGCTCTGGCGAAAGAGCACGCTCTGATCGAGCGAGTCGGCCGACACGATCGGCGCGATCGAGTCGTAGAAGTACAGGCGCTCACCCACCAGGGGCGCCAGCGCGTTCACCAGCGCGTCCGACGTCAGCGGACCTGTCGCCACCACCACCGTGCCCTCGGGGACGGCGCCAACCTCTTCGGCCACCAGGGTCAGGTTGCCGAGGCCCCGCAGGCCCCGTTCGACGGCCGCTGAGAAGCCCAGCCGCTCCACCGCCAGGGCGTCGCCCGCTGGAACGCGGTTGGCGTCGGCGCTCGAAAGAATGAGCGAACCCAACTTGCGCAGCTCGCCGTGCAACATGCCGATCGCGCTCTCGGGGTTGTCGGAGCGCATCGAGTTCGAGCAGACGAGCTCAGCCAGACCGTCGGTGACGTGCGCGGGTGAACGCCGAAGCGGTTTCTGTTCAAACAGGCGGACGGGCACGCCCGCGCTCGCCAATTGAAATGCGCATTCACTCCCCGCGAGGCCAGCGCCGATGACAGAAACCAGCGACGTCACGGGGCAGCTCCCTGCGCCGAGGAGCGCTACTCGTCCTTCTTCACGACGATGAAGCGGAAGTTTTCCAGCTCGTTCTGGCCGGCCGTGTAGAGCACCGTCATCAGAATGTCGTAGGGCGTGCGGCGGTCGCCGACCACCGTCAGCTCACGCGAGAACTTCGCCCCGCCGCGCTCCTCGATCTTCTTCAGCTTCTCGACTTCTTTGCGGAAGGCATCGTCGAGCGGGAGCACCGTTCGGCCGTTCAAATCTCCGGCGCGGAACTTCCCGTTCTCAATCACGGCCCGCGGCTTTTCGCCGACCAGAACCTGGCGGGGAGTGATGGTGACCGAGACCGTGTCTTTCGGCGTCAGTCGCGTGGTCGACAGCGGGAGGCGTACTTCGTCAGACGACGCCATCGTCACCGACGACGACGCGTAGGACTTGAGCAAGAACACGAGGATGATGGTCATCATGTCCATCATCGCGGTGATGTTGAGTTCTTTGATTTCGCCGGCCGCTTCGCGCTCCTTGCGCCGTTTCCGGGCGAGCGCTTTGCGGAAGCGCATGCGCTGAATGTCGTCTTCAGACAACTCGTTCGCGCCCGCCGCTGGGTTCTTCGCGCCAGTGCTCATCAGAAGGTCGCCAGGGTCACGTCGTTGAAGAGCAGCTTGGTCTTGTCGTCCATCTTCTCGCGCGTCGCGTCCATCGTGCCGACCACGGCCTCGTACTGCACGTCAGGGTCCGCCGCGATAATCACCTTCGACTCGTTCGGGAACGCGGTCTTGATCTCCGCCATCTTCGCGTTGAGACCCACGAAGTCGTATTCGCCGTTGGGCTTCTTGGGAACCGTGGGGCCACCCGCCCCTTCGGCCCCACCCAACACGGCGCCTTTCGCCGCGACCGTGAACCCGTCTTTTCCAACGCTGACCGTCAGCAGCAACGGCTGCTCCTGCGGCTGATCGCTTGCCCCAGCCGACGGCGCACCGTACGAGGGCGCGTTCACGTTCACGATGCCGAACACCGCCAACCCCGTCATCGACAACAGCATGAAGATGATCAGGTTCATGAGGATGTCGAGGTACGGGACGATGTTGAGCTCGC
>CAZFXD010000177.1:0-10450 GCA_964522795.1 uncultured Myxococcaceae bacterium
CGACGACCGACGTGAAGATCAAGAAGCTCACGATTTCGACTTCGGCGTAGCCGACCCGAGACGACAGGTTGGCCACTTCGCACCGCAGCGGGATCGCCGCGCTTATCGGGCGGCCCAATGTCGGCAAGAGCACGCTGCTCAACCGGCTCGTGGGCGAGCGGCTGTCGATCGTCTCGCCCAAGCCTCAGACGACCCGCACGCGAATCCTGGGCGTGGTGACGCGGCCGGAGTCGCAGGTCGCGTTCGTGGACACGCCGGGAATTCACGAAGCCAAAGGCGCGCTCAACCGGTTCATGGTCGACGTCGCCGCCCACGCCGCGGACGAGTGCGACGCGGTGGTGCTCCTGGTCGAGCCGCCGGGGCATCCGGCGGACGGCGAGTCGCTCATCACCGAAGGGAACGAGCGAATTCTGAGCCGGCTGAAGCAGCGCGCGAAGACGGTGATTCTGGCCATCAACAAGGTCGACCTGATCGCCAAGCCGCTCTTGCTCCCGCTGATCGATTCCTACGCGCGCGCGTTTCAGTTCGCGCAGATCATCCCCATCTCGGCCCGCTCGGGCGACGGGGTCGAGGTGCTCTACGACGCGGTGGCAGCCCAGATGCCGGTGGGGCCGCCCTTGTACGAGCCGGACATGCTCACCGACCAGGCTGAGCGCACGCTGGTGGGCGAGTTCATTCGCGAACAGATCGTGAAGAACTGCCGGCAGGAGATTCCATACTCAACCGCGGTGGTGGTCGAACACTTCGACGAGAGCGAGCGGTACGAAGAGCCAAAGCCGAAGAGCAAGAAGCCGGTGGCGGTGGGTGGCAAGCACGGGCTGATTCGCATCAACGCCAACTTCTTCGTCGAGCGCGAGAGCCAGAAGGCGATCGTGATCGGCAAGCGCGGGCAGATGCTGAAGACGATCGGCACCGACGCCCGTAAAACGATTGAGCGCTTTCTCGGGGCGCATGTGTTCCTCTCCCTCCAGGTGAAGGTCGAACCCGGTTGGAGCGAGCGAAACGACGGACTGCGAAAGCTGGGGTACGACCATGGCCGCGTCTGATGGGTCGCGCCCCCTGATCGCCATCGTGGGGCGGCCGAACGTCGGCAAGAGCACGCTCTTCAACCGGCTGGCGGGCTTCAACCGCGCCATCGTGGAGAACGCGCCGGGCGTTACGCGCGACCGCCACTACTCCGAGGCCTCGTTCGACGATCGACCGGTGATCCTGGTCGACACGGGCGGGTTCACCACCGGAGAGGAAAAGGACCCCGTGTTGGGGTCCGTCCGGCAGCAGGCCCAGCTGGCGATTGAAGAGGCGGACCTGGTGTTGTTCGTGGTCGACGCCAAGACGGGCGCGTTGCCCATCGACGCTGAGCTGGGCGGGCTGCTTCGACGCTCCGAGCGCCCGGTGATCGTGGTGGCGAACAAGATCGATCGGCCGGGCGACATCGACGCCATGGCCGCCGAGTTCTTCAAGTTGGGCCTGGGCACCCCCATGGGCACGTCGGCCGAGCATGGCCTGGGAATTCAGACGCTCAAGGAAGCGGTGGTGAAGCGCTTGAAGCTGAAGCGCCCCAGCGTGGTGGCGGAGCGGAAGCGCTCGTCCATTCCCCGAGTGGCGATCGTCGGGCGTCCCAACGTGGGCAAGAGCACGCTGGTGAACACGCTGCTCAAAGAGAATCGCATGGTGGTCAGCCCCATCGCGGGAACGACGCGCGACCCCATCGACAGCGAGCTGACGGTCAACGGAGCGCCCGTCATTCTGACCGACACCGCGGGCATTCGGCGGAAGTCGACCATTTCGCTGCGGGTGGAGCAGTTCTCGGTGGTGAGCGCGCTGAAGACGCTCGACCGGGCCGACGTCGCCCTGGTGATGCTGGACGCGAACGAAGCCGGCGTCGACCAGGACCTCCGCATCGCCGCCATCGCCGAGGAAAAGGGCATTCCGCTGCTGATCGTGGTGAACAAGTGGGACACGCTCTTCAAGACGGTCAAAGAGCGCGAATTCCGCGAAGAGCTCAAAGCGCGGTTCCGCTTCGTCAGCTACGCGCCCATCGTCTTCGTCTCGGCCACGGATAAGATCGGGACCGACAAGCTGATCCCGCTCGCGCTCTCGCTCCACGAAGAAGCCGGGCGCCGCGTGCCCACGCCGTTGCTCAACCGGCTGCTCGAGCGGATGATCAACGATCACCCGCTGCCGTTTCACAACGGCAAGGCGCTCAAGATCTACTTCTGCGCGCAGGTGGGCTCGTTCCCTCCAGCCTTCGCGTTCGTTTCCAGCCGCGCCGCGGCCATTCCCGAGCGCTACCGGCGGTACGTCACCAACACCATTCGTGAGTCGTTCAGCTACCGCGTGCCGATGCGGGTGTTCTTCAAAGACAAAGCCAAAGACCCCAACCGGCAGGCTCCTCCGTCGAAGCGGGGCCCCAGCCGGCAGGCGCAGCGAGCGCGACGCACTCGTTGACTGTCTCCCGCGCGTCTTGCAGAGTGCGCGGCCCGATGTCCGAAAAACAAAAACTGAAAGAACTTCGAGCACCTGACGCCTTCCAGAAGGTCGGCGGTGAGGCTTCCTCGTGGATGGCGAAGCACCAGCAGACGGTGGTGTTCGCGGTTGGTGGAGTGGCCGCCGTGGCGATCGTGGTCGGGCTCGCCGACTACCTGCTCAACCGTCGCGGGGCTTCGGCCTCCAACGAACTGGGTGCGGCCCTCGCGCCGCTCTCTCGCCCCGTCAGCGCGGCCAAGGCCGAAGAGGGCGCCGCAGCCCCGTTCGCCACCGAGGCCGAGAAGGACGAGGCTGTCGCCAAATCGCTCACAGAGTTCCGCGCCAAGGCCCCCGAGAGCCGCGCGGCGCACACCGCGGCGTTGTCCCTCGGCCAGGTGCTGCTGCGGCAGCAGAAATTCGCCGAGGCGGCCCCGCTGTTCGAGGAGTACCTCAAGCACGCGCCGCCGGACGACCTCCTCCGCCCGTCGGCCTTCGAAGGCAAGGGTTACGCGCTGGAAGGGAAGGGCGATCTCGCTGAAGCCATGGCGGCGTTCGACGCGTTGGCCCAGTCGACCAAGGGCGACTTCTTGAAGGGCATGGGCGACTACCACAAGGCCCGCTTGCTGGTGGCCCAGGGGAAAGCCGACGAAGGCGCCAAGCTGTTTGCCGAGCTGTCGCAGAAGGCTCCCAACACGGCGGCAGCGCGAATGGCCTCTGATCGCCTCGCGGTCCTGATCGCGTCCGGCGTCAAGCCGCCGGCGCCGACCATGATGGCCCCGGCCAAAGACGGCGGATGAGCGTGAGTTCGAGACTCGGGCTGGCGCTGGCACTCGCCCTGGTCGCGGGCTGCGCGCACGATCACCCGTTGCGGTTCGCCGAAGATCCGTTCGCGCCTCCCAGCGACGCGCGCCTCAGTCGGCCGAAGCTGTTCGAGGTTGATTGGCGCAATGAGCTGGTGAAGTCGGCGCTGCTGGACTGGGGCCAGTTCGAGACCGCCACGCCTGGCGTCGACGAATTCTCTGATCGGGTGCTGGTCTGCACGCGCGACGGCACGCTCCGCGGGCTGGATCGCACCTCGGGCGCCCTGGTGTGGTCGATGACCATGCCCGCCCGCTGCTTCGCGGGCCCGCTGGTGGTTCCACCGGCGATCCCTGAAGAACACAAGAGCGGCATCGCCTATCTCCCCGGTGGCGACGGCGTGCTGTACGCGCTCTGGGCCCGCACGGGAGAGGTTCTGTGGAAGGCGAAGCTCGGGGAAGAGCTCGTGACCACGCCCGTGCTCCAGGGCGACGCGTTGCTGGTGAATTCGCAGGCCGACGTCCTCTACGCGGTGAACCTGTCGGACGGGGCGCTCCGCTGGCAGTACAAGCGAGACCCGCCCAACGGGTTCTCGGTGCGTGGCGCGTCTCGACCAACGGTCTCCCAGGGCGTCGTGTACGCCGGGTTTTCCGATGGGGTGCTCGCCGCGCTCGATCTGAAGACCGGCGCCCCGAAGTGGGAAAAGAAGCTCGCTCGCTCAGGTACCCAGTTTCTCGACGTCGACGTCTCCCCGGTGGTGTCCGGCGATCGGGTGTACGCCGCGAGCTACAAAGACGGCGTGTACGCGCTGGCGATCGCGGACGGCAGCGTCCTCTGGCAAGCGAACAAGCCGGGCGTCACCTCGCTGAACCTGGCCAACGACGTGCTGCTCTACGCCGGCGACGGCGAAGTCGGCGGGCTGGAGGCCAGGACCGGTAAGCCCTCGTGGGCGCAGAACGCGTCGGACCGCGGGTTCAAGCGACGGTCGCAGAACGCCGGGCGCGAACCGCTCGCGGCGCGTGGAATGTTGTTCGTGCCCACGGCGACGGCGCTGGCGTTCATGATTCCGGGAAACGACGGCGGGGCGATTCGGTGGAACCCGGGGAAGGGCGTCACCGCGACGCCCGCCTACGACGGCAGCCGCCTGTACGTGCTCTCCAATCTGGGCACGCTCTTCGCCCTGCGGTTGACGGGCAGCTTCTCAGAGTGAAACGCGTGGTGGTGGTCGCGGCGTTGATGCGCGATCCCGCTTCGATCGATTCTGGCCCGCCCCGGTACCTGGTGCAGCGACGGCTGCCGGGAGGTCCGCGGGGCGGACTGTGGGAGTTTCCCGGGGGGAAAGTCGAGCCCGGGGAGCCCAAAGAGCTGGCCCTGGTGCGCGAATGCCGGGAAGAGCTGGGGGTCGAGATCTCGGTCGGGGCCTGGCTGGCGCACGTCACGCACGAGTACCCGGACCTGTTCGTCGATCTGACGCTCTACGCGGCCACGCTCGTCGCAGGGGCGCCGCAGCCGCTGGGAGCGCAAGAGCTTCGCTACGCCAGCCTCGACGAGATGGACCAGCTGGCGTTCTGCGCCGCGGACGTTCCGATTCTGAAGTCGCTCCGAGAAACGCTGCGTTGATCCGGCGAACCTTTCAGCTGGTGAGCGGGATCGGGCCGCATCGGGAGCGGCTGCTGTGGGCGGACGGCATCACCCAGTGGGACGAATTTCGAGCCGCGGCCCGCCGGGGCACGGTGGTCTCCGTGGCCACCGATGCGGAGCTGCTCGGGGCCATCGACCGGGCGGAGTCGGTGATGCACGACGGCGACGTGGCCACGCTGGCCTCGCTGTTTCCCCGGCGGGTTCATTGGCGGCTGTTCGAGGCGGTTGAAGCTCGGGCTGCGTACCTGGACATCGAAGCCGATGGAACCCGTGAACCGACCGTCGTGGGCGTGATGGACGCGCACGGCGTCGCGACGTTCATCCGGGAGCGGGCGTTCGAGGAGGCCGCGGCGCGGCTGAATCAATCGGCCTGCTGGGTGACGTTCAACGGGGGCAGCTTCGATCTGCCGATTCTGGAAGGGCGCTTTGCCGAGCTGCGGCGCCCGGCGCTGCATCTGGACGTGAAGATTCTGGCGCGGGCCGCCGGCCTTTCGGGCGGCTTAAAGGCGATTGAAGAGCAGCTGGGCGTGGCGAGACCGCCACACCTGCAGGGCGTGCGGGGCTTTGACGCCATTCGCCTGTGGAACGAGTACGCCCAGAACGGCGACCGGGGCGCGCTGCGGCTGTTGGTCGAATACAACCTCTACGACGCCGTGAGCCTCCGCGAGATTGCTGCGCGCTCCATGCAGCGTTGGGGGCAGCGGCTCGGGTTTGATGTGCCGGCCGACCCCCGCGGATTCCAGCGCCAGGATGTGCTGTACGACATCACTCGGGTGGCCCAGGAGGCCGCGGACCTCGGTCGCGCGGCTCAGTGACGCCGCTTCTGCTTGGGCCGGGCCCCTGGCTTCTTCGACGTCGCCGCTTCGAGCTTTTCCGCGGCCGGATCGGAGATCACCGCCACCTCAAACCGCGAAGTCGCGCCGGGCGAGGCCGCGCCGCCATCTGGGGCTGGGGTCGGTGAGCCCTGGAACTCAAACGCGTGGGTCCGGCCTGGCGCCGACTTCTGCAACAGGGTCGAAGCGACGCGGACGAGCTCGCCAGCGTCCGTGCGGTCGATCAGCTCATCGGAGGGCACAAGCGAATCGCGATCGTCCAGAAACCGGAACTGGCCGGCCTGGGGCGGTCGCCAATCAACCGTGAACCCGACGAACGCATCAACCAGCGGCCGCCCCGCGTCAGGCTGAAGCAGGAACGTGCTCTCGCCACCGTCCACGATCCGAAGGGTGAGCCGGACCTCCGGGCTCGAAACGCGCGCTGCGGGCCCGGCGTCGGCGATCACGACGCCCGCGTCGACCCCAGCGTCCTCAACAGCTACCTCCGGGCCTTGAGTTTCACGCCGACACGCCCCAGCGGCAGCCACAACCAACGACCCCCAAACGAGGACCCGCCAGAGCCCAGACCCAGCCACAGCACAGCCGCGCCCCTCGAGACCGAACGTCTGATAAGAATGATTATGTAAACTTCCCATAGAGGGAGATTTTTCGATCTCCGGCGTGTTGGCGGTCGTTTTGGGTGCCCTGTTTCGATCAGGGTTCGCGCCTGGCTGGGTGTGTCTGGGGTCGGCCATGGGGCTTCACGTTTGGCCGGTTTTCTTTGAACAAGCAATTGTTGCAAGGCATCGCCTGCTTGGGCACAAGGCGCGGACCTTTCACGCGAAGCTCAAGGGGCAACGAATGCGTCGAATTCTTCTGGTTCTGGCGGTGATCGTTTCGTCGGCGGCGGTGGCGGACGAAGGCATGTGGACCTTCAACAACTTCCCCTCCTCCAAGGTGAAGGAGCGCTACGGGTTCGAGCCGACCAAGGACTGGCTGGATCACGTTCGCCTCTCGGCCGTGCGCATCGCCGGCGGCTGTTCGGCCTCGCTGGTGTCGGCTGAAGGCCTGGTGATGACCAACCACCACTGCGCCCACTCCTGCATCCAGCAGCTCTCGACCAAGAAGAAAGACTTCGTCAAGGAAGGCTTCTTCGCCAAGACGGCCAAGGACGAGGTGAAGTGCCCGGAGATCGAGCTCAACCAACTGGTGGAGATCACCGACGTCACCGAGCGCATCACCAACGCCACCAAGGGCGCGCCGGACGCAAAGTTCAACGAGGTTCAGCGCGGAGAGATCGCGAAGATCGAGAAAGAATGCGCCTCGTCTGAGGACGTTCGCTGCGACGTGGTCACCCTCTACCGCGGCGGCCGGTACGATCTGTACAAGTACCAGCGCTTCCAGGACGTGCGGTTGGTGTTCGCGCCCGAATTCCAGATTGCCTTCTTCGGCGGCGACCCGGACAACTTCATGTTCCCCCGGTACGACCTCGACGTGTCGTTCCTCCGCGTCTACGGCAAGGACGGCAAGCCCTACAAAGCCGAGTACTACCTCAAGTGGTCGACCGAGAACGCCAAGGACGGCGATCTCACGTTCGTGGCTGGCAACCCGGGCGGCACCAGCCGCACCCTGACCGTGGCGCAGCTCGAGTATCAGCGCGACTACAACCTGGCGCAGGGCTTGAGCCGCCTGTCGGAGCTGCGCGGCTTTCTGAACGAGTTTCAGAAGCGCGGCGCCGAGCAGAAGCGAATTTCAAACGCCACCCTCTTCTACGTGGAGAACGGCCTCAAGGCGTACAAGGGCCGGCACGCGGCGCTCGCCGACAAGGCGTTCTTCGCCTCCAAGGTGGCCGCCGAGAAGGACTTCCGGGCGAAGATCGACAAGGACCCGAAGGCCAAGGCCGCCTACGGCCCGGCGTGGGACGCGATCGAGAAGACGCTCGAGAAGGCCAAGGGCTACCGTAGCGAGATGATGGCGCTGGAGGCCCCCGGTCTGACCTCGGAGCTGTACAGCCTGGCGCGTACGCTGGTTCGGGCCGCGGAGGAGCTGCCCAAGGCGAACAGCGATCGACTGCGCGAGTTCACCGACTCGAAGATCCCGCAGTTGAAGCAGGGCCTATTCACCACCGCTCCCATCTACGACGAGTTCGAGGTCGCCACGCTCGAGTACACGCTGATCAAGATGCGCGAGCTGCTCACGGCCGATCACCCGGTGGTGAAGAAGGTGTTCGGCGAGAAGAGCCCCGAGGAGATCGCCAAGGCGCTCATCAAGGGCACCAAGCTGAAGGACATCAAGGTGCGTAAGGCGCTGTTCGAAGGCGGCCAGAAGGCCATCGACGCCTCGAAGGACCCGATGATCGCGTTCGTGAAGCTGTTCGACGCCGACGCGCGGGCCATTCGCAAGAAGATGGAAGACGAGATCGACGGCCCGATGAAGAAGAACGCCGAGCTGGTGGCGAAGGCGATGTTCCAGATCTACGGCACGTCGAACTACCCCGACGCCACCTTCACGCTCCGCCTCTCTTACGGCTCCATCAAGGGCTACACCGAGAACGGCAAGGAAGTGACGCCGGTGACGAAGTTCGCGGGGGCCTTCGCGCGGCACACGGGCCGCGACCCGTTCGCGCTCCCGAAGTCGTGGCTCGACGCGAAGGCGAAGGTCAACATGGAGACGCCGTTCAATATCGCGACCACCAACGACATCATCGGGGGGAACTCCGGTTCGCCGGTGGTGAACAAGAACGGCGAGGTCGTGGGGCTCATCTTCGACGGGAATATTCAGTCGCTCGGTGGCGATTATGGGTTCGACGAGACCGTCAACCGCGCGGTGGCTGTCCACAGCGCGGCGCTGGTGGAAGCGCTGGACAAGGTCTACGGCGCGAAGCGGATCGTCGACGAGCTGAAGCCGGCCGCGAAATAGCCGTCCAGGGCACGGCCTCGCCGGGCACGCCGCGGCGGCATCGAAGGCGGTCCGCGTTGGTCAGGGGCCAGTGCCCGTCTTGAGGAGCGCTTCGAGGACCGCGAGCACGGCGGCTTCCTCGTCGGAGCCGAGACTGCTGACCAGGGCTCGCAGTTCCTTCGCGATCGCCGGCGTGGTGAAGATCTCTCGTTCGACGCCGCCCTGACCGTGTCGCGATGCGCGCGTCGATCGGGGTAGCGCCTGCTTCACGGTGGGCCAGGTCTCAGTGAAGGCGTCGTCCGGGGACGTGTGGGTGTTCTCGAACGGCGCCACGAGCGCCTGCCATCGCGCCGGCTCTACGTAGACCGCGATTCGGGTGAGCTTGCCGGACATCAAACCTTCAAACCGCCGATCGCTAAGCCACTGCTGGTACGCGGAACGTCGAGTCCATTCGGGCGGCGGAGG
Source organism: uncultured Myxococcaceae bacterium (assembly GCA_964522795.1). GTDB lineage: Bacteria > Myxococcota > Myxococcia > Myxococcales > Myxococcaceae > CAZFXD01. The sequence goes on from CAZFXD010000177.1 coordinate 9,081, forward strand.
CGTGGGCGCGCTCGGTGGCTTTGGCGGCCGTGGGGGCGCCTTCCCTGCGAACCATTTCCCTTCACCTTCGGGGCCATCGGCATCCTGCCGGAAGTGAATGGGCGCCTGTTGCGCCTCGGTCCCCTGTCGACCCTTCGGCCGTCCTTGATCGGGCGCCAGGTGCAGTTCGATGAGCGATTCCAGCTTCGCCCCGCTGTCCGCTTCGAGCCGAACCAGGGGCGCTGACGGCGCCGCTCGCGCTTTCGTGAAATCGGGCGGTGGGCGGTTCGGGTCAGGGTCTGCATCGTACGCCGCGTAGTCGTCGGCCCGCTCGGCTTTCCACCGCACTTTGCCGTCGGGCCCGTACGCGTGGACCAATTCGGAGTAGTCGTCGCCCTGGGTGAACCACGTCCGGCACTTCAGTGCTTTCGAACAGGCCGCCGCGACGCGCGAGAACGCCGTCAGGTTGGATTGGTCGACGCCCTTGTCCAATTCGAACGAGTGCCACGCCCACGTACACTTCGCCTTGCGGAGGTAGGCGGTCGAGACCTGCTGTTCGTCGCCGCCCTCCTCCAGCCCGAACATCCATTCCTCAGGGTGCGCGGTGGAGTTCGCGACACGCACGACCGCATCACGGAACGTCTCGAGGAGCCTCGGGCTCTTCGACTCGATGAGGAAGCCGCTCCAGATGGTGTTGCTCATTGGGGGGGGGCTGACGACGATTTGCACGTCGGTGTGGGAGGGTCCCGGTCACTCACCGCCAATCGAGGCGGCGAGACCGGAGAGTTCGAGCATGATTCAATTTCAGAACTGCACTTCGCGGCTGGCCGCGCATACCCGCACGCTGAACGCACTCGCGACCCTTGTCGCGCTCGCCACAGCCCTGATTGGCCCGTCATCAGCATCTGCGCAGAGTTGCTACCAGAATTGTCAACAGTCGTCGTGCAATGGCTATCAGTGGGAAGTGAAGAATACATGCAGTAGCTACCCGGCAAGCGCGATTCGCGCCGAGACGTACGGCACAGGATCAACGAGTGTTGCCGTGGAGGCTCATTCATCGAATGGAGACGGCGTCGCCGGCTACGCATCCAACGGCAATGGGGTGTACGGGTGGTCCGGCTACTGGGGCGCCAGCGGTGTCTACGGTGAAAGCGGTGGCAGCGGGTATGGCGTTGCCGGGAGAACAACTTCTAGTGGCACGGCCGTTCTCGGCGACAATTACAGCAACTACGGATACGCGGGCTATTTCACGGGGCGCGTGCGCGTCGATGGATATCTGTCTAAAGGTGGTGGCGGCTTTGAAATCGACCACCCGGTTGATCCGGCATCAAAGATATTGGTGCATTCGTTCGTCGAATCGCCGGACATGAAGAACGTCTACGATGGGATCG
>CAZFXD010000178.1:0-10433 GCA_964522795.1 uncultured Myxococcaceae bacterium
GGGCGCCTCGGCCGCAGGTCCGGCGTCGCCCACAGCGGAGGCTGGGGACGCGGGGGCCACGGCGGGCGCGGTCGCGCTGGGGGTGGGCTGAGGCGCGTTGACCACCGCCACGTCCGACGGCGGCGCGTTGACCTTCGGGCCGGGCTCGTCACCCGGCGCAAGGACCCGAACGAGGCCGAAGGCGCCCAGCGCAAGCCCCACCACCGCGGCGACGGCCACGGCCGCCCGTGGGGCTCGGCGGCTGGGAGCCAAAGGTTCAACGCGGGCCACCTGCGTCCTCGGCCGCTCCTCCGCCGCGGGAGCCGCCGGAGCCTGGTTCATCGCCGCTTCGAACTGTAAAACCCAGGCGCCGACCGCCGCCCGCGCGTCGCCGGGTTGCGCGGCGAGCCATGCGTCGGCCAGCGCGATGAACTCCGTCAGGCTGGCCACGCGCTCGTCGCGCTTCTTCTTGAGCGCGCGGTCAATCCACTGGGACACCGGCTCTGGAATGTCGGACCGGAGCGTGGACACCAACGGCGGCACCAGGTGGAGCACCGAGCCAATGAGCTGCGCTTCGGTGGTGCCTCGAAACGGCGCCACGCCGGTGAGCAACTGAAAGACCGAGACGGCGAAGGAGAAGATGTCGCTCCGCCCGTCGGCCTCTTCGCCTTCGAATACCTCGGGGGCGATGTGGCCCAACTTGCCCTTCACGGTCCCGGTCCGCGTCACCAGCGTGCTGTCGAGCAGCTTGGCCACCCCGAAGTCGGACAGCTTCACGGTCCCGTCGCGAGCCACCAGCACGTTGTCCAGCGAGACGTCGCGGTGTACCAACCCGCGCTGCCCGTCGCCGAAGGGATAGTCGTGCGCGGCCGCCAGCCCGACCGCGACTTCGCGCGCGATGCGCATCGCTGCCAGGAGTGGCGTGGGGGTGGCCGCTGCCACCGACGCCTTGACCAGTCGGGCCGCGGTAGGGCCGTCGATGTATTCGAGCGCCAGGTACGGGCCCGCCGCGTCGTGGCCGAACGCGCGCAACGCCACAATGTTGTCGTGGCGCAGCAGGGAGCAGATTTTTGCTTCCCGTTCGAACAGCGCGAGCAGGTCTGCGCGTTCGACGGAGCGGCCCAGCATTCGCTTGAGCGCCACCGTCTCCACGTAGCTCCCCTGCCGCATCACGGCGCGGTGCACCTGCGCCATTCCGCCTTCTCCCAGGAGCGATTGGATCTCAAAGGTGGGCGGCGGAAGCTGAGACTGCGTCACGCCCAAATCGTACGCGCGCTCCTCTCCACTGCCCAGCGGCCGGCCGGGGGAAATGACGCGTGCGGAGGGCCCACCCCGACCGAGGCGACGGCGTTCTCCTCGCCGCCTCCGCGCCGCCTCGAGTCTTGCCGCCCCAGCCTACAGCCCGAGGCGTCGAATCACTTCGTGCAGGTGGACGCGGTTCATGCCTGAGCGGCGCGCGGCTTCGGCGACGTTGCCCTTGCACGCGTCCATCAGCTTGGTGATGTACGCGGTCTCGAACGCGCGCACGTGGCGGTCCTTCTGAAGACGGAACGGCTCATCGAGCGTCAACTGGGGCATGGCCGTGGAGGCGGGCGCGGACAAGGGCCCCAGCCCGAGCACCGCGCGCTCGACGGCATTGCGCAACTCGCGCACGTTGCCCGGATAGTCGGCGCGGCACAGCGCGTCGATCACCGTGGGCGACAAGCGCGGCGCCCCGGGCATCTCTTCGAGGAAATGCGCGATCAGCTCGGGAATGTCGTCGGTGCGCAGGCGCAGCGGCGGCAGGTGCACCTCCACCGCGGCCAACCGGTAGTAGAGGTCGGCGCGAAAGGTCCCGCGGTTGACCGCTTGCGGGAGGTCTCGGTGCGTGGCCGCGATCACCCTCACGTCGACGGTGATGGGCGCCCCGCCGCCGACCCGCTGGACCTGTTTGCGCTCCAGCACCCCGAGCAGGCGGGGCTGAAGCTCGATGGGCAGCTCGCCCACTTCGTCGAGGAAGACCGTGCCGGTGTGGGCCCGCTCGAAGATTCCTGGCTGCGTCGCCACCGCGCCGGTGAACGCGCCCTTCTCGTGGCCGAACAGCGCGCTCTCGGCCAGCTCAGGCGTCAGCTGGGTGCAGTCGAGCACCACCAGCGGCCCGTCTTTGCGCGCGCTGTGGGCGACGACCGCCTCGGTGGCCAGCTCTTTGCCCGTGCCGGTCTCGCCCAGGAGGAGCACCGGCGCCTCGGTCTTCGCGGCCGACTCGAGCTGCTGGTAGAGCTCTCGCATGGGGAGCGAACCGCCCCGCAGCCGTCCCATCGAGCTGCGCCGGGCGATGGGCTTCTCTTCGCGCTCGTCGGAGGACTCCACCCGCACCACCGTCTCGCCCAGAATCAGCTCCACCTCGGGCTCCAGCCAAGCCTCGCCCACGCGCAGCGCGCCGATGCGCACGCCGTTCTTCGAGCCCAGGTCGCGGACCTTCAGGCCCGCGTCATCGAGCGTGAGTTCACAGTGCACCGCGCTCACGGTGGGATCGGTGAGCGGAAAATCGGCGTCCACCGAGGAGCCAATCAGCACCCGCCGCTTGGAGAGCTTTCGTTCCTGGCGCCGATTGGGGCCTCGCACCACGCGCAGGCGGTAGGTCGGCACGCTGACCGCCCCGACGGTTCCGGCGGCGTCGCGCACCAAACTCAAGGTCATGGTTGGCATTGCTTCCAGGCTTTACAACTCGCGTTCCACGGGGTCCAGTGAGCACGATGACTCGGGCCTGGGCGCTGGCGCTCTTCATCGTGGCGTGTGGAATGGCGCTGGGCTGCTCCGTCGGGCCGCCGCTGGTCGAAGGCAAGCAGTGCTCCGCATCTGACGCGTGCCCGGAGCGTTTTACCTGCCTCGCGGGCGTGTGCCGCCTCACCACTGCCGACGACGGGGGCTGCGCGCCCACCGGCCCGGAAGCGTGCGACGGCATCGACAACGACTGCGATGGCCTGGTCGACGTGCTGCCGCCGGTCTCCCTGATGCCCATCGCCACCCGGCCCAACCACATCGCCGTGGCCCCGCGCGTGAACGGAGGGTTCGCGGTGGCCTACCCGACGCTGGACGGCGGCATCGAGGTGCGCGGGTTTCGCGACGATCTCACGGCGAGCACGCTGGGCTCGCGCGTCACGCTCGGCGCGGCGATGGGCGAGTGGTCGGCGTTGGTGCCGTTGGGCCCTGGCTTCTACGTGGGGTGGATTGAGCGGCTGCCCTCGGAGCAGGTCTGGGGCGCCGAGCTGGACGCCAATCTCGCACCGAAGCTGGCCCAGACCGCTGACGGCGGCATGGCCACCGCCCGGCCCATCAGCGCGGGCATCAAGACCTCGGCCCCCATGACCATCACCACGCCGCTGCGCGCCACGCAGGGCAGCGCGGGAACGGCGATCCTCGTCTGGGGCAGTCGCGGCGCCAACCGGGACTTTCCGCGCACGGTCGCCGTTCGTGGCAACACCATCTTCGATCAGTCACACCAGGTGGGGAACTCCAGCGAGTCGATGACGAGCGTCGACGTGGTGGCCACGCCCGCCGGGACGTTCCTGGTGTCGTCGCTGATTATCGACGGCGGCGTCCGGTTCAGCTCGGCGGCGGAGTCGGGCGACGCCGGCACCGATGAAGGGTCCCTGGCCGCGGTGGGCCCGGTGAACGCGATGCAGTTGTTCCCACGGGAGTCCTCTCCGTTTCTCGCCTGGGTGCAGACCGACGCCGACGTCCGCTCGCTCTGGCTGGGTCCGCCCTCTTCGACCAACACCGCCGGCCGCATCAACGCCTACACCTGGGACACGGGGGCGGTGGTGAAGTCAGTCGACGCGGTGGAGCTGGGCACCAACGACTACTTCGCGGCGTGGGTGGAACGAACGGACTCCACCAGCCGGCTGATGGTGGTCCGCGCCGGAGTTCGTGCGCACCCCGCGGTGGTGGTGGCGAACGGCATCACCAACTTCCAGATCGGCTTCCCCAAGCTGGTGCGGCATGAGGCGGGGTTCGTGACGCTGGTGTACGGGCTGACCGATTTCTTCAACGCGGAGCTGGTGGCCCGCAAGGTGTGTGCGCCGTGATGGCTCTGCTGGCCGTGCTCACGCTACAGCTGGCCCTGGCCCAGGCGCCCACCACGCCGCCCCGCAACCCACAGCTGGCGAAGGCCATCGAGCTGCTGAAGGCGTTTCGCGAGAAAGAGGCGCTCACCGTCCTCGAGCAGGCGCGCACCTGGCGGGACAACACGCCGGCGGACCTGGCGCAGGTGCACCTGTACTTCGGTCTCACCTTCGCCGAGCTGGCGCAGCGCGAGAAGTCGGTGGCGAGCTTCAAGAAGGCGTTGCTCCTCGACCCGGCGGTGATGCTCCCGCCCGACGCCTCGCCCACGGTGCGCGAGTGGTGGGCCAGCGCGGGCGGCCCCGCCCCGAGCGAGCCCGGCAGCGGAAAGCCGGTCGTGGGGCCCCAGGATGTGCCCCCGTCCACCGTCTCACCCGACGCGCCGCCCCTCTCACCACCGGGCGTCGCGCCCCCGCTCACGCCCGAGGCCACCTCGTCCGCGGCGGCACTCCGGAGCGGAGAGGACCCGTCGCACTGGCCGCGCTGGGCAGGCGTGGGCTTCGTCGGTGCCGGCGGCGCCGCGGCCATCGCGGGAGGCGTCCTGGGGGCGCAGGCGAACGGCTCCAAGCACGCTTCCGACGTCGCGCCGACGGTGGGTGAAACGCTGCGGCTGCAGAAACAGGCGGTCGGTCAGGCGACCAGCGCCACGGGGCTGCTGATTGCAGCCGGCGGAGCCGCGGTGGTCGGCGCGGTGTTCTTGCTTCTCGGCTGGTAGCGCTGCGTCGATACTCCCGGCCCATGAACCCTCTGGCAAAGATGCGCGATCTCGTGGCGTGTGGACTGTTGGTGCTGCTCACCGCGTGTGGCGGGGGCGGCAAGCAGTCGCTTCCGGCGGCCTCCAACGCCTACTTCGACACGCTGAGCGCGCTCTGGGTGTTCTCCGAGAAGGACGTGTGGGCCGCGGGCAGCCGCATTCTCCACTTCGACGGGAGCAAGTGGGCCGAAGTCGCGCCTCCCGCGATGGGCGTGGGCCTCTCGGCGTTCTTCGGCCTCGCGCCGGATGACCTGTGGGCCACCTCCGGCACCACCATCTACCGGTGGCGCGGGGCGACGGCCGGGTGGAGCACGGTCCAGCACAACATTCCCGGGGCGCCCGACTTCTCAACCATCTGGGTGTTCGGGCCGGACGACTACGTGGTGGGCGGCGGCGCGGTGAATCAGGAGATTATTCGCGTCAAAGGCTCGACCATCCGGCGCGCGTACACCTACGGCACGCCGCGCGGCATCTGGGCGGCGAACGGCGATGACATCTGGACCATGGCCGACCACTCCTCCGGTGGCTTCTGGCACTGGAACGGGACGACGTGGTCCAAAGTCGCGCCGACGGGCAACAACGGCGACCGACCGGTGGGCGTGTGGGGGTTCGCCTCGAACGACGTCTGGGCGGCGGGCGAGCAGGACACGCTGCAACACTGGGACGGCTCGATGTGGACCGCCACCAACCTCGATTCTCTCGACCACCCTGACCTGACGGCGGTCTGGGGCTCGTCGACCAAAGACGTGTACGCGGTGGGCGACCAGGGTGACGTGCTGCACTTCGACGGTTCGAAGTGGTCGAAGTCGAGCGTGGGCCCGTCGGTGTTCTTCACCGCCGTGCACGGGAGCAGCGCGAAGTCCGTCTGGGGCCTGGGCTACGAGCTGAGCACTTCCGGAAATCACGGCGTGGTGTTTCGCCTGCAGTAGGCACGCCGCCCCCGCAAAAGAGAACACGCCTGTCCCCACCGTCTGGGGACAGGCGTTTCGCTCAGGTTACGGCGCCAGAATGCTGACCGGCGCGTTGAGGTCGAGCTCAAAGATGCCGAAGTAGCCCGACCCGATGTACGCAAACCCGTTCGACGTCACCAGGTGCGTGGCGTACCCGAGCGTGCGCGCGAAGTGCTGCCCGGTCGGCTTGGTGAGGTTGGCGATGTCGACCACCAGTACGCCATCGTTTGGCATGTTGACGAAGAGTTGGTTGCCCAGCGCCCCCATCAGGGTCGCGTAGCGCGTGCCGAGCGCGCCCGAGAACTTCGAGACCATGGTGTTGTTGGCGAGGTCGAACAGCACCAGGCGATCGGCGGCGATCGCGGCCTGCTGCGCCGAATCGGCCACGCCGTACCAGGACCAGTAGTCGGGCCGCAGCGTCACCGCCAGCTTGTCCGTGTCGCCCACCACTTCACCCAGCTGCGAGTTCCCCAGCGGCTCGGTGACCTTGAGCATCGCCTTCTTGGTGAGCGGGTTCTCGAGCAGGAAGTGCAGCCGCGTCGTGGAGCGCCAGGTGCTGCCGTTCGGGGGAATCAAGAACTGCGACCACGTGGTGTCGGTGGCGAGGAACGCGCGCTGCGTTCCCTTGACCCAGGTGCGCACCAGGCGACCCGGCAGGTTGACCGCCGCCTCGGCCGTGGGCGCCGCGCCCGGCGCCGAAGACCAGCGCTCGGCGAAGTACTTCTGCTGACCGAACGTGGTGTTGTTGATGTTGAGGCTGCCGATCTGCTGCCGGTACGACGCGTAGAAGCCCTTGCCGAAGAGGTCGGGCACCAGCTCGATGTACTGCTTGGGCGCCACCACGTACGGGTACTTCGAGTAGTCGTAGCGCTCGTCGAGGTTGACGATCTGCAGCGCCGGTTTGTCCAGGTTCGACAGGTCGATGTACTGAAGGGACCGCTGGTTGACGTTGCCGGTGTACGTCCAGCTGAGCTGCGCCAGGCCGTGGTCGTCGATCACCGACGAGTTGTACCCGTAGTAGTAGCCGTAGAAGTACAGGTCCGCGCCGCAGTAGTACGGCCAGTACCCGTAGGAGTTCTGCGTCAGCTCCAAGGTGCCGCGCTGCTTGGGCGCGAGCGGGTTGCTCAAGTCAAACACCACCAGGTCCGTGGTGTTCGAGCCGTAGTAGCCCTTGCTGGTGTCGATGCGCGGGCGGAACAGAATCAGGTTGTCCTTGTACTGGACCACCTGGCTCACCGGCCCGACCGTAAACGCGGCCAGCACCGGGCTGTCTTCCAGGTTTCGCCCGGCGAGCCGCACCCGGAACTCCGAGCCGGCCGGCGGGTACTGGTACTGCGCGCCCTGCGAGACCTGGTCGACCACGTAGTTGCCGAACTTGAAGAGCCGCTCATGGTACGGCGCCACTTCGACCACCGACTGCGCCACGGGCGAGTCCAGGTTGTCGATGTCGAACACCGAGATGTGCGTGTCGCTCAGGTTGACCATCAGGCGGCGATCGGTCGCGCCGTGGTGGGTGAAGATGATGGAGCGCTCCACCTGCCCGTTCTCGTGCAGCACGGTGGCACGGTTCTGCAGCACGACCTGATTGAGCTCGCTCTTGGCGGGGTCGTACTTGGCCAGGTCGTACGACATGATCCCGACCGCGCTCTCGTAGCGGTACCACCACCAGGTGTTGGGGCCGTTCACCGGGGCGTAGTAGCTCACCGGCACGCTCACCACGTCGGCGCGGGCGTCGGAGGCCATGCCGATCATCTTGTGGGCCTGATCGAGGTTCCAGGTGATCTGCGAGGTCACCCACTTGGCGTCTTTCACCGCGACGCACTTGCGCTGCACCAGCCGCGTCTTGGTGGCATCACTCACGTCGATGATGCTGACCGCCATGTTGGTGGACCAGCCCACCGCCGGCGCTCCGAAGCCGGTGCAGGCGTCGCTGTTGTCGCGACCCACGCCCAGGAGGAACTTGCCGTTCCCGATGATGCGGAAGACCGACATGTCACCCGACAGCCCGTCGATGGCGGACAGAATCTTCAGGTTCGCGGGGTCGGCAAAGCTGATGGTGTAGAGCGGATCGACGTTTCGCGCGGTGATCGCGTAGACGAGCTTGCGATCCATATCGAAGGTCGAGCCGCGCACGCCTTCATCGGGCTTTCCGAAGACGAGGCTGCCCACGCGCACGGGGTGCGCCCCGTCGGTGATGTCCCAGGCCTCGAGCGTGTTCCGGGTGGTCGAGGTGCCGGTGCAGTTGGTGCCGCCCCACTCGCGACGCGCGAAGATGCCCAGGTAGTACCCCTTCTGGGTCACGGGGTCGTACATGTAGCTGTGCTTGAATTGATCGGTCAGAGATCCGGTCGACTCAAACCGCGAGTGCAGGCGAATCGCCCCGGAGGGGTTGGAGATGTCGATGATGGAGACGACGGCCTGCTGGCTGCTGTCCCACGAGCCCGAGCAGTACTTCCCCGAGCCCTGCTGATACCCGTAGTGGTACCAATTTTCGACGACGTGAAGCGTGTTGGCCGTCGCTGAGATGGCCACGCCGCTGAAGCCCCGGTATTCGTAGCTCCCGGCGTCGTACGACTGCTTGCCGCCCCCTTCGAAGATCTTGAGCGCGTCGACCTGCACCGGGTTCTTGGGGTCGGCCACGTTGTACGAATAGACCCAGGCCTGCTCGGTGCGGTCGCCCGTGTAGGGGTAGCCCCAGTAGTAATACGACTGCGGCATGTAGGAGACGACGTAGATGGTGTTGTCGATCTTGCGCGAGACGCCTTCGCGGAGCTCGCCGATGATGTCGAACGTCTTGAGCACCTTGGGGTTCTTGAGATCGGAGATGTCGATGGTGACGAGCTGCGAGACGTTGTGGCGCTTGAACTCGAGGCCACTCTGTCCCTGCGTCAGGTAGAGCGAGTCGCGGAGCAGCGCGTAGACCGTGTTCTGAGAGACGAACATCTCGATGGGGTAGCCGTAGACCGGCAGGCGCGAGACGCGCTGCGGGTTCTTCGGGTCCGCCAGGTCGTACACGATGAACCCTTTGTACGTGTTCAGGTAGAAGAGCCGGTTGTTGTCGATGCGATAGATGTCGGCTTCCTCGACCGTGCCGGTGCGGCCGCTGGGCGCCTTGGCGTTCGCACCCGCCGACGCGGAGTCAGCCGCCGGAGCCGCCGAGCCGAACTCGCCATCGCCGCCGCGCGGGCCCCCGACCGTGCTGCCATTGGAGCCCGGCTCGTTGTTGACGAAGTCAGTCTGCGACTCTTTGACGGGATTGGCCGGGTCCGTGTTGTTGGGATCACCGACCGTCAGCCCGCCGCAGCCGGCGACGAACGCGGTGAGAATCAGCCACGACCAGCGGTTCTTCGAGAAAGCACGCATCACAGCCTCCATGGGGCGCAGGAACAAACAGAGAATCCAAGGCCCCATGTGCAACCGAGGCGCCAGCCGACTCGCTCGTGGAATCAACGAGTTAGGGAAGATGCGCGCCGCGCGATCGCGGGTTTCCGGCGTTCCTAAACGGGGCCCCTCAGAAGTCTGAGGGGGCGCGACGGTCTCCCCCGCGAAGCGTCGGCACGGCGACGGATGGCCGCTATCGATGCGGACACCTCGAAAGGAGCGCCCATGATTCGTTCCGCACTTCTCGCGCTGAGCGTGGCTGTCACCGGCTGCGCCACGACCACCCAGAGGCTCAGCCTTCCACCGCTGGCGACGGTGGAGCGGGTCGAACTCCAGCGGTACCTGGGGACCTGGTACGAGATCGCCAGCTTCCCCCAGCGATTCCAGAAGGGTTGCACCGGAACCACCGCGAACTACGCGCTCCGAGCCGACGGGGAGATTGACGTCAACAACCGGTGTCGCAAAGACACGCTCGACGGCGAGGAGAACGCGGCGACCGGTCGCGCGCGCGTGGTGGATGCCGCGACCAACGCCAAGCTCGAGGTGAGCTTCTTCCGGCCGTTCTGGGGCGACTACTGGATTATCGACCTGGGCGCCGACTACGAGTTTGCCGCCGTGGGAAACCCCGGCCGCGACTACCTGTGGATTCTCAGCCGGACGCCGACGATGAAGCCCGAGGTCTACGACGCCATCGTCGAGCGCCTCAAGACGCACGGGTACGAAGTGGAGCGGCTGGTGAAGACGCTCCAGCCCTCAGAACCTAGCGCGTGAAGCGGAAGTGGCCGTTGGTGATGACCATGTAATTCCCGCCGTCGAAGTTGGCGTAGGACGCCAGGTTGCCCTTGAACGTTCCCTCGCACACCTGGCCGGCGTCGTACGCCACGCTGGTGAACGTCATTGAACACCCGCCGTCGCCCACGCTGGTGAGGTTGGTCAGCCCGCTCGTGGCGATGTGCCCGATGTAATAGCAGCGATAGCCGCCGTCGGTCTCCGCCCAGGTCTGCATGCTCAAGATGCCACCGGTCGCGTTCGCGTTGACGGAGCCTCCGACCGTCACCATCAGCGCTGACGCGGCGTTGATCGTCTTGGTGGTGTTGTAGGCGAACACCGTCGGGACGCCATCGACGTCGGCGGTGAGGAGCAACCCACCGTCGTTCACGGCGACGCCGCCACCAGAGCCGCCCGCGCCTCCCGACCCGCCGCTGCCGCCGCCCGTGGCGCCGCCGCCGCTGCCTCCAGCACCACCGGCCCCGCCCGATCCTCCCGCC